>CAZHTX010000441.1:0-5144 GCA_964535475.1 uncultured Pirellulaceae bacterium
CATACGAGATTCTCCGGAGTGTCTGGAGTTCAGACGTGTGCTCTTCCGATCTCGACGACCATTTGCGTGGTGCTGCAGTTGGGGCTGCTGATGATACCGCGATGGTTGTCGAGCGCCGCTGGGTTGACTTCGGGCACCACCAGCGGCACCTCGGGATCCATGCGAAAGTAGCCACTTTCGTCGACCACCACGGCACCTCGGGCAACCGCCCAGGGAACGCACTCCGCAGCCACTTCGTCGGGCGTGCTGGCGATCACCAGATCGACGCCGGCGAAGGCTTCCGGGCAAAGTTCTTCCACCAAGATTTCTTCGCCGGCCACTTGGATTCGAGTGCCCGCGGATCGCGCGGAGGCCAACAATTTCAAACGCTTGTATGGGAACTGGCGTTGCACCAGTTGTTCGAGCACGATTCGTCCGACGGCGCCCGTCGCCCCGACCAGGGCTAAAGTTTCATACACTTTGATCAATCCTCGATCTGTTTAATCGCAGCAGGTAAATCACGATCGACCAAGCCCAAGGCACCCCGTCCACCGATCAGACGCGTTTCCACATCCATCTTTACATCTTCGGTGTTCATGTCCCAATAGTTGCCGATCATTTCTTCGGAAATTGGTTTGTAACCGCGGAACAGGCGAAAGCCAACGCCACGTGATGGATCACTGGTAAACCACCAAGGGCTTTTGGGATAGTTCGGATCTTCTTCTTTCCATTCCTCTTCGTCGGTGGCCAAGCGGGCTGCGCTCCGCAGTTGCTCGGGATCCATTTCCCAGCTACCGCCACGGGCCACAGTGGGGAAAGCGTCCTCAGGCCACTGCACCGCCTCAGCGACCGTCAACACGCGATCTTGCGGTAAACTGGCATAGCCATCTTCGCTGTAACGATCGACCGTCAGCTCGGCCACTCCGCCATGCATATCAAATAGACCGAAGGGATTCGGTTTTTTCTGAGCTCCCGGCGATTGGCCGTCATAAGAGTTGTCAAAGTACCAGGCGTAATCATCCACGTCCGCGGGATCATCGCCCCAAGAATACGCCGAGGTGGTACCGCCGCGACAAGCGTACTCCCACTCCGCTTCGGTCGGTAAACGATATTGGCTGCCCGTCACGCGGCTGAGCCACTTAGTGTATTGACGAGCGGCAAACTGGGTCATCGTGACGGCTGGTTGTTCGTCGTCATCACCATATTCAAAGGTAAAGCTCGGTTCATAGAGCTCCGTCGGTGCGGTGATGGCATCGGCTCGATTCTCATCAGTGACCCGCCGCATGCCTCTGGCTTCAAACGACTTAAAAGCGCGGTAGAGGCTCATGAACTGGCGATACTCGGCCCAGCTGACCTCTTGTTTGGCGACCCACATCGGCTCGACCTTAACGCGCAGTTGAGGCCCTTCGTCGTCGTTGCGATCAGCCTCCTCATCGGGACTTCCCAACAGAAACTCGCCGCCCGGAATGGGAATCATTTCGAACGTCACATCGGTTCCCGGAATCCGCTCCTCGTAAGGAACCATCCAACCCTCGGCGACTTGGATCGCTGGACCGTCGGCCGGTTTCTCCAGGCTGATCCCAGCGGGCAGTTTCGCAGCAGCAGAATCAGACGCCGAATCAGACGCTTCGTCAGCCGCCAATGGCGAGCCGCCGAGCAGGACGAACAAGCACAGCAACATCGCAGTGGTGATGCAGTTTTTCATAAAGCAAAGAAATCAGCTTACGGAGGGTAGATCGGGAAGTGGCGGCCAAGCTGACGCAGATGCGCAACCAGCAAAACCTAAATTTCCATCCCACCCATCGTAATCACCACAGCCTGGATCGGGTAGAGCTAGAACCCGTAACGTTTCGGCCTGGCGCCAATTTCGACGTTCAACGCCTGGATCGTGCCATCGCGGACGACATCAATCACCGCTCGCTCACCGGCTGGCCAATTGCCAACCATTCGCATCAGCGCGCCCATGTCGGCGACTTCTTCACCGTCAAAGCGGACAATGATATCGCCAGCGGTGAGACCAGCGAGCGCGGCTGGGGAATCGACTTCGGCCAAATGGCTGACCATTGCCCCGCGAATTCGCAAATTGGCTCCAGGCACCATCGCATCGGGGACTTCGGCTAACTGGACACCCAACCAACCCCGCTCGAAACGCCCGGTGGCTCGCAGGCGATCGTAAACGCGATGGGCCACGTTGCTGGGAACCGAAAAACTGACGCCGCGATAAGTGTCTCCCAGAATGGCCGTGTTGATGCCAATCAAACGCCCTCGGCTGTCGACCAACGGGCCGCCGCTGTTCCCCGGATTGACCGCCACGTCGCTCTGCATGAAGTCTTGATATTTTGTCCCCCAAGCCTTCGCAGCCCGATTTTTACCGCTGAGAATTCCAAACGTAACCGTGCGATCGAGACCAAACGGGCTGCCGACCGCCCAGACAGGCGTCCCCACCTCGGCCTTGTCACTGTCACCCCATTGCACCGGCAGCAGTCCCGTGGCTTTGATTTTCAGCAGCGCCACATCGGTTGCCGGATCGCTGCCGACAATTTCCGCTTTCAACCGACGCCCATCACTCAAGCCAACTCCGATGTTGCTGCCGTCAGCGATCACGTGATGATTTGTTAGCACGTAACCGATTTGACCGTCGGTTTCCACGATCACGCCGCTCCCCTGATCACTGATCATCGTTTGCGGACCACCTTGCCGCAGGGCGTTGATCACTTGCTCACTGGCTGTCGCTTCCCGTTCCACTTCGATATGCACGACACTTGGCCCGACCCGCTGAGTCACCATCTGGTAAGCGGTCGCCAAGCGATCGAGTCCAATCGTCTGCAGCCCCTCGTCGCTCGAATGATACTCGGCCCGCAACTCGCCGCGCCGCCACGCGTACCGCGATTCCTCGACAATGCTGGGGACCAAGAAACGAGCGACCGCCAAGGTGATCGCCAGCAGGCCGAGGGTGACCATTGCCTGAGTGAATGGCGAAGCGGGCTGCGCGGCTCGCCGATTAACCGCGGCCGCTTTTTCAGTCACAGTTTCGTTAGTGACGCGTGGGTTAGTGACGCTTGGGTTAGTGACGGGATTGTCAAAGCCTCCCCCTGCCCTGCCCCGCGAAGCGCGTGTTGCCGCATCAACACTGGCTGCATCATCACTGGCTGAATCGTCACTGGCTGTTGGCGGAACGCTATTTTCTAGACTAAGGCCGACCGCCGGACCTTCGGTTAACGGATCTTCTAACGGCTGATCGTCACGATAAACTTCGGGCGCCTGCTGAACTTCGGGCGCCTGCTGAACTTCGGGCGCCTGCTGAACTTCGGGCGCCTGAGGGGGATCAAGGTGCGATTTCTGCGGTCCCGGCGGATTGGCCGCTTCATCGCGCCGCACGAGATCGAGCGAAGGCGAGGTGAATTCGTTGTTCTTGTGAGCATCGAACATCTTAGCAATCTCACCGAGAAGAGTTCGTGGCGGTCCACGTGAGCCAGAGCGAGAGGCTTGGTGCCCGCCTGCGGAACCCGCAGCCTATACCTTCGCGACCCCCAGTCTACCGGAATAATGAACGGATTCCCAGCAATTTTATCTGCAGGAATCCCACTTCTTGCCCCCGCCCACCCTCGATCAATTCGCCGTTTCGCGGCTATCTTGGCAAGCGAGCGATAAATTGTGCCTTATAATCCGCATTCCCCCTTCGATCGACATCACCACCATGTCCCAAATACTTCGCGAAACCTTGCTGACGGAACTGGCCCAGATCGAGTTGATCGATCCCCACACGCACATCAACCCGCACAGCCCGGCGTCGACCAATTTGGCGGACATCTTGGGCTACCACTATTACACCGAGCTGACACACTCGGCCGGCATCCCTCGCGAGCTGATCGAAGATCCGGCACTCGACCCACGTCAGCGGGTGGAGCTGTTGATCGCCAGCCTGGACACGATCCAAAACACGGTGCAGGCCAGTTGGCTGGTCAACATTTGTCAGCGTTTTTTCTCACTCGAAGACGAAACGCTCCACCTGGGCAACTGGGAAGCTGTCTATCAAGCGGCGGAAAACCGTTGTGCGGCGGCCGACTGGGCTGACACGGTTTTGGAAGAGAGCAACGTGCGCGCCGTCTTCCTCACGAACGATTTTGATGATTCGCTCAGCGGCTTTGACACGGCCCGCTACATTCCCTGTTTGCGGACCGACGATCTCGTTTTCCACTTGGGCAAACATGAAATCCGCCAACGTTTGAATGCCGCAGCCGGGATTGAGGTCAGCGACTTGGCTTCTTTGCGAGCCGCCCTGGAGCAGCGTTTCGAGCACTTCGTCAACCACGGGGCGAAAGCTTGCGCGATCTCCTTGCCTCCCGATTTTGTCCCAGCGGCGGTCAGCGATGGCCGCGCGGCGACCGCCCTCGATGCCGTCCTCACCGGCGACGGTACGGCCGATGTCGCGCACTCCCAAGCGCTCTCCCAACGCGTTTTCTGGACCCTAGCCGAACTCTGCGACGCCCATCAATTACCGTTCGATTTAATGATCGGCGTCAACCGCGGTGTCTACCCGGCTGGCGTGTATCAAGGCCAAGATCTATACGACAGCCGCGTCTCATTGATTCAATATAAGGATCTGTTTAACACCTTTCCCAAAGTCACTTTCCCGATTTCCGTGCTGGCTAGCGTGACTAATCAAGAGCTAGTCAGTTACGCTTGGATTTTCCCCAACGTGGTCACCAATGGGCACTGGTGGTATAGCAACACACCCTCCTACATCGAACGTGATGCCGCCGCGCGGCTGGAAGCAGTTCCCCAGACCAAACAAATTGGTTACTACAGTGACGCGTATAAACTGGAATTCGTCGCGCCTAAATTCGCCATGTATCGTCAATGCTTAGCAAACGTCCTAGCAGATACTTTCGTAATCGGTCGCGGCTGGAGCGAACAACGAGCCCTGGCGCTTGGTCACCGCGTGCTCCGCGGCAACGTCGAGAGTGTGTTTCGTACTTGAACTTGATGGTTTTTGCGTGAGCGTTGGTCGTTTGGTGCGCTTCGTTGGTGTATAGCCTGTAGGCGATTCCGGACAAAACCGACCGGCTAAAGCCGGGACACCAGCGCATGCTGGTGTATAGCCTTTAGGCGATTCCGGGGACAAAACCGACCGGCTGAAGCCGGGACACCAGCGCATGCTGGTG
>CAZHTX010000442.1:0-5143 GCA_964535475.1 uncultured Pirellulaceae bacterium
CCAGCGTGCGCTGGTGTGTAGCCTTTAGGCGATTCGGGGGTGCGCTTGGCCGGCTGAAGCCGGTACACCAGCGCGCGCAGCCAACCTGTTAAACTGGCAGACCTCGATATCGGCAACTGACTGAATTCGCTACGGGCCAAATTAGCGGCGAGCTTTTTTCGTCTTGGCGCCGCCTTGGCGGACTTTGAAGCGCGGGTTGCTCTTGCAAATTACGTAGATGCGACCGCGACGGCGGACGACCTGGCAATCAGGGTGTCGGTATTTGAGCGCTCCGATTGAGCTGACAACTTTCATGGGTGGGCTTTCCCAGCAGGTACGGTATTTTCCATATCGATGAATCGCGTATTCTACGCGGTCGCGATTTGGTCGCAATGTCACTTTTCCGGTTTCCCGATTTGAGTTTGGTGAGGACTGCTGTGCGAATAGCCTATTTTGACTGCTTGAGTGGCATTAGCGGGGACATGACCCTGGCCGCTCTGATCGACGCCGGGGTGCCCGCCGAGCAAATTCAAGCCGGAATTCGCTCTTTGGGCTTGGGCGAACTGGACTTGGTGGTGCAAACGGTAAAAAAATGTGGTTTCCGGGCTACCCACATCGAAGTGCAGCACCCCCCCGAGCATGCTCATCGCCATTTGCACCACATCGAGGCGATGATTGATGCGGCTGATGAGATCGATCAAGACGCCAAGCAGTTAGCTAAGCAGATTTTTGTTCAGCTGGGTGAGGCGGAGGCGCGCGTGCACGGAACCACGATTCAAAAAGTGCATTTTCATGAGGTCGGGGCGGTCGATTCGATTGCCGACATCGTGGGGGCGGCGATTGGGTTGAGGTATTTGCAGATCGATGCTTGCGAAGCTTCTCCGGTGCCGACGGGGACGGGCTTTATTGAGATTGCCCACGGTCGCGTTTCGATTCCCGCTCCGGCAACTGCCGAACTGTTGCGGGGTGTGCCGTTGGCGGCCTCTGACGTGGCCAGTGAACTGACCACGCCGACGGGGGCGGCGATTTTGAAAACAGTCTGTCGTCAGTTTGGGTCGGTGCCGGCGATGACGGTGGAAGCAATTGGTTACGGGGCGGGCACTCGCGATTTGGAAGGTCAAGCGAATGTGCTGCGGCTGTTGATTGGCAGCAGCCAGGAATCTCCGCTCGGGTTTCCGGTGGAGGTCGATCAGGTGATCGTCGTGGAAGCGAATATTGACAACACGGCGGGGGAAGATTTGGCTAACTGCATTCGCTTGCTGTGGGAGAGTGGCGCGGTTGATGTTTTCCAAACCGCCTGTCAGATGAAAAAGGGAAGGCAAGGAACTTTGGTCAGCGTGCTCTGCGCGGCTTCGCATTTGGCGGCGATCGAGGCGACGTTGTTCACTCACGGCGGAACGATTGGCGTTCGACACCAGCGCATGTCGCGACATAAGTTGATCCGTCGTCCGCACAGCGTGGAAACTTCGCTAGGAATCATGCGGGGAAAATGCGTTTGGCTGCCCGCCGGAGAGTGGCGGTTTGCCGTGGAGTTCGACGATGCTGCCTTGGTCGCAGCGGCACATGGGAAAACGATGTTGGAAGTTCGCCGGTTGGCTGAGGAGGCGTTTTTGGCGGGGGAACCCCTGGCACCGCCGGCAGCCGCGCTGGAACGACTGTGAGCATTCGCTACAACCGGCATGTTTTCTGCCAGGTTGTGGAGTCGGGTGGTGGTAAGACGAAAGAGAAAGGTGACGAAAGAAAAGGGTGCTGCGTCGGTGTTCACAGATCCCCCCGGTCCGCTGTTTGGTAAACCGTTGTGTTGGAGTCCCCCGAGCGATTGATTGCAGGGCTGTCAGTAAATCTGAAAGATTTGCAGGGTGCGCCTTGGGAAGCTCAGGCCATGATGTTGGCTGGCATCGGGCTGATGATTTGGGTGTTGTTCCGACGGCACCTCAAATTGCGGGCTCGGTCGCGGGCTCACGATCGCCAGCATCAGCGACAGCAGGTTGAGCAGCGTCGATTGTGGGAGAATCAAACGAAGTCGGGCGCGCCGCTGGCCGATGCGCCGATCGCATTGGCTCGTTGGCAAGCCGGGATGTTTGATTTGCAGCGAGACTTGAAAGCCGAGTTGGAAACCAAGATCGCCGTGCTGCAGTCGGTCGTACGCCAAGCCGACCAGCGCATCGCCCAGCTGGGCCAGTTGCAATCAGCCAGTTTTCCGGCAACGCACCAGGATGGCGTTAGCAGCGTAAAGCAGGGACAGCCTCTCGCCGCCGAACCGGGCGTCGCGGCGGAACCGTCGTCGCTGGCTCGTCAAGCAGACGCGGTGCGGCAGTTGTCCGACTCCGGTTTGAGCTTGACCGAGATCGCTGATCGCTTGGGAATCAGCCTGGGTGACGCTGAGTTTCTGCGTGGTATCGGCTGAGCCAAGTGGCGACGGCACTTCCCCAGGCGATTGCGCTGTGTTACCACAGTTAGGTCGAGACGCTGATGCTGTCATGAGAAAACCGCTGGGGTGTTTCTCTATCGTTCGCCAAATCGAGTGTAAGAAAACAAGTTATGGCAGTTTTGCTGCAAATTAAGAACGCGTACAAAGCATACGGGGACCAGGTCTTACTCGACGGCGCGGATGCCACCATCACGGATGACGAAAAAGTTGGCTTTATCGGTCGCAATGGGGCGGGAAAGTCGACATTGCTGCGAATTCTGCTTGGCGAAGAGGAGCTCGACTCGGGTGAGATCATCAAGCATCCTCGCTTGCGAGTTGGCTATCTTCGCCAGCACGATCCGTTTGAGCCCAAAGAGTCGGCGCTTGATTTTCTGATGCGTGATAGCGGCCAACCCGATTGGAAATGTGGCCAAGTCGCTGGTCAATTTGAGATTAAAGGCAATTATTTGGATGGTCCGGTCAGCTCCCTTTCGGGTGGCTGGCAGACGCGGGTCAAATTGGCCGCCTTGTTGCTGCACGAACCAAATTTGCTGCTGCTCGACGAACCGACCAACTTTCTCGACCTTCGCACTCAGATTTTGCTGGAGCACTTTCTGCGTTCCTTCAAAGAAGCTTGTTTGGTGGTCTCGCACGACCGAGCGTTCCTGGGTGCGACCTGTGGGCACACGCTCGATCTTTCTCGCGGCAAGTTGACCGTCTTTCAGGGTAAGGTCGAGGCTTTTCTGGAGAATCAGGAAGAGCGGCGGGAGCACGACCGGCGAGTGAATGCGGCGGTGCTGGCGAAGAAGCGTCAGTTGGAAGAGTTTATCGCCAAGAACCGGGCCCGAGCCAGCACTGCTGCGCAGGCGCGCTCCAAGAGCAAGCAATTAGAGCGGCTGGAGCTGTCGGAGATCGAAACCGACGAACCATCGGCCGTGATTCACGCCCCCGACGTCGAACCGCGCAAGGGGCCCGCGCTGCGCTGCGAGCATCTGGCGATCGGCTATCCCGACCACACGGTGGCCAAGGACATCAACGTGGAAATCGAGCATGGATCTCGAGCCGCGATCGTGGGTGATAACGGTCAGGGAAAGACAACTTATCTGCGGACCATCGTCGAGTCGTTGCCACCCTGCGGGGGCTCGTTCAAATGGGGTTATGGTTGTGATATCGGCACCTATGCCCAGCACGTTTACAGCAGCTTGCCCGCGAAACTAACGGTGCAGGAATATCTGGAAAACGAAGCCGCACCGGGGACGAAAACTCAGCAAGTGCTCGATATGGCGGGTGCCATGTTATTTCGTGGACCCAACGTGAAAAAGAAGATCAAAGTCCTCTCCGGAGGCGAGCGAGCCAGGTTGTGCATGGCCGGTTTGTTGTTGAGTAATCATAACGTGCTGATTCTTGACGAACCGGGTAACCACCTCGATGTGGAGACCATCGAAGCGCTCGCCGACGCGCTGCTCAAGTTCAAAGGGACGGTGATCTTTACCAGTCACGATCGACACTTTATGAGCCGTGTGGCCAGTTGTGTGATTGAAGTCCGCGACGGCCACGTGATCGACTATCGCGGCGACTATGAAGCGTACGTCTATCAAGTCAATAAAGAGATTGAAGATGGCGAACGCGAGCAGGCAAAGTTAGCCGCGGGAGCTTCCTCATCCGGTGAGAAATCAGCATCCGCTGGTAAAGCAAAGCAAGCGCCCCGCGGTGGCAAGGAAGAGCGTCAGTTGCGGAAAGAAATGTCTAACATCGAACGCTCGATCCAGAAGTTTGATGAGGAAAAGAAAGCCATCAATGCCAAGTTGATGACCACCACCGTGACCAACGAAGCGGTCAAGCTGCACGAACAATTGACCGCGATTTCGGAACAGTTAACTGCCGCCGAAGAACGCTGGTGCGAGCTGCAAGAGATACTAGGCGTCTAAAGAAAGGCTTCGCCAGGGTCAGGTCTTGAAAGGTTTCGCCAGGGTCAGGCCTTGTGTTCGGTGTTCAGGGCTGGCGTAACCCCGACGTCGCTGTGCGTTCATTATGCGCGTTTGCCCGCTAATCGCGCCATTGGCGGGCAACAAACAGGCGCGCGAACATCGACGGCTTCGCCAAGGCCAGAGAGTGCCGCAAATTGCTAGGTGTTAATTGCCACATCGTCCCACGGAGGTGAATCGATTTCCGCCGGGCTTGCCCCGGATCGGGATCACAACTGGCAAGCTACCTAGCCAGCCCCTGAGAATCGGTCCCTGGCCGCCCGCGATTCGCCGAGGGCGAATCGCGGGCGGCCAGGAAGGAACGTGAGGCGAGCGAGGTAGCTGCCACTTTTTGCTCCGATCCGGGGCAAGTCCGGCGGAAGCATTGCAGAGGATGAGGTGGAGGGCTTCGCCAGGGTCAGGCTTTGTGTTCAGTGTTCAGGGCTGGTGTGACCTCGACGTCCCTGTGCGACCTTTGTGAGCGATTGCCCGCTAATTTCGCCAATCGACGCGAATAACCCGCCGATCATGGTTGATGATTTCCGCCAAGCTATCTTATTCGCGTGCATTCGCGCCATTGGCGGGCAACAAACAGGCGCGCGAACATCGACGGCTTCGCCAAGGCCAGAGAGTGCCGCAAATTGCTAGGTGTTAATTGCCACATCGTCCCACGGAGGTGAATCGATTTCCGCCGGGCTTGCCCCGGATCGGGATCACAACTGGCAAGCTACCTAGCCAGCCCCTGAGAATCGGTCCCTGGCCGCCCGCGATTCGCCGAGGGCGAATCGCG
>CAZHTX010000443.1:0-5128 GCA_964535475.1 uncultured Pirellulaceae bacterium
TTGGTCAGCCAATATGGAGCTTGAGCTTGCGGCCTACATGCAGAATGAGCCGTTCATGCAGTGGGCGAACTTGGTCCACAGCGTTCGTATTTATGATGAAGCGTTGAGCGGCGCGGAGATTCTCGCCAACTTTGAGCGGCTGAAGCAAGATGTCGAGGCGGGGAAGTTATATCCAGATATTTTCCACTTCACTGCGGGACCCTATCTGAATTTCACCACCACGAATAGCATTGCCATTACATCGGAGACAGATCGCCCTTCCACGGCTCGCATCCAATGGGGGCGAACTGAGCAATTAGGGGAGGAATTGAGTTCAGACGCGACGGATCGCTTGCACGAGTTCACGATAGCCGGCTTAAGTCCCGATACCCCATATTTCTACAGGATTTTCGCGGAAGATACCGAGGGCCAAGCCATCGACAGTGGATTGCTGACCTTTAAAACCGCCGTTGAGAAAGGTCAGCCATTTCGTTTTGCTGTTGTTGGCGACACGGAATCACGCCCGCATATTAACGACCAATTAGCTAAACAAATTTGGGGCGAGCGGCCTCATTTTGTTGTCAACTTGGGCGATCTAACCGACGCCGGCAAACAGCCGCATCGCTACGAGTGGACGCACGAGTACTTTGTCGGCATGACGCAACTGACGAGCCGCGTTCCCTTGTTTGCGGTGCCGGGAAATGGCGAGGGCGATCTCTATTGGTATAACCATTATCATCACTATCCAGAGCCTGAAGGTTACTACGCGTTTACCTACGGGGACGCTACCTTCTTTATGCTCGACAGCAACCAGCGGCAAACGGAATTTCTCCCAGGTGGCAAACAGTATGTTTGGTTGGACGAGCAATTAGAGAAGTGCGATTCAAAGTGGAAATTTGTTTGTCACCACCACGCTTCGCTGACCAGTGAGGAAGATGATTACGGGGATAGTTGGCGGGAGCCAGCTAGGTTTGGAGATGAATCGGTCAAGAAAATCATCCCCTTGTACGAAAAACACAAGGTGGACATGGTCATGTTTGGTCACTTGCATCTCTATGAACGCTCGCACCCGTTGCGAGAGGGCAAGGTTGACTTTGCCGATGGGGTGGTTCACTTATTGGCAGGCGGGGGTGGTGGAAATCTAGAAGACTTTGCCCCCACACCTGCGTTTTTTAGCGCGAAGACGCATCGTGGTCACCACTATCTAACCATTGAGATTGTGGAGGATGCCATGAATATGCGTATGTTTGACGTTGATGGGCGCTTAAAGGATTTTTTCACGTTAACCAAATCGACGCCGGGCAAACTGGCTGTTTCTCGTCCCGATCGGTAGCATTGAGTGCCGATCGCTAGCATTGAGGACGGAACCAACTTGGCTGGTGGTTTAGCTTTAAAACCAGGAGAGCAAGATGAAATCAGGACGACGGATTCCGCTTTGGCAGATCGACGCGTTTGCGGATACTCCTTTTTCTGGAAATCCTGCGGCTGTCTGTCTATTGGAAAGTTATCCCAGCGATGTGTGGTTACAGAACGTGGCCGCCGAGATGAATCTTTCGGAGACAGCGTTTGTGGTTCCTCAGGAAACGCCGGGGCATTTTCAGCTTCGTTGGTTTACACCGGCTGACGAGGTGGACCTGTGTGGTCACGCTACGTTAGCGACGGCTCATGCGCTACTGGAGAACAAGCTGACCATCCCTGACCAGGCCATTCATTTTCACACTCGCAGTGGTGAATTGATCTGCGAGCGATCCGAAGCAATGATCAAGCTCAACTTTCCCGCTTTGCCCGTACTGGGGAAGCCGGAGGAAACGCTGGCCGATGCGGTGCGCGACGGCTTGCGTCTGACGTCCGCGGAAGTGCTGCTGTCGAAGTATGATGTGCTTGTCATCGTCGATCACGCCGAAACCGTCAAGCGGTTGGCACCAGACTTTGATCGGATCAGGGAAATTGAAACGCGAGGCTTGATTGTGACGGGCCCATCCAGCGAGGCGGGAATCGATTTCGTGTCGCGTTTTTTTGCACCCCGGCACAATATCAACGAGGATCCCGTAACTGGCTCGGCTCATTGCGTGCTCACCCCCTATTGGGCAGCTCAATTAGGAAGATCGCGGTTAGTCGGTTATCAGGCCTCACGAAGAGGTGGCACAGTCTTTTGTGAAGTTCAGGGGGAGCGAGTTGCTTTGAGTGGAAAGGCAGTCACTGTTCTGGAAGGCCACTTGTTGGTCAGCCAGCATTAAATCCTCGTTCTCTCCAAGCGACCGGTGGTTGCTAAGTCACGATTTTGAGAATTGCGTCGCAAAGCCTGTCGATGGCTTCCGCGGGATGGGCGGCGGAGAGGCTAATTCGCAGTCGCGACGTGCCACTGGGTACGGTGGGAGGACGAATAGCCGGCACAAAAAAACCAGCCTGCGAAAGCGCAGCAGTCGCTTGGAGGGCCAATTGCGGACTCCCCAGCATCACGGGCACGATTGGGGTACGTTCACCGCCAACCTTCACACCGGCGGAACGCAGTCGAGCGGTGAGTTGATCGGAATGTTGCAGTACCAACTGTCGCCTGCTCGGTTGATCACGGACGATCTCTAGGGCGTCCAGCGCGGCTTGTATGGTTGCCGGTGGCGCGGCGGTGCTGTAGATCAATGAACGGGCGGTTTGCAGCAGGTAGTCAGTCACCACGCGAGGTCCGGCCACGAAACCGCCTTGGCAACCGAGTGCTTTCGAGAGGGTACCAATTCGAACTGGAACCTCAGCGGCGATTCCTAACTCTTCGCATAAGCCCCCGCCATGCTCACCCAAGACCCCTGTGGCGTGCGCTTCGTCAACAATCAAGATCGCTCGATATTGTTGCGCCAGTTCGTTTAATTCGCCTAACGGCGCGCGGGTGCCGTCCATGCTGAAGATGCTGTCGGTGACTAAAAAGACGCGTTGGTAACGTTGACGATGACTCTCCAACAATGCTTTCACCGCTTTCACATCGCGATGAGGATAGATGAAGCGTTCCGCTTTTGAGAGTCGGCATCCATCGATCAAACTGGCGTGATTGAGCGCGTCGCTGAGGATTAAATCTCCCGCCTCGGCGAGACCGGCGATGACTCCACTGCAGGCGGCAAAACCGGAGGGAAACAAGATCGCGGATTCGGTTCCTTCTAGGCCAGCCAATACGCAGCATAATCGTTCGTGCAACGTCGAAAATCCGCAGACCAGCGGACTCGCCCCAGCACCGACTGCTGCCGGGTTCGTTGTGCGTCCCGCCTCGCTCGATTCCATGGCAATTCCCAAGTAATCGTTGGAACCGAAATTCAGCAAACGGCGATGCCCTTGCAGCAACCAGGGTCCGCGCGCGTCGCGGGCAACCAAGCGTCGGCGGAGCGTTTGGTCGTCGAGAGCGTCAAGCCGTTCGGCCAGCCAGCCAAACATGTCGGCGGACTGCTGGGAATTGGATCGAAATCGGCTCACAAATGTGACTTTATCAAAGCGAAAAGTTGGCGGACTTAGGTCGACTCAGCACGCGTTCCGGTGGCCAGACAGTAACCGCCGCCGCGCGTGTGTATTTGGACGCGATCGAACCAACGTGGAAGCTGAGTCTGGTACCAATCAGGCTGCTTGCCCACGGCAAAAATCTTTCCCCCGGGGCGCAATGAGCGATGCGATGCGGCAAGAAACATTTCCGCCACGCGAAGATTGGCAAAGTAGGGTGGGTTCGCCAACGCGATGTCAAACTGTTGCCCGTCCGGAACCGTGCCATCGGATGAAAGGTGCACGTGAATTTGCGCGGTCAAGTCGTTTAGCTTGGCTCCCAACTGAGTACAAGCGATCGCCCGCGCGCTGCTGTCCAAGGCGGTCACGCGGACAGTTGGGTCGCGTCGGGCGGCAGCGAAGCCGACGACACCCGAGCCGCAACCGATGTCCAGCACGTGGCTGCCGGCTGGAATCACCATTTCATCCATTAACCGTCGCGCGCCCAAATCGAGACGGCGATGCGAAAAGACACCGGGCCGACTGATGGCTTGAATCAGTTGCCCCGCATCCCGAAAGGCAAATTGACATTGAAAATCACGGAGCCGCAATTCCAAGTCGTCTCGGCGAATTACATAGGCGGTGGCACCTTGCAGCGCTTTCTCGTCTACAGAGCGATAACGCTTTAGCGCTTTCGGGGAGCGGGCCAGTTTGCGCAATTGATCCCCCAGCCACTGGTCGTCCGGATGATCGACGGCAACGATCAACACACCATTGGCTTGCAAACGCGAGCAAAACAACTGGATTAGATCACGACTCCACTCCGCCGAACCATCCCGACGGAGTCCCAAAATTGCCATGGAATAAGCAACCGCTTCAGGCGGATCGCTCTGGCAGTAGAGAGTCAGGTTGCCACGCGCCGCCACAGCGGTCGTGTGCTCCGCTTGGGCGATCCCGATCGCACGGACCTCTAGTTGTAAGGCTTCTTGCAGCAAGCAAAATCGATAATGCTCGGGCTCAAACAGGTCGATTCGATGTCCAGCTTCATGCAATGCCGCGGCGCACCGTCCCAACTCTGTTGTCGCCGCCAACACATGAATCGATTTATCGGCCGTGTCACCAGGTTCGTTCGCACGCAAGCCTTGCTCGGCCAAGACTTGCTCGGCGCGCTCTAACAGTAACGATTCGACCCAAGTCGATGCGCGGGTAAATGCTTCGTCGCTCATCCTGGTGGCCAACTCATCGATCGACCGCCGAGGATGTGCAGATGAAGATGTTCGACCGATTGGCCGCCATCTTGACCGATATTGGTGACCACGCGGTAGCCGTCGCTGAGGCCTTCCATCATCGCCACCTTCGCAACAACACGTAATAGATGTCCCATCAATTCCGCATCATCGTCCTCGGCGGTGGCTAACGAAACGATCGGCTTTTTGGGAATCACGAGGAAGTGCACGGGCGCTTGCGGACTGATGTCGCGAAAAGCCAAGCAGAGTTCATCTTCGTAGAGGATCTCGGCGGAGAGTTCGCGATTGATAATTTTCGTAAAAACCGTCTCGGCCATGCAGGACACCTATCGCAAAAGAGTGAAAAGTTGAATGGAAAAATGTAGAGCGATTGTCCCCAATCGCTTGCGGTGTGTGCAAACAGCTGAGGACAGCGGTTTTACAATGCAAACAGCTGAGGACAGCGGTTT
>CAZHTX010000444.1:0-5119 GCA_964535475.1 uncultured Pirellulaceae bacterium
CCGGCGCTGCCACGCACTCGCAACGAACCAGAGATCATGCCCTCCCCACAACCGTCACCCACATCACCTTTGACAACAACATTGGTCCGCCGATTGAAGGCAAACGCGTAATCTCCCAGAGACCCGTCGACCTGCAGGTTGCCCTCCAAATCCAACCCCATCAGGAAATGTTGCTGTCCATCGAAGCCGGCCAGCTGGATCGTGGTGTCGGTGTTGGCGTGCTGTCGGAGAGCCGCAACCAAGGAAACATCTCCGAGCGCGGACGGAGACAGGGCAACCACCTGCTTGGCAGATTCCGGCTGGTGCGAATTGGCTGTTGGGTCGTCCATGGCTTGCACCCGCGGGTGACGATCAACGAGTTCAGTGGGTCAGGATGATTTACGGTGATTCGCGGGGGATGGTTGCGCCCGTTACCATCAAGGATACTCGAAAGGTTGGCTCAGCGCCCTCCGTCCCACCCCAGAACCCTCCCTAAAAATCGGATTAATCCATGATAATGAAGCATAAGTGGCACGTTCGCCCCGCTCGTCGCCCGTTCGTCACTCGCCGCCTGCTGACCGCGGCCCTGGCTAGCAGCATGACCATGGTTGGCATATTTTCCAACAATTTGTCTTTCAACTCGGCCAACGCCCAATCGCTGCTTGGCAAAGCCGACACCGGCGCCGACACGGAAATAAGGACCACGGAATCAGCCGGTTGGCAAGCGGACGCGAAGTTGGTTGCCGCGTTACAAGCTCGTTCCAATCACCCCTTCAACTACGACGAAGCGGCAGTTCCTGACTACGAGTTGCCTGACGTGCTGGGTGCCGCAACTGAGGACTTTACCGCAGCCCAATGGCCCGATCGCCGGGCAGCGCTGCTGGAACAATTTCGCGGGCATGTCTACGGTCGCCGCCCCCAAGTCACGCCCGAGGTGTTTTTCGAGTACGAAGCGGCTGCCTTCGATCCCACGGGGGGCAAAGCGATCGGCAAGCGAGTGCGTTGTCGCATTCGTTTGGGCGAACGGGAGTTTGCTTTCCCATTTTTGATCTACACGCCTCGCCAAAGCCAACAATCCGCCAGCCCCGAACCAATGCCGCTGGTGGTGTTGATCAATAACCGCGAATTTCCCGATCCCCAAACCATGAGTCCGGAAGCGAGTGGATTTTGGCCGGTCGGGTTGTTGATTGATGCCGGCTTTGCGACGGCGGTTTTTCACACCTCAGATGTCGATCCCGATCGAGCAGACGGCTACGAGCAGGGTATCCGCGGGTTCTTCGCCGAGAATGCTCCCCGTGGCGACGAGAGCTGGGGATCGCTCTCCGCTTGGGGCTGGGCGGCCAGTCGCGTGCTCGATTTCGCTCTGAAATATGAAAACATTGACCCCCAACGGACAGCCGTGGTGGGACATTCCCGTGGTGGCAAAACGGCGTTGTGGGCAGCGGCTGAGGACCCGCGTTTTCAGATTGCTTACGCCAACGAATCGGGCTGCGGCGGGGCTGCTCTCTCCCGTCGACGCTACGGCGAAACGATCGCTCGGATCACCTCGGCATTCCCTCATTGGTTCTGCCCAAAATTGACCACTTACTCGGATCAAGAAGATCGCTTGCCAGTCGATCAACATCAATTGATCGCCCTGCTTGCTCCGCGTTCCGTTTACGTGGCCAGCGCGGCGGAAGATTTATGGGCCGACCCGCGGGGCGAATATCTATCGATCGTAGAGGCCGCACCCGCCTTCGAATTACTAGGCAAAACATCGATCACCGATTCGTCGATGCCGCCGCTCGACCAACCGCGGCACGTCGGTGCCACGGGCTATCACATCCGCCCAGGTAAACACAATTTGACGCGCCATGACTGGCAGTACTTTTTGCAGTTTGCCGAGTCGCAGTTTGCCGAGTAACTATTATTCGCTGACCTAGCATGATTCGCTGGCGTGGCGAAAGTAACCTCAGAGCGGTCTGATTCGTTACCGGCTCATGCACAAAAAAACGGCGGGTGATTCAATCATCGAATCACCCGCCGTTTGGCTATTTCATGCTATCGCAGCCCGATCGTGATCAGGCAGCCAGACCGAGTTGATCCTATTCGAAATCGAGGCTGTTACCAAAACGATTTCGGAACTGGAGGAAATCAAAGATGCCGACGTTGCCGTCACCAGTAGCGTCAAACCGAGCATCGTAGCCAGCATCACCCTCGGACTTATCGAAAGTGCCGCGGAAAGCGAGGAAATCAAAGATGTCAACTTCACGATTTCCGTTTCCGTCTCCGAAGAAGCGATAGAACCTATCGGCTTCCTCGTCACCGATCACATGATCGCCACCTTCGGTACCATCTTCGTCGAGGTCCAGCCCCAATCCCGTGCCGTCAGTGATGTTGGCACCCACGATACGCAAATCATAGTTACCGTCGAGCAGCGAACCGGTCGCCGGATCCACAAATCCACCCGAGAAGGTCAGCGTGACCACGGTGCGTCCATCACCATCAACAATGCTGTCAACGATGACGCCAACTGCTCCACCGCCAGCACCACGCTTCATGACTTCAAAAGCATCAGGGCCGAGGGTGACTTCAGAGTCGAATGTAACGGTCACGGAGGTCACCAGACTTCGCTGACTTGTCCCATCACCAATCGTAACTGTTTCCAGTTCACCACGATTATCGACGGTAATCAGCAAAATCTTTTCAACAGTTTCTCCAGCGGCATCGGTGGACATGACGCGAATGGTGTAGCTGTCCTGCGTCTCAAAATCAAAGCTGGCATTTGCCCGCAGCTCGTCGCCGCTGATGTTGAAAGCGCCATTATCATCATCACCCGAACCACTGACCAGAGCGTAAGTGAAAGAATCACCTGCGTCTTGGTCGACCGTGCTCAAAGTGCCGATAACAGCATCGACACCCGCATTTTCAGCAATCGAAGTGGCTGAGATGTTGATATCAGTCGGTGCGTCATTGACGTCGTTAACGTCAATCACGAACGACTTTTCCAAAGTCAATCCACCAGCATCGGTCGTCATCACGCGAACCGTGTAGCTATCCTTCGTCTCGAAGTCGAAGTCAGCGTTGGCTCGCAACTCAGCACCGCTAATGTTGAAGGCCGCGTTGTCGTCGTCGCCAGCGCCACTTACCAGGGAGTAGGTGGAAGTATCACCAGCATCGACGTCGGTGGTTAAGAACGTTCCTACCGCAGCGTCAACACCCGCGTTCTCTTCAATCGCCGTGGGCGAAAGGGCGAGATCGGTAGGCACTTCATTCACGTCAGTGACATTGATCGTGATGGCTTTCTCCACAGAAAGTCCACCAGCGTCGGTCGACATCACGCGAACCGTGTAGCTGTTCTTCGTTTCAAAATCGAAACTAGGACCAGCGATCAGCTCGTCTCCGCTAATCGAGAAACTGGCGTTGTCGTCGTCACCGTCGCCGCTGACCAACGCGTAGGTGAACGTATCACCGGCATCTTGATCGGTGGTCGAAAGCAAACCGACCAACGCGTCAACACCCGCATTCTCAGCGATCGCCGCTGGGGTCACGGCAATGTCGGTGGGTACATCATTGATGTCCAGCACGTCAATCGTGAAGACTTCTTCGTACAATCCTCCCCGTTGATCGGTCGTTCTCACGCGTACCGAGTAACTATCTTGCGTTTCAAAGTCAAGACTCGAATTGGCAACCAGCGTATCATCCACAATGCTGAAGGCGGCATTGCCGGAGTCGCCCGCACCACTGACCAGCGAATACTCATGAGTATCCCCAGGATCGACGTCCGAGGTGGAGAACGTACCGACGAGAATGTTGTCGCCCGCATTCTCTTCGATCGACAAAGGTGCCAAATCGATGTCGTCGGGATCACGATTGACCCACTCGTTGACATCCAAGACATAAACACCGTCACCGCTGACGGCTGACAGGGCTAACGTGTAAGTCCCCGCTTCCAGAGCACGAAAGTACTTGAATACGTTCTTGCCGTCATCGGCCGTGTTATCTTCGCTCCACAGCAGGCTGTCGGAGGGATCGAAGAGCGTCAAATCGGGATCCAGCGTGTTAGTCAAATCCAGACTACCACTATCAAATGGCGTGCTGGTCTCAAAAATCACATAATCGTCAACTTCGAGCTCGACGGTGTAGTGTTCCATCGCATCCCCGGCAGCATCCGCATGACCGAGGCCGGCTGCGGTGAGCCCAAGGGCGCGAAGCGGATCAGTGGGAGCGTCGTTCGTCTCGGTCTCGAACGCCATTCCCTCAGTTACA
Organism: uncultured Pirellulaceae bacterium; assembly: GCA_964535475.1. Lineage (GTDB taxonomy): Bacteria > Planctomycetota > Planctomycetia > Pirellulales > Pirellulaceae > Laterigemmans. The sequence continues at coordinate 4,228 of CAZHTX010000444.1, forward strand.
ACCAAGGAGTACTTGGCTGAGACTTCCGAAGTGATGCGAACGGTGTAAACCCCGTCGGCTGGTACTTCAAAACCGACGATCCCCAAATCATAGTTAGTCGGAGCGAAACCGCCTGGCGTGGCACTGCTGGCTGCCAACACAGTTGTTCCATCGGGAGCGACCAGCTCAGCGGTTACTCCGGTCAAATCAGATCCTTCCAGACCGGTTAACAGCACATCGACGTTGCTACCAACTTTGCCGGTCAAGTCGACCGTGTATTCATCGACGTCAATCGATGACTGGAAGGTCAACACATCGTTGTTGGCCAACACGGCTTGGTTGCGACTGAATTGGAAGAAATCCAAGACATCTATCTGGTAACCGATTGTAGCCGACTGGGCGAAGCTCAATCCCGTATTGCCAAAGTCAACATCTGGGTAGACGAATTTGGCTTTCACCGGTCCCGAATCAAACAATTGAATCTGGAAGGTTACCTCACCGTCGGCAATGTTCCAGTGCGGCATGGTGTTCCACTGCACAATCAACGCATCCACGCCATCGATCGTGGTTTCTTCGTGGTACACGAAATTCCCACGGGGATCCAAGTCATCCCAGAACGGAGCTAAGAAATTAGTCACCGCGGTCGTCGGAATTGAACCGTTATTCCATGACAAATTACCAGTCGAACCAGCGATCAAATTACCGTTGTTATTGACCCGCATCGTGCCGGCGGGCAACAACTCATTACCGATCGTGGAGGTAAAGTTGACGTTTTCATTGGCGTTGAAATCGTCCTCGATGGCCAACGCGGTGCCGGTCCCGGAAATGTCAATGAAGGCGGCCGGATCATTGGTCTGCGAAACCGTAATCCCCGCCGCATCGACGGTCAATTCACCGACCGCCGCGTAACGAC
>CAZHTX010000445.1:0-5110 GCA_964535475.1 uncultured Pirellulaceae bacterium
CAGCATGCGGCGGGAAGATTTGTGGCAGCAAGCCAGTCAGCAATTGGCGACTGCAGTCGGTGAGGTTGGGCCCCGCGATCGTGTCGCGTTGGTGCTGTTTGCGGATCAAACTAATATTCTCCGCGGCTTCGACGTGGAGGCTGAGGGAAGTTCTAACGTCAATTCGGCCGCCGCGCTGGAGAAACTTCTGGCCGGTTACGAACCGACCTGGACCAGCGGCGATCTGGGAGCGGCACTGGTGTTAAGTGCCGGCTTGTTGGAGGAAGCGATCACCGCCGGCGGTGGCCAGGATGCGGAACTCTCGGTGGCCGTGATCAGCGACATGCAAATGGGCAGTTCAATCAAACGCCTGCAAGGGTTTGAGTGGCCGGCGGAAGTTCGCGTGCGACTCTTTCCCGTCACGCCCCAGCAACCGGGCAACGGCTCGGTCAGCGTGGCGGGAGATGGGCTCGTTGCCGGCGATGAAAAACGTGAGCCCAGCTATCGGGTCAGCGTCAGTAACACGGCCGATGCGGACAATGGCCGGTTTCGACTCGCTTGGGTCAACGCGGCTGGTGAGTTGGCGACGGGCGAAAGCCAAAATCGCATGAGCTATACCGTGCCTCCGGGAACCACACGCGTGCTGCAATTGGCGGTGCCACCTCCCGATGCGGTTGCTGTGGAGTTGGAGGGAGACTCGCAGCCCTTTGATAACAAACACTTTGTCGTGGTGCCCGAAGCGTTAACCAGCACCGTCACTTTTATCGGACAACCGAGCGAAGACCCTCGCAGCGACTTGTTTTATTACCTGCAACGCGTCTCCCTTTCCAGCCCTCGGCGGACGGTCGAATTTGTTAACAAAGCGAACGACGATCCGACGTTGGCTGCCTGGTCCGAGACGCTCAATCCCCGTTCCCATCCCTGTGTTATCTTGCATCGTTTTCCAGCGGCCAATGTGTTGGATAACCTGCAGCAATATTTGTTGGCCGGCGGCACGGTGCTGGTCGTCGTGGACTCCGTTTCGGCGACCGACCAGCAGACCGCGACGGGCATCTCTCGCTTGGCCCAGGCGGATTCGGCCAAGTTTGATGATGCCAGTGATACCGCTGTGCCGAACGACGCTGCGGATCCGATCAACTCTGTTAACGTGAGCGATGGTGGCGTGGAATTAACCGCTGCGGCGGTCAAGGATTACGCATTATTGACCGGCATTGATTTTCAGAGCCGCATTTTTCGCCCCCTGGCCGACGCTCGGTTTAGCAATTTTTCACAGATTCAAATTTGGCGGCACCAAGTCATCAAGTTGGCGGACGCGGATGCTTGGTCGGTGTTGGCTTCCTTTGATTCGGGCACACCCGCCTTGCTGCGGCGGACGCGTGGTGCGGGTAATTTGTATTTGCTCGGTGTGGGATGGCAACCGACGGAAAGCCAACTGGCGCTGTCGACAAAGTTCGTTCCCTTGATTTCTGGCTTGGTCGGTGACCCCAATCAAGAGCTCACCTGGGAACGCCATGAGCTGGGCACTGCCAGCGTGCTGGCACCAACACCCACAGCCAGTTTGCAGCTACCCGACGGGGAGACGATCGATTATCGCCAGGAGGCTGACTTTGACGCCGTCGACCGCCCCGGGGTTTATCGCTATCGCGACGGCGAATTAGAACGTGCCTTCGTGGCAAACATCCCTCAGGCTGAAAGTCAAACCGAACCCTTCGATCCATCGCTGCTGGAACAGTTGGGCATCAACCTCAGCGACTTGCAACGCGACCAGTTGCGAAGTGAAAACCAGCGTCAGTTGCGCGATCGCGAATTAGAAAGCCGCCAGCAGTGGTGGCAGGCTTTACTGTTAGCGGCCCTGTTGTTGCTGCTGTTAGAAACTCTCGTCTCGATGTGGACACGAGCCCGTCAGCGGCTCAGTTCGTCGGTTGAATCGTCGACGCCAGTCCCCGTGTCAGGCACCCAAGTAGGTTAAGGAACATCCATGGACGCGGAACTAAAACGCTTGTTGATCGCCGTGCGTGGGCGTTTTCGTCGCCTGCGATTTCTTCGTCTCTCGACCGCTTGGCTGATGCTCGGCGCCTGCGGCATGTGGCTGGCTTGGCTGATCGGTTGGCAGCCCCCCGCGGCGCTGTCGCTGTTGGCCTTGGGAATCACCGCTTTCTCCGCCGTGGGTTTGCTTATCAGCGGCCTGATCGCGCTCGGTTCGTTTACCGATTTGCGAGCGATCGCGGCTCGGGTGGAGACCAGTTATCCCGACCTCAAGCAACGTCTACTGGCCGCTCTCGAACAACAGCGGGACCCCCAAGGGCGTCTCGGCTATCTGCAAGGTTGCCTGGTCGAAGAAGTTGTTCGGCACGGTGGCCCGAGCCGCTGGATCACGACCGTTCCCAAGGGAAAACTGCGAACAGCCCGTCTCACCATGTGGGCCGCGATGCTGCTGCTCTTCGGTTCCCTGCTCGGTTTCCAAGCAACCCCGTTAGCGAGACCGCAGCTCGCGACGGAGCTGGACGACGACCCGGCTGCTGGCTCGATGGTGATCGAACCGGGGAACGCTGAAGTCGAACGGGGCACCAGTCTGGTAATCACGGCCCGCTTCCCCGCCGCCGAAGTCCCCAGCGATGTGACTCTGATTAGCAACTCCGGAGACGAGTCGATCCAGCTGCCGATGAAGCGCAACTTGGATGACCCCGTCTTCGCCGGCTACTTTGCCAGCATCAATTCCGAGCTGCGGTACCGCGTATCGGCTCCCCCATTCACAAGTGACGAATTCGTTATCACCGTGTTTGATTATCCGCGGATGCTCCGCAGCGATGCTCAAATCCTGCCTCCCAGCTACACCGGCCTGGAAGAAAAACTAGTCGAGGACACGCTCCGGGTGAGTCTTGTTGAAGGCTCGCAATTAGAGTGGCGGTTGCACCTTAACAAGCCTGTCACCTCAGCCGAGCTGGTACCCGAAGAAGCGGGCGAGCCGCTGGCGGTGCAGTTCGATCCCAACGATCCTTTACTGGGGATTGTGAAAACGCAAATCACGCAATTGACGCGTTGGCAACTTCGCCTCACCGACCAACAAGGCCGTGCTAATAAGTTCCCACCAACCTTGATGGCACGCGTGCTGCCCAATCGCCCGGCAGAAGTCAAATTGGCCTCCGCACGCGATGCCACCGTATCACCGCTCGAAGAACTTCCGCTGGCCGCCGATGTCGATGACGACTTCGGTATTCAACGCGTCGGCTTGAGCTATTCCATCGATGGCGTTGAACCCACCGAAGTTGAAATTCTCAAAGTCGACGACTCCGAACAACAAACGCGATCCGCCAAAGAGTTGGCCTACACGGTTGATTTTGAAAAATTAAATGCGAAACCCGACCAACTGCTGAGCTATCACTTTTGGGCTGAAGACATCGGTCCCGATGGTAAAGTTCGCCGCACTAACAGTGACATTTTCTTTGCCGAAGTGCGTCCCTTCGAACAAATTTTTCGCGAGGGACAAGGCTCCGGCGGCGGTGGGCAAGCATCCCAGTCGGGAGGCGGTGAACAAGCTCAACAAGCGGAGCAAGTGGCTGAGATTCAAAAGCAGATCGTGGCCGCGATTTGGAATGTTTCCCGGCAAGCAGACCTCGCTGTCGATGTGGGCGATCCCACTTTGCTCCAGCGGTTTGTGCCCGACGTGAAAGTAATTGCCGACGCGCAAGCGGATGCCATCGGCCAACTTGATCAACTCACTGCAAATCTGCCCCCAGATCGCTCTCCAGAGCTGGTCCGTGAAGTGGAAGATTTCATGCAAACTACGGTGGAAATCTTGCAAAATGTGGAAGCAAACCGTCAACGTGATCAGCTCGATGCGGCCTTGCGAAGCGCTCAGGCGGCTTACGCGGCGATGCTGCGATTGCGAGCCCGCGAGTTCTCGGTCTCGCAGTCCGAACAGCAGCAAAGCCAAAGTGGCGGCGGGGGCGGACAATCCCAATTGCAACGGCAATTAGACCAGCTCGAACTAGAGAATGATCCCAACCGTTATGAACAACGCCAAGCGGCTCAGGCCGAGGAGAATTCACCCGCCGATCAAGCCCAAGACATCCTCAGTCGCTTGCGAGATTTGGCGCGTCGGCAAAGTGACTTGAACGAGCAACTGCGAGCTGCCGAGTTGGCTTTGCAGCAAGCCCAATCGGCTGAAGAGGAGGAAGCCGCCCGGCGTCAATTGAAACGTCTCCGCGAACAACAACAGGACCTGCTGCGCGATGCCGACGATTTGGCAGCCCGGCTAAATGAGTCTGCCGCCAGCGAACAGAGCGATAGCCAAGCCAACAATCAGGCCACGCGTCAAGCGGCCCGAGATGCTGCGGAACGACTGGAAGAAACTCGCGAGAATCTGCGTGAATCGGCCGAGGCACTGGAGCGCGAAGCACCCGCGCAAGCGTTGGCCGCCGGCAGTCGCGCCGAACGCACGCTCGAAGATACGCGTGACCAATTCAAACGGGAAACCTCCGACTTGTTGGCGGAGCAAATGCGAGAGCTGAAACAACAGTCAGACGAATTGATGAACCGACAGGCTGAACTGGAAGAAAAAATCAGCCAACTTGACGATCCCACCGCGGGGGCTGGCCTCCGTGCCGAACGCGATGGTCGAAATGATCTGGCGGAACGCTTTGATCAACAACGACAAGGCGCGGAAGAGCTGGTCGAAAACCTCCGCGAAACCGTCAGGCAATCCGAAGCGAGTCAGCCCTTGGTTGCCAACCAACTCTACGAAGCACAGGCCGAAGCCCAACGGAATCAATTAACCGATGAGCTGGAGCTGACTGGCGAATTGCTGAGACGGGGTTACGATCCGCAAGCTCAACAAGCCAGTCGTTCGGCGGGCGAAAAACTCGAGCGACTCAACGAACAAATCCAAAAGGCCACCGCATCCATCTTGGGTGATCCCACAGAATCATTGCAACGCGCCAACGACGAACTGGAGCAACTGGCTAACCAATTGGCCAATGAACAACCAGGCCAAGGCCAGCAACCAGGCGAAGGCCAACAACCAGGTGAAGGTCAGCAGCCAGGTGAAGGACAACAACCAGGTGAAGGTCGGCAGCCAGGTGAAGGTCAGCAGCCAGGCCAAGGCCAGCAGCCAGGTGAAGGTCAGCAACAA
>CAZHTX010000446.1:0-1809 GCA_964535475.1 uncultured Pirellulaceae bacterium
GACTGCGGAGAATCGAAAGGCCAGCGTCCTCGCCGGAGAGAAAGCTGATTTCCACAATTCGATTTCGACGGATCTGCCGGTAGACCTCATCGATGGAACCGTGCATCAACAATTTACCCCGCTCGATAATCCCGATTGAAGTGCAACAGTCGGCCAATTCAGTCAAGATATGGCTGCTGATCAAAATCGTTTTGCCCATCCGTCGCAGTTCTTTCAGCAAAGCTTTGACTTCGACCCGAGCGCGAGGGTCCAAGCCGCTGGCCGGTTCATCCAAGATCAACACGGGCGGATCATGCACTAGCGTTTTCGCTAAACAAAGCCGTTGCTTCATGCCCCGTGACAATCCATTGACATAGTCATTGCGTTTATGACTAAGGTCCAGCAACTCCAACACTTCGCGAATGATTTGCTTGCGCTTGTCACGAGTAATCCGATAAGCGACCGCGAAAAAGTCCAAAAATTCCCAAACTCGCATGCCGTCGTAAACGCCAAAGTTATCAGGCATGTAACCAACCGCTTGGCGAACCGCGAGCGGGTCATTGGTGACGTTGTGCCCAGCCACTTCGCCATACCCGCGGGACGGTTTCAACAGCGTGGCCAAGTAACGTATGGAAGTGCTTTTTCCCGCGCCATTGGGACCAATGAAGCCGAACATCTCGCCTTCCTCAATCTTCAAATCTAAGCAATCGACGGCGGTAAAGTCACCATAGTCCTTGCCAAATCCATGCAGCTCAATCATTCAATTTCACCCAGTGGGACATCCAGTGACTCAAAGTCGTCGAGTTCCGCTTCCTTAATATCTGCCCTTAAATTGTCGTCGGCTTGCGGCAGAGGCAAACTGGCGTATGCCAAATGGGCCACGCAAACCGTCTGTGATTGCGACTGAGAGACCGCTGGGGCAATTTCTAAACCCGCGGGCTGCTCTTCAATCCTGCCCACCAGTCGCGCCTGACCGGGCAGCAAATCACCACCAGCGGATAACGGTCCCATCATCCGCTCAACGGCCAGCGGTAACTCTTCGAGATATTCGCCTGGGCCCGCTTGAAGCCGAAATTTATAACTACCACCCGCTTCAACCAGCCCCATGAAATCATGCCGCAATTGCCCATCCATGCCGCGCATCACCAACATGCCGTCATACAGCGTTAACTTAGTCTCATTTACCAATTGCCCCGCCGTGGGATCGCTGGCCGCGTCGAGGCTCCAGCTGAGGCTGCCCCCTAAATCGAGCAATTGCTCGGCATGGATCGCTGAAGTTTGATTGGAAGGAATCTGGATCCCGCTGAGCGAAACGCCTTCACCAAAAGCTTGCGAAAACTGACAATCGATCGCCCCCTGGCTTTGCCCTCCAACTGGCAACGCGACCGCCTCGCGAATGCTAAAATTAAAGTCGTAGCGAGTGCTCAAAGAGTTATATAACGCCAAATAACGCGTGAGGTGCCCACGCTGATAACCGGGTTGGATTTCTAACAAGTTAATCTCGGTGCGGCTGCGGGCAAAACCAATATCGAGCTGGGCGGAGCGAGCGATCCAGGCGGCACCTCCCAGCCCTATCAACGGCACGGCAACCCAAGCCCACTCCAATTTGCCCAATAACGCAAACACCAAATAATTCAGCGGTATGAGAATGATCAGGTATACCAACAATGCTTTGGCAACAAAGCCGCTGCTGGGGATCGTGATACCTGCTTGTTCTCGCAACAGCGTGGAGGCCAAACTGGCAAGCTCGCTGTCGTCAGACCAAGCGGCTACGCTCCGCCCGGGAGTATAAGGTGTGCTCAAATCTTGCCAGCTTTGCTGCGGAGCTGC
>CAZHTX010000446.1:1909-5059 GCA_964535475.1 uncultured Pirellulaceae bacterium
TCCGCCCGGGAGTATAAGGTGTGCTCAAATCTTGCCAGCTTTGCTGCGGAGCTGCGGGCGCGGAGGCTGCCTCCGCCGAGCCACCTTCACCGCCCAACGCACCGTCCCGCGCTAGGATGCGGACTTTTGTGTTCAGCCGCGCATCTCGTTCGCGACCAACGAGCCCCTCGCCGAAATGCCGCAACTCCAAAGCGCCATTGATTGCTTTGTATTGACGAGGCGGCCGCCTCAGTAGCACCCCGTTGAAGAAGCTTTGCGACGAATTCCATTTCGCCATCCAGCTGGCCGTCAAATCAAACCGGCTGAAACAGACCCGCCCGCGCCCCAGGGAACGCTCCAAAATGAGATCGTCAGTTCCCTCAATGGCCCAAGCATCGGCCGCCAGCACACCGTCGACGCTCACCCGCTCAGCACCATTGGTCAGCAGTCCCACAATGGTGCCCCGCGTGGGATCCGTCGGTACACTCCAGTGCTCAACTAAATTGACTAAAGGCTGCGCCTCCAATCCCACGCTGCGGACTTGGGCTAACGGCAACAAATCGGCAAATTCAGAACCGGCCAAAGCCTGAGCGCACGCGGGACCGTTGACAATAATTTGCCCGCCCCAGTGCAACCAATCTCGCAAGGCCTGACGCTGATCAAAGGTCAATTGCTCCGGTCGCAAATCGTCCCACAGCACGTAAGCGGTCGAAGTCCATTCAAAAAATGTATCCGGCAACGGCAACGAACCGTCCCCCCGCGGAAACATCAGCCGGTAAAACGTTTCCCCAGAGACACCGAGTTCCGCTTGCGGGGGCCGAATCCAATCATGGACCTGGATGGCAGAGAATTGCTCGGGCCGACCCGTCAGCACCACGAAAAAATATTCGTGCGGCCGCATGCTCATGAATCCGCGGTTGCTGCCGTCGACAGGCAAATTAAGACTGTTGGCCACAAACCGCGTGTTAATGTCCTGCCGGCTAATCGTTGCGGACGAATCACCCGCGGGAATTAAGGTGCGGATTTCTAACTTTTTGCTCTGCCCCTTGGGCAGCACGGCAGGCCGGATCGCTCGCCCGCTAACACTCCCGCTTCTCTCTGGGTTCCCAGTCCCGCTGCCAAGAGGAGTCACGAAGGCTTCGAACGTCCCCCGGTAGTCGTCCGTGTTGGCTTGCCAAGTCTGGCTGATCGTTGTCCAGTGCCCAGGCTTCACGTACTCCTGGTCCGTTGGTGAGCCCCCAGGAAAAGCCCCCAAGTCTTTCGCCGTGACTGCTTTTTGCGAGACTTCCCCCTCGGGAGTCTCCTCACGACAACCCTGGCAACCAATCACCAGCGGGGAGAGACAGATCAGCAAGACCAGTTCGACGCGAACTCGATTAGACCGTCTGTGCGGAGAGCGGCTGTTTGGAATCGTAGTCAACTTTGCCTCGCATCCACAAACGTCGAGCGCCCAGCAGAAAACAACTCCCACCGCGGCCAAGACAAAGATTGTGGCCGCCCGCCAGGCAGGATGCTACCAGCCCATGACCATATTCGACTCAATTACTTTTCGCGCTCGTTCGAGATCCGAGCCCGTCTCGTGCATGTACAAGCGGATAGCGTGAATTTTATCTCCGGACGATTTGGAGAGACATTCGCGAGCGATACTGCAGGGATCCAGCCAGGTCGACGTTAAACCGAGCGCGCCTTTCGAAATGACCCAAGTATCACGAGGACGTTTGGTCATGCGAATGACCTCGTCCGATGGGAACGCATCGGTAACCACTTGGCGGGCCGACTCTTCACTGTCGGCCCACGTAATGAGAATGTGTCCTGACGTTTCGATTTCGAACAACGGCATGGGAATCTACGCTCGGCGAGTAACCCGGCATGGCGGCATCTGACGTAACTCAACTAAGCTACAGTCTTACCAAACAGCCCGATTTCAGCAACTCGCAAGGCGGACAAAATTTAGCCGTTTGCCGCTTTCACTCCTAAAAAACGGCTTGATCGTCAAAACCAAATCAGCGAGGACTGGTCCCGCGAAGGCAGAGAAAGCCAAACAGCACCCCGCAAGCGGAAATTATCATCCACTGCGTGACGTCCATCGTATTCAAGTACCGCATCAATTCAGCGGTCGCATCTCCCCACCACTGGCGCAGAGAAAAAGCGAGTAAATTAGCATTCTGCATGGCGTAAACCCTCGCTGGATGAGGAGGTCCGTACCGCGATCGGCTCGAGTCGTCGAAAAAATTGTCCTCTGGAACTTAGCTCAAAGCCGAAACACGGGTTGACGGAATGTGGCAGATTTGTTGTATTTTGCTCCTCGGGCAAGCCGAAGAAATGGTTTCCGAAAGGCACTTGCGGGATGCTTTTCGGAAGCTATAATTCGACGCTCCCAAGGCAAAGTTGTTTGATTTCGATCAGCCGCTTGCCGATAGATCACAGGGTCAGCTTGCTGGCTTTTAAGGCGCTGTAGCTCAATTGGTTAGAGTACTGGACTGTCGATCCAGTGGTTGCGGGTTCGAGCCCCGTCAGCGTCGCTTTCTTTGAAAACCGTCACGTTCCAGTGACGGTTTTTTTATGCGCCCCACCCTGCCACGCGTTCACCGCAGCGCCACTCTCGCGGGGTCGCCACTCTCACGGCATCTGCACTCTCACGGCATCTGCACTCTCACGGGGGCGCCAGGCCGAGCGACGCAGAGCATCTGCGCCCGGGTTGGTCCATTGTTTGCTTCGCAGTTGGCAAATTCAGCGCACATTGCTGAACACTTCACAGCTGCATCGAACAGGACCTCTGCAATGACAATGGTATTTCAGCGAGTGACCACACCCGGAATTGCCCAAATTTCGTACCTGATTGGTGACGATGCAACCGGGACTGCCGCGGTGGTCGATCCGCGCCCACACGTCGACGTCTATCTACAGCTAGCTCGCAACTATGGCTTGGCCATCACCCACATTTTCGAGACGCATATTCACGCCGACTTCATGACTGGATCGCGGGAACTCGCCGGTCGTCTCGGCAACGCGGAGATTTACGCGAGCCGTGAAGGGCAAGCCGAGTACGGTTTTTCGACGCAGCCGATTCAAGCGGGTGACCAGTTCCAGTTCGGCTCAGTCCTGCTGACCGCGCGGCACACCCCTGGACACACTCCCGAACACTTGTCGTACGAAGTCGCTGAACCGGAA
>CAZHTX010000447.1:0-5059 GCA_964535475.1 uncultured Pirellulaceae bacterium
TTCGCGATTTGATGCGAATGGAGCTGCCCGATCGCAAAAGCGATCTATTCCTTGCTAATGGGAATCGCGCGGCTGCCACGGATGTGCGAGCAATTGGTCTTGTTTACGACCCGGATATGCAGCCTTTGACCGAACAGAACTTGCCCGTCGCTTGGCCCCCATCCGCCAGGTTACGCAGTTATCAAAACAAGGTCATTCGAATTTTTGATGCGAATGCCGATGGAAGCTTAGATGCCGGCGAGTTGGCTGCATGGACTCCCCAAAATGAAAGTGCAGAGTGTCTTTTCTTGGTGTTATCGTCCATTACTAGCAATGGGATTGCCGCACTTGATGTAATCGCTCCTTATCAAATTGACGATACAGACGGCGACGGGATGAACGAAATCGTCGATAGCTGGAGAAATCCCATCAGCTGGATTCGTTGGCCCGCTGGATCGCCAAGTGATGCGATTCGACGCGACGCGGCCGATGAGTTCGACCTACTTTCCTCCGACTGGGGTGCTCAACTCCCAAGCGTCGCGATCGCCTATAGCTTGATACCGCAAGTCGTCTCCTCTGGCCCAGACGGAGAACTAGGGTTGATCACAACTCAGTTTCCGGACACCGCCTACCACGTGATGCAATGGCCATCCAGCGCCACCACTTCGACAATTGGGAACCACGCTTACATTGACCCATATGATCGCCTAAGGACAGGTGGAATTAGTGGAATCGCCGCGCAATACACGGAACGGCCAGGTGCATTTATCTCGGGTGACCGGACGTTTGCCGCTGACAACATATCGAGTTTCGATCTATGAGTTATTCCATCAATAAAGCGACTTCACGAGACGAACATTTCATCACTAAACAGTGCGAGCGTGCTGGTTTGACTTTGGTTGAGCTGTTGATCGTGATCGGCATTCTCTCGGTTTTAACATCCATTGCGTTACCAATCACACGCACGCTGATCGAAGAGAGCAAGGTCACCGAGTCGGTGCGGAATGTGCGAGTGTTTTTAGAAGCCGCCAGAGCCAAGGCGGTCAGCTCCGGGCGTGAGCATGGGGTTGAACTTGTGCGAGCTGGTGTTCCCGGTGAAGGCTTATTGGACGAAGTAGGTCGTGTCAACGAGATGAAACTTGTTGTCGGGATGCCCAATTATCGCGGTGACATCGAAGGGGCTAAGTGCTTCGTGTTTCACGAAAACAGCTATGCGCTACCAACATTTGACTCCGCTGGTGCGGTGACGGGTAATCCACCCGCAATGAACATGACAGGGTACGCAAATTGTGCCATTTTTGATTCAACAGAGTGCCCCAGCTTATTGAATACGTATCAAGCATTCGAGGATATTGTAAACAACAATTACACGATCTCGGACGTGCAAATTTCGATCAATACCGGCGACTCGTTGGTCCTCGATGGAACACGCAATCGGATTATTGGCTTTTCGAGATGCACTGGCAACGAGGCACCTTTTCTATCAGGCGGAGCGACCATTCCGGCTCGCTGGGTCAAAGTATATTTCGATCCTCGCTCAATGCTGACCGAATTAACCAACATGCCTGGCATGGATATTAATGTGGCATCAGTCCCTCAGCCACCGACGATGCCGGCCAATGGTTTTTGGCATCGCAGTTTTGAGATTGTCAGGAACCAACTGCGTCCCGCCTCAGCGACGCTCACCCTACAACGCGGTGCAGCGATCGATTTGTACGGTTCGGGGACCGGCGCAAGCGGCGCGGAGTTTTCTCCGGTTTCAATCTGGGGATCATCCAATCCAACCGATCTCGGCTCAGCTCCAGCTATGGGCAGCGTGATTATTGTCTTTTCACCCTCCGGTGAAGTCAGTCGTGTTCTACTCGGGCAACGTCAAGCAAATGACAGCGTGTTGTTGACTAGCCAAGTCCCGAAATCAACCATTCATTTACTTGTGGGACGTTCGGAGCAAGTGCGAGCTGACCTTATCTTGTCCGGCAATTTATTGCCAACCGCCGACAACACGAACTTGTCGAATGTCGTCGACCCCCGCTCGCGTTGGGTCTCGATAAATCCCAGCAACGGTCGGATCACGAACACCGTTGTGCGAGGCCCCCGTGCCGGGGCTGCCTCGCAGCTTGATCAATTGATCAATGCCCGTCTTCCCGCGTTACTAGCTAGGGAGCAACTATGATGCGAAACCACCGAGTTGATCATCATCATAGGCGCCGCGGTGCCACGATTCTCGAGGTCATCTTCGCGATCGGCGTGTTACTGTTTGGGCTGGTAGGAATCGCCGCGGTGATTCCAGCGGCTGGGAAACTCGCCAGAAACTCCGTCGACTTCAGTCGCGGCTCGGCGATGGGTGTCTCCATCGCTTCGGGTTTCGAGGCGATGAATTACAACTCGCTGGGAAGATGGCGGACAATCAACGATACGCAAGCGGCCGCGAGTGTAACCACGGTTGCAGCCGGGCAAGCGGTTTGTCTTGACCCGTTGTTCATGTCACGTCCTGAAAACTTGGTGAACTACGACCCGAATGATACAAGTTTTAACCCTGGGCGCTATCAGCCATTTGTGGGCAGCGGCACGAACAATGGTTTTCGTCGCAATCGCTTCCCTTATTATGCCAGCTCATACAATCCATTGCAGGATCCAGCTCAGACCAGCAGTCTTTCTTGGGTCGCGACCCCCACACCGCGGCTGAACCGCGCTTCGTTAACCGGCACGGGAGCCGCGGATTCAATGATCACGGCGCAGGCAGCCGCTAGGTCGTTTGACGACCGGGATCAGCTGACGTTTTCGCAGCCTGAGGATGACACGTTGCCGGTGGGGCAAGTGTTCCGCAATGCTAGCGACACAGTATTTTTTCCCGCCACACGTTCGAGCAAACCAAATTATTCATGGTTTGCCACCATCAGACCGCTAAGTCTGAGCGTGGGAACGGCGAACATCGTTGTGATTAAAGATCGTGACCGTACTTTTTTCACGCCCGCAGTTGGTGAGGAGTTGCCGAGCGAGTTGTCGGAGCGATTGGCGCTGGTACAAGCACCTCTCCCTCAGAATTCTATCTCTCATTTTAGTGGTGGCGGCGGTGGTACAATCGATTTAGTAGCTACAACTGCGGTGAACAACGAGATCAGCGACGGCAGTTGGCTAATGTTGATCAAGAATACGACAAGCGGGCCTCAACATGCTTGGTATCGTGTCGTGCAATCTGAAGCCGATGCTATTTTAGATCCTAATTTTACCGATCCAGTAGGGACCACTGGTGACCATGCCGTTTGGCGTCGAGGCGTGACATTGGAGGGCCCGGATTGGACCTTTGATGCCACGACCGTAGCCGCCCTTGTCGATGGCGTCGTCTCCGTGATCGAATTTCCGATCCGGATTCGCTAGTGATTCTTGTCTTGACTACTGGTTCGCGTTCGTCAGAACGCCGTGATGGAATTGAATGTGATGATTGCTATTAAAACGAAGCGTAAGCGTGGCGGGATCATCCTGTTGGTGGTCTTGGGAGTTTTGGCGCTCTTTTCCATACTTGCCGTGACGTATCTAACGTTTGCTTCGAATTCGCGACAAGCGGCTTTCAACACTGCGCGGCGGGAGTTTCATAATCCTAATCCCGAGTTCCTCATGGAGGAGGCCGTTGGGCAGATCCTACGAGGTACAACCGATCCCAGCAGCGCGCTGTTTCGTCATGATATTCTTGGTGACTACTACGGTTACCAATCGCCCGTCATGGGAACACACCCCAGGTTTAGCGAAACCATTGAAGTCACCGCGCTTCCAGCAGCATTCGTACCTCAGTTTAGCAGCGGTCGTGAACGAGGTGTGTTACTGGTCGGGGGAAGCGTTGTCAAAGTGCCGATTCGCTTCAATGAAACACAACCCATGGGCTCTCCGGGGAATCCAAGTCCAGAAAACATTCACAACACTTGGCTTCGCCCAGCGTTAACCGGCATTGTCAGTCCATTTAACTTAGACGACACCCTAGCCGGCCGCACTGTAACGATCAAAGAGGGACCGTTAGCCAACACAACATTCCGCTGCCTGCGTTGGTCAGGTTATCGAGAATTAAATTCAGCTCAGGAATCGATTCGATATTCGTTGTACCTAGATTTAGATTCCGAACAACTTCCGAGCAGCGTTATTCTCGATGATGGATCGGTCGTTGACCCTGCAACCTTGCTGTCGACCAATCATTCCAATGCACCCTACTCGCCGATTCCGCTTTTTTACTCGCCCGGCAACAACGGTACTTGGGGCAATGCCGATGATGTTGCTTATCGAATTGTAATCAATCCAATTTCGCGAAATGGGTCAGGAGCGTACACGAGAGATCAGGCATTGCAAAACGGTTTACCCGCAGCATTTCAACCAAACCATGCAGCTTGGTGGGGGACCGATCCACTCAGTGCGATTCCGTTATTTGGTAGTGCGGATGAGCCTTATGACGCGCCCGATTTAGAGAACATGTTTTTATCCTATCGCGGGAGTGATCTGGCGGGAAACCGAATCAACATACCATCGTTCCATCGGCCAAGCTTGATCAATCATCTTCGGCAGGACTCCTCACTAGGTAACTCCTTAACGCGTTTAAACGCAATTCGCGGCGCTACCCTGAGACCTTTACCGATGAGGCTAAGGCCAAATCTGGCTCTTGGTTCGACTAATTTTAATAGTCAGTTTACGGGTGGTAATTCGCAATTCATACTGAGAGTGCCTAATTCAGAGCAAAGCGTTGATTTGCTAGCCAACGCGTTGATTACCGGTCCATGGGATGTTGACAACGATGGCGATGGCGAAAACGACAGTTTGTGGATTGACGCTAAACTGCCGCTGGTCACTGCCGAAGATGGAACGCGTCTCCGTCCGATGATCGCGGTTCAGATTGAAGATTTGGGTTCGAAATTCAATGTCAATGCGCACGGTAGCCAAGCCCACTTGAGTCCCGACTTTCACGCCTTGGTCAATGGACCTTTGGCCGGTCGTTTGCCGGGCCAAACTCCTGGCCCAGTCGCTTTGCCAGCCGGCCGGGGTTATGGACCAGCCGAGATTTTGCCACTGATGACGACCAATGATGTTGATGGACAAGGTC
>CAZHTX010000448.1:0-5047 GCA_964535475.1 uncultured Pirellulaceae bacterium
CTCCATGATCCGATGAGGTTTTTGCGGCCACCAGCTATTGAGCAAATTGCCAGCTGAGCGGCTTAAACTCCAACCTCTCTCCGTGCGTCATGCTTCAGTATGCCAAAACCACACAAAAATTCTAGTCTTGGCGTTCACGAATTCAACAAATCGAACTATTTAGGGCTCTTATCACGGCGATAACTGTCCATTTAAGCAAACTAATGGCACTTAGATTCACAAGTATACACGCGTCCGCTTGCCGCTAAAGTCAGCCTATTTCACCTCAGTGTCCACTAAACTCACGGGTGGAACATCGCCCCCCATCGTCGAAAATGGCGTTTTTTTAACATCAAAGCGGGCATTAGCATGCGGCAAATAGCCAACCGTTCGGCACCATTCACAATATTCTTTTGTGCGACAAGCCGTCGCAGCGACTAACGTTGTCGAACCGTGGGGTTAGACTTCTGCTGAGTTGCGACGATTCGGTCGACTCGCTTGGCGGTAGGTTGACACTGTCCAGTGCTGGCTCTAGCTTACCGCCAATGATTTGCTAGTCGTTAACTTGCGTCAGGCGAAGAGGTTGAGCCCCAGCTTCTCCCGGTTGGCACGTGCAATGACTTGCAGAGGTTAGCCACAGGCGATGAACGAGTCAGCAATGAATGGGCAGCATTGAACGAGCCGTCGGGAAAAGGTGATCGTCCCAGCCCGCTGCGGTTTGCCGGAGCGGGAATTGAGTTGGCGGGTATTGTTTTGGTGTCGGCCGGTTTGGGCTTCGCCGCGGATAACTTTTTCGCCTGGGAAGGTGATTGGGGTTTTCTCATTGGCGGCTTGTCGGGCTTTGCCGTGGGACTGGCCAATTTGTTGCGTCTTGCCGCAGCTTATAACCGGGATTGAGGCTTTCGAATTTTAGCGATTTATTTTCACAGTTAGTAAACCTTAGGCATTTTTTTCTTGACCACTTCCGTCTCAGCAACGTCCTCTGGGGTCTACCCCCGCGACAGCCTGGCAGTCCTGCCGGTGCCATATTCGCTGCGACTCAAACTGTTGCTTGGTCCGTTAGTTGGCTGGGCCTGCGGTTGTCTTGTGGTTGCCATTTTTGGTGTCATTTCCAGCGCAGAGAGTGTTGTGTTAGAAACCAGCATGCTCTTCGGTTTGGCCGGCTTGGCATCGGGCGTTGTCGGTCAGTTGCCTTTGGTTTGTTGGCGAATGTTTGAAATTGAGAAGTTAGCCAGTGTCTTGTTGATCGGCATTGCTCTGCGGGGTGGTGTGGCCACAATTGGCTCGATTGGAATTATTAAGTGGGGCATTGCCGAATCGGGGGTCGTCATATTATCGTTTGTCGCGTGGTACGCATTGATTCTCATTGCGGACCTATTTGTGATCATTCGATATATCAATCGACTTGCACCGACTCCGACAGCCAAACCATTGAATCTTGTTGGAGGAAAGCGTTCATCATGAGACCGTTCATGCCGATAGCTGCTGCGAATCCGGTAGACCATGTGCTGCCGCACAACCTGACCGGTCCTTTGTTCAGCTTACCCGTCGCACCCGCTGGTACTGATTTACCGGTGTTGGGCATTTATGACGGGCACTACGATTTTTACATCACCAACCACATGATGATGACGGCCGTCGCCGGCTTGTTAACGATCATCGTGTTCTGGTTGTTAGCCAAAAAAATGGCACCTGCGGCCGATGGTGAATTGGTTCCCAAGCAACGGGGCTGGTTTACTAAGTTATTCGAAACAATGTGTGTCTTTGTTCGTGACGAAGTGGCGCGTCCTAATTTGGGGCATTTGACTGACAAGTACATGCCTTACTTGTGGACCGTGTTTTTCTTCATCCTGTTTGCCAACTTATTAGGATTGGTGCCCTTCGGTTACGCTTTGGCGTTGCTTAGCGGCGATTCACACCTAGAGCATTGGGGTGGCACGGCGACCAGTAATCTTTCACTCAATGGCGTGTTGGCGATTGGTTCGTTCATCGCCGTGGTTGCGATTGGCATTCGAGAAGCGGGAGCTGGGCATTTCTTCGGCCACTTTAATCCCGTCGGTTGGAAGCATTCGTTTCCTGAGTCATTGATCATGGTACCAATCGGACTAATGTTGTTCGTGCTGGAGTGGATGGGTTTAGTGATCAAGTGCGTGGTGCTTGCCATGCGTTTATTTGGAACGATGATGGCGGGTCACTTGGTGATCGCGGCGTTCGTCGGCTTGATCTTTGCCGCCGCCAGTTACAGCGTGACGTTGGGTTGGGGCGTCGGTTTCGCCGTCTTGCTGGGAGGAACTGTGCTCACATTGTTGGAGTTGTTCATCTCGTTGTTGCAAGCGTTTATCTTTACGTTCTTGACGGTCCTGTTCATTTCTTCGGGTGCCGTTCACGAGCACGAAGAGCACGAGCATGGTGCTCATGATCCAATGAGCGATGAGAATCAGATGGATGTTGACAAGTTAATTCGTCCGACAGCTTTAGCGGGGGCCCCCAGCGCTTAAGCCAGGAACCGGTGTTGGCATTAGCCGCAGTTGTAAGAGTTTAGTTGAATCAAGTCGTTGTCTTTTAAAGTTTATTAGCACTTTTTCGAAACCACTTTTGGTAACGTACCCAGGAGCACCGAGAAGATGTTTGAGTTCATGATGATGTTGGCACAAGCTGAAGAAGGTAACCTCTACAAGATGGGGGTCGGTTTGGGCATGGGTTTGATCGTGCTTGGAGCTGGACTGGGTATCGGTCGCATTGGCGGCAGCGCCGTAGAAGCGATTGCCCGTCAGCCTGAAGCGGGTGGACGAATCGGCACGAACATGCTGATCGCCGCCGCGTTGATCGAAGGGGTTACCGTCATCGCTTTGATTCTTGCCTACTTGACCTAAAGCAAGCGTTGGTCCGAGCCAACAGGACAGCGACACCATCAGTGAGCGTTGCCGGCAGTCAACGTTGCACGCAGCGCATGCTGATGAGAGCTGGCTGAGGTGAGGACTAAGCGTGGGCTGCAAGGCATTTGGGCCGTGCCGCTGGCAAACCGGAGAGCATCCACTCTCCGGAGTTCTCGTCGCGTGCGGGGAGAGCTCGACGCGTGCGTATTGAATGCGATCAGAGTCAAGTGTGGGGCTTTACGATAGTGCTTTGGCTTTCGGCCCTGAAATTAGGTTTTGCAATGATATCCCGAGCAACAAATATGTCTGGCGTAACCATCGGCCGGTTTTGGCTTTGTTTTTTCGTGGTCAGCCTCTCGCTGGCTTTCGTATCCGCGCCCGCTTTGGCTGGTGGGTTCGCACAGGATGCGGAGGTTGACGAAACTGATTTCCCCGCCGAAGCGACCGATCCTCAAGGCGATGTTCCAGCAGGTGATGATTCAGATAAGGATCATGATGGTGATGGAGAGCACGCCGAGGGGGACCACGCCGAGGGAGATCAACCCAGCCTGTTGAGTTTGAACCCAGGTGCCGCCGTCTGGAACCTGCTGATTTTCTTGCTGGTTCTGACGATTCTGGGAATCTTCGTGTGGCCGAAAATCCTGGAGGGATTACAAGCTCGCGAGGACAAGATTCATTCTGACTTGGACGCAGCCAAGCAAGCCAGCGAGGCAGCTCAAGCCAGCTTGGCCGAGTACCAAAAGCAGTTGAGCGAAGCCCAAGAGACCGTGCAGTCGATGTTGGCCGAGGCGCGGCGTGATGCCGAGCAAGTGGGTGCCAAGATCGTCGCCGAAGCGAAAGCGGATGCCGATCGTCAACGCGAGCGAGCGGTCAGCGACATCGAGGCGGCCAAAGTGGTTGCCATCGGCGAGCTGGCTAGTCAAACCTCTGATTTGGCGATGTCACTGGCCCGTCAAGTTGTCGGACGCGAGTTGAACGAGGGCGATCACGCCGATTTGATTCGCCAATCGCTCGACAAGCTGCCCAGTCGAAACTGATAGAATAAGGGCGTGGCAGCCGCGGTTGGCTGCGACGCTGGCCCGTTTTGCTGGCCTGTATGTTTTCCAGATTACCTTCTGACGAGTAACTCACGTGGGCGAAACAGTCCGACACGAAACGGTTCTCGATCCAGGTGCTGAGCACTTGGGGCGGATTTACGCCCAGGCGTTGGTGGCAGCTGCGATCAAGGCGGATGTTGCCGACACCGTGGTGGAGCAGCTGGAACAGGTCTGCTGGGATGTGATCAACGAACATCCTGAGCTGGCAATGGCTTTCGCCTCCCCACGCGTGGACGCCAAAGAGAAATCGAAGATCATCGATCGGCTGTTCGCGGATAAACTGGACGTGACCCTACTGCGGTTTCTCAAAGTCGTGGCTGGTCGGGGACGATTGGGGCAACTCAGCTACATCGCCGACGCGGCGCGAGAGATTCGTGACGAAGCGTTAGGTCGGTTGGTCGCGGAAGTCCGCACGGCAGTGCCGTTAACCGACGAGCTGCGGGCATCGATCGTGCAGCGGCTGGGAGATGCCTGGCAACGAGAGATCGTGCTGCGAGAACGTGTCGACCCTGAAATCGTTGGCGGTCTGCTGATTCGCGTCGGTGATACGGTGTACGACACCAGCGTGGCGGGGCGGTTGGAGACGATGGCGAAGAAATCTCGCCAAGTTTTCGCTCGCAAGTTGATTGAAACCTCCGATCGTTTCGCCAGCGGTACTCCCGCTGGCTGACGACGAAGTGCTTCAACAGTTGTGGTCGGCTCCCATGCGTGCTGTCCGCCGAGACGACAAAAGTTGATAGTAAAAAGTTGCTAACGCAAAACAGTTTAAACAACCTTAGCATATCGAAACACACGACCGCTGGTGGCTTGGCTGACCGGCATGTCGCTCCCTCAGGAACAGACGGATGAAGTTTAACTCCGACGAAATCGCTTCGGTTCTGCAAGCAGAAATCGAAAACTTTGAGAACAAAATCGATGTTCGCGAAGTGGGCACCGTGCTGGAAGTCGGTGACGGTATCGCTCGCGTTTACGGCCTCAGCGGCGTAATGGCTGGTGAAATGGTGGAATTCCCCAATGGGGCCACCGGGCTGGCGTTCAACCTAGAAGAAAATAGCGTCGGCGTGATCATTCTCGGCGACTATTTGACGATCGAGG
>CAZHTX010000449.1:0-5045 GCA_964535475.1 uncultured Pirellulaceae bacterium
GGCTAACGCCAAAGCGGCTAGCGCCAAAGCGGCTAACGCCAAAGCGGCTAACGCCAAAGCGGCTAACGCCAAAGCGGCTAACGCCGTCGGCTCAGAGTTTTCGGATAGGCTTTAAGGCTTAATGCCCATGTCTTTCATCATCAGCTGGAGGTCTTCCCAAGCCGCTCGCTTGGCTTGGGGCGTGCGGAGCAAGTAATCAGGATGATAAGTAACTAAGACTTTGCTGGAACGATATTGATGAAAGACTCCCCGCAACCTACCGATGGAAATTGCCGAGCGGAGCAGAGCACGGGCGGCGATTAGCCCCAAGCAAACAATGTACTCCGGTTGAATGATTTCCAGTTGCTGCTCGAAATAACCGCGGCAATTTTCAACTTCCACCAGTTCGGGATTGCGATTGGCAGGAGGCCGACACTTGACGGTGTTGAGCAAGTAAACTTCCTCCCGCTGCAATTTGCAAGCTTCAATCATTTTGGTGAGCAACTGTCCCGCGGGTCCGACAAAAGGACGCCCTTGGCGGTCCTCTTCGGCACGTGGGCCTTCGCCAAAAAAGCAGACCCGAGCCTGGGGGTTTCCTTCACCAAAAACCGTCTGCTTGCGAGCAAACGCCAATTGCGGACACCGCGTGCAAGCGGCCACCGTGGCTTGGCAACTGGCCAACTCCGTTTGCCTCTGCTCCAGCCCCAACTGGGGCAGCGAATAATGACTGGGCCCTTCGACCACGGGAGCCACCGGGGCCAAGCGACTGCCGACAGCTGCTGGCTGCTGGCCACTCGCGGCGGGACGGGGGGACGCGGCTGGGGATTGTGCTGCCGGCGGTTGGGCTGCTGGCGGCTGGGCTGCTGACCGCTGTGCAACTGACGGTTGGGTTGCTGGCGGCTGGGCAACTGGCTGGGCAACTGGCTGGGCAACTGGCTGAGCCGAGCTGGGCGACGGTACAACCGCTGGCGGCGCCTCTTGCGTGGTGGTGACGAGCAGCTGCGGAAATTGCTCAGCCACCATGGCGTAGGCCTGATCAACGTCGACTTGCGGCAACTGGCTGATCCCAATCCGCTGCAAGTGCTGGAGCAGCCCCGAGGTGGCCCGCCTAGCCAGCCGGGCGTCGTCGTTCGCTTGCTCACTCATTTCACATTCCCGTAGAGGTACCACGACCTGAAGGCGTACCGCGCCGCGAGGCAAGTGCGTGCAGCCGCCATTGGCGAGGCTTGGCACAAACTTTAGCTTGGCAAAAACTTTAGCTTGCCATTAACGACTTGAGCAGTTCAACGGCGGCACCAATTTCAGCCAACTGACGCTGGGGATCTTGGGGGATTTCCCGTTCGATCGTCAGCGGTCCGTCGTAGCCAATTTTTTCCAAAGTTTCCAAGTAGGCTTTCATGTTGACTTGCCCCTCACCCAACGGCACTTCGGCGCCCCAAGTGACGCCCGGCTGGTCGCTCCAGGTGCCATCCTTGCAGTGCACGCTGCGGACGTGTGGGCCAACTTTTTCCAAAGCGGGAATCGGCTCGCCAGTCCCATACAGAATCATATTGGCCGGATCGAAATTCACTTTCAAATTATCGCGGCCGACGGCTGCAATGAAGTGCAACAGCCCGTCAGCCGTCTCCTGGCCCGTTTCCAAATGCAAATATTGACCATGCCCGGCGCAGTAGTCACAGAGGTCGGCCGTGACCTCCAAGATCCCTGGCATTCGCGGATCATCGGCCGCCTCGGGGACGAAACCAAGGTGCAGAGCGACCGCGTCGCAATCAAGCGCTTTGGCAAAGTCGGCGATCCGCTTCATTTCTTCCAAACGACCGGCTCGAGTCGCTTCGGGTACCAAACCGATCGTCCGCACGACGGTGGGAATATCGGCATAACTCTCTCCCTCAAAACCACCGAAGACGGCCGTCAATTTGACATCCATCGCGTCCAACTGCTTGCGCAGCTCACCCGCTTTTTCAGGTGTCCGAGACTCCGGAAGCGGCGCGTGCAACTGGATCGTCGGCACCTGGAGCTCGCGGATGACTTCCCACCGCACACCCAGGCCAGCATCCACGCTGGCAAACACACCAATCGGCCAAGTTTTCATCTGAAGGGGTCCCCTTGCTTGTGGTCTTAAAGCTTGTTTGCAGTCGTTCTCGGTAGAGAACCTGGCAAGAATTTAAGCCATCGCAGCCCGCTCGCCGACCCTGGGCTGAGGAGAATTACAATCAGCAGCCGAGTTTGCCTGCTGGAATTGTGGTGGAGCTACGGCAAACTGCCGCCCCCCAGCTAGAGCTTAAACGGACCGTCGGGCGCCTGCATCGGCACGTAGCGGTAAGGCGTTTCCAAAATCAAAGCGCACATCGCCGTGGTGTACAGCCGCCCGCCGACGTCCCCGTAGCGATCAGGAAAATGCCAGGAACCCTTTTCGTGACCTTGACGAGCTTGGGTCGCCACCAAGTACTCCTGCAACTTGCGAGCAAACTCCATCCGCCCCACATGGCGACCGTGATGTAAGCCGAGCATGGCGTAGTAATTATAGTAAACATCAGTCTCAGAGGGCCCGGCCTCGACAATCCGATCAAGCCCCTCGCGAATAGTGGTTTGATTCGGCATGTAGCCAAAGTAAAGCTGCAGTAACAAACCGATGGCCGTGGTCGACAAACGTGGCTCGGGTGAATTGTATCCGTATCGTCGCAGCCGGTCAGAGGCCAGCGTTTCGACAAATTGTTGAGCCTTTGGGATCAAGTCGGTGGGAATGCCCACGCCCCGTTGTTCGGCGGTTTTGATGGCGACAATTTGCCAGGCGGTCAAGGTAATATCAGCCGGCCCGCCTGGTAAATATCCCCAGCCGCCCGAAGAATGCCGTGAACCAAAACAGAACAAGGCCGTGCCTTCGGCGAGCGGTCGCAGTTCCTCGTCGCCACTCAACACAAACGCTTCGGCGATCGCCAAAGTGGCAATTCCGTGACCATACATCGACCCATTTTGCAAGTCGGTTCCCAATGAGGTCTCGCGAGCTTGGCCTTGCAAATAATACAGCCCCCGCCGCACCTGCTCCGCGTACGGCCCCTGCTGGTGCGTCGAGCCGGCACCCATGAAGGCCAGCATCGCCAGGCCGGTCGCGGCGGTCCTGGGGATCGGCGCGTCATCGGGATTTTTCCGCTCGTGATCGCACTGGCCGGCACAGGGTCCATTCTTGTCGTCTAACCGAAAACTCCAGCCACCATCGTTGTGCTGATGCTCGGCTAACCACCGCAGTGCTTGCTCAAGCGCGTCCTCGGCTGCCGCGGTGGTATCACCAGCAGCCAAGGCGGCGGCCCGACCAGCGGAACTGCGATCGCCCAACTTGCCGCCGGTGAACTGACTCATCAGCGACACCTCGCGACCCTGCTCGAAAACTCGCTGGAACAGGCTCTGTCCCACTAACTCTTGTCGGCTATCGAGCGGATGCTCCAACTCTACCACAGCGGCGAATTCAACTTCTTCGGTATCTAACAGCGCCTGCTCAGGGTCGTCGCTGGTCGTCGCATCCGTATCGCTGGGCATGGCCTCGCTGACGACCATCTGCAACGAATCTGCCGGAGTTTCTACAGTGCGCCAAGTCGCCGAAATGACTTGGCCACGGTCTCCCGGCAGACCTTTGAAGGTCAGAAAAGCTAACAACAGCACGATCACCATGTGAATGATCAAGCTGACCAACCAGGAGGGAACGCGGTCATCGGTCAGCAACCGCCGCGACTCGGTTGGCAACGTGGCGTTGGCCTCCAAGGATCGCAAGCGGCGTTGTCCGAGCGAGTCTAAGGCAACTTGCGGGGCCGTTTTAGCATGCAAAGTCGCCCAGCGGCGGGAAGCCAATTTGGCCGCTCGCTCGCGGGCAGCTTGCTGTTGATTCAGTTCCTCAATCCGCGCGCTAGTCCGCCAGCGGGACGACGGAACAGCCTCGTCGCCCGAGATCGCGGGGGGTAAGTGGGTTGCCGAATTGCTCATCAAATTGAGGCCAGTGCGAACGGAATCTCGACACTGGACTATAGCTCGAACACCCTGCTGGGTCGCAAATTAATGCTGTTTTTCCCGCTTTGCAGGCAAGCAGCAACTAGCCGGCTCGTCCGCCGGCAAGCCTCACCACACCTCCAGTTCGACCTCGAAGGTGCCGGGCGGGGGAATGATCGCTGCATCGGCGAAGGGGGGAGGACCGGTTTGTGAGCGAGCACCGCGAGAAAAGCCGTATTCCTCAATCGGAATACCGATCAAGTTACGATCCAGCACGCCGTTGGAGTTTTGATCATGAAAGGCGGAAATGGCTACTGGATAGCCAGCCGGCACGGCAATCTCCCAGGAAGCTTGGTTGTCCTTGATGCTGAGCACCGCCTTCTCATCCGCATAATCAGGTTGATTGAAATAGCCGGGCGTCCGATAAGTCGCCACGCGAACCTTTCCCTGGCCATTGTCCACACCCAGCACCGTGATTTTCAGCGTGCTGATCTGGTCAGACTCAAGCGATTCAATCGAGGGGGGGACCTCGCCGGACAATGCGGTTTCGGAATCTGCCGGGGGCTCGCTACCGTCAGTTGTGATTACACGAGCCCTCTCCTTGGGGGGCATGGCTAGCAGTATTCCCCCCACGACAAGAATCACGCCAGCAAACAACAGCAGAAAATTCCCATGGTTTTCCCGCCATAATTGGCGAAAGTTCGAGTCCGTCCCAGAAAAAGCACCATCTGTCATACAAAAGACCGCAGGAAAGTTGCCAAAAAGGTGAGGAGATTCAAGCTTGTTCCAGAGAGCATCGGCTGCGACAATCAGGAGGGTAATGGATTACACGATATCTTAGCAGGTATCAATGGTTTATGGATGGACGGTCGAGGACGATGAAGTGACTGCGGCGTTAGAAATCATCGAGCTACG
This sequence comes from uncultured Pirellulaceae bacterium, assembly GCA_964535475.1. Classification (GTDB taxonomy): domain Bacteria; phylum Planctomycetota; class Planctomycetia; order Pirellulales; family Pirellulaceae; genus Laterigemmans. The sequence continues at coordinate 4,873 of CAZHTX010000449.1, forward strand.
CAAATCGTACGCCCAGGTCGAAGCGCTGCGCGGTGTGTCGCTGCGATTGGAGGCGGGCGAGCGGTTAGCTTTGCTGGGCCCCAACGGAGCGGGAAAAACGCACACCGCGGTTATGATGCGCCACGTCGTAGGGCAAACGATCGGTCGCTGAATCCAAGTGCTCCAGCGCCATC
>CAZHTX010000450.1:0-5009 GCA_964535475.1 uncultured Pirellulaceae bacterium
ATGGCAAACAGGGGGACGGTAGCTTATCATCAAAGAGATCCCGGCCTACTCACCCCGAGTCGCCGACAGCGGTTTTAATGGAATTAACATCAACCTCGGCGACTGGGTTATGGCCGCCGTTAGACGAACGAAATAGTACGGTGGACTAGTGGCGCACATCATGAGAAGCAGCTGGAGTACAATAAGAGTTTGCATGGCAGTGCTGGTTATAGGTGGAGAATTATCGCTCTCTTGCCTCTTGGGGCAGGAAATTGGCGAAAGCCCCTCCACTTCCCTCCTTACCGTCGAGCAAACCGGCCGGGATGTTGAGTTGTTGGTTAGCGTGTTGCGAGGCATTCACCCTGGGTATATGCGCTACCGGACTGCCGCCGATGTCAATGTTGCCGAACAGACATTTCTTGCGGCTGCAACTGATGCTCGAAATACGGGCGCGATGTATCTTGCCGTCAGCAAGTTTCTGGCAACGATAAGGTGCGAACACACGGAGGCCGAGGTGCCGCCGCAGATGTTGCAGTGGAGGAACGATCACGCCAGCATGCTACCTTTATCATTTGCGTGGGTCGAAGGCAAAGCAATTGTGACTGGTGTGGGGCCTGAAGTCACCCGCGTTGTGGTAGGGGATGAATTGATCGAGGTGGATGGTCGTTCCATTCGGCCTCACGACCTTCGACGTTTTTCATCCACTCCTTTTCGGGTTCTCAAGTGCTTTAAGCTTTCGCTTCGGGGCACCGATGGCCTACTGCGAAAAACGCGTGTTGCTGCCGTTGACGCAGAGGCATCCTAGTCTGCACGCGGTATTGGACGAGCGCAGTCGAACTTCAGCGAAAAAGGCGCGGTGTCGTGGAACCGGGTTGGCGACACCGCAGTGTTGGATATCAAAACCTTTGTGAACTACCGAACCCCGGTAGATCCGGATAGTGTCCTGGGGCCTGTCTTTCGCGAAATCGGAGACTCAGGCGTGGATCGACTCGTTCTGGACTTTCGTTCCGTCGGAGGCGGTTCGGACGATGTTATGGAAAGCCTGCTCCGGCACCTGATCGACAAGCCGATTACCGTAGGAGGGCCGTCACGCGTCAAGACTTATCAGTTCGATGCTTTCCGCAAGCACCTCAGTACTTGGGACGAAGGCGTCTTCAATCTGCCCGCGTCGCTCTTTACGGAGGAGGTTGACGGGATGTACGCGGTAAGCCCGGAGGTCAGCGGAGGTACCCGAGAAATCGAACCAGCTGCCGATGCCTGGCGGGGGCCCTTGACGGTCCTGATTGGGCCAAGCAACGAGTCCGGGGCCACAATACTGCTGGCGGAATTGCGTGACGAGCGGACGGCTACGCTGGTTGGTGAGTCAACAGGTGGCAGTGCCGAAGGCCCCACAGGTGGCGTTATTGCGTTTCTGTCACTTCCTGAGTCGACCATCCGCGTCCGTGTGCCATTGCTCTGGACCACCACCTCTTACAAGGCTTTCACGCCGGGGAAAGGTATCGAGCCGGACATTGCGGTTGCAACAACAATTGAAGATGTCCGGACGGGCCGGGACCGCGCGATGGAAATTGCGATGGAAAAAGTAAATCATGATTGATGCCAGTGATCGCCTAACAAAGCGGTGACCATAAGCGGCCGACAACGCGGGTTTGAAATCATGAGTTTTTGGCGGCGGCCCCGCTACCGCCGTCGTTATCCCCGTGAACCCCATCATACCGGTCTTCCCGCAATAACGACTGTTCGACTGGTTCCCGCTCGCGATCGTGCTATAATTAGTTTGTACCGCCAGCCACCAGGAGCTCTCTCAATGACCGCTGACCAACTGATATCTGACGCGGCTTCGCTACCGCCATCCGACCGGCTTCGTATTGTTCAAGCAATTTGGGATTCTTTACCCGAAGGCACTTATCCGGCCCCACAGCCCGAAATCAAGGCAGAACTTGATCGTAGAATGGCAACGTACCGGGAGAATCCAAAGAGCGGTATGACGATTGATCAGCTTCGTGGCCGGCTGGAGGCCGACCAAGCCAAATGAATGTACGTCTTGTTGACGAGGTTTATCTTGATCTGCGAACGGCTCGAGATTGGTACGACGGCAAGAGTGCTGGCCTAGGGAACGAGTTTGCGGACCTGTTTTTTTCTACTGTTTGCAGTTTGCCGAGGGTGTCTCTGCATCACGCGATTGACGAGACTGGATATCGACCTATCCGAATGCCACGATTCACTGCGATGATTTACTACGATCTATCGAATTCCGAGATCGTTGTGGTCGGCCTTCTGGTGAATGGACGAAGCGCCGCTGCACTAAAGAATCGCGGATAACAATCCAATGCACGTGAGCGGCGGAAAATGTGCGAATTGAACCCTGACCAATCTCCCGCCGCCACGTGATCGCCAACGTTATCCGATTCAGAACCATACAGGCTTCGACCGTCGATCACATTTACAGCATGATTACATCGACTTCGCGATTGATTGTACGGCAGCTAGAAGAATCCGACTTCGCTCCGTTTCACGAGATGCAATCAGATGAAGAAGTGATGCGGTACACGACAGGTAAAGGATTAGACGCGAACGAGAATTTGGGTCAGCTGAGAGATTGCATTGCGCGGTACAAGATCCCATGTAACGACTTTTGGGTTTGGGCTATCACTCGGAAGTTGGATGATAAATTCATCGGCACTTGTGCGATTGTAGAAAGCGAAAACAGATCAGAAATAGGTTATCGCCTGCTACGCAGATACTTTGGTAATGGCTATGGGCAAGAAATCTGCGACGGTGTAATCGATTATGGGATTTCCGTGCTTCAATTGACGGAGATTATCGCATTTGTGGATGTCCGAAATGCTGCTTCGAGAAAGATTCTAGATCGTAGTCGTTTGCGGTTCATCAGCGAGCAGACGGACGAAAACGGGAGGCCTGAACGTTTTTATGGTTGGAGCGCTGGGGGAAAGATCGGATAATCATGCCATGCACGTGCGGACTGGCAAGGTCTGATTGACAAGCGGGGGGAGAGCCCGCCTGGGTAAGTGCTAGCCACACGCCCAGTATCGAGTTTTGCAGCCGAAGTTTCAGGGACCTAAGAAGCTATCTGTTTGATTCACTCAGGCAGACCCTCCCCAAATTCTTCGATTAGAGCGCGGGCCAATCTGTCAAAGGGCAGAAAGGTCGCGAGGATGCACGGATCGCAGGTAGCCTTGTGACTGTCAGCGGGATTAGCTCCGAAATTTGGTAACTGTTGGATACTGCCAAAACGCTCCAATTTGAACGACTGAGTATGTCTAAGCAGTGGAGTGAGCGACGAGGATAAGAGACGCCCTGCGGATCATGATTTCTTCCGACCGCCACGTGAACCCAACCGTTATCATGTCCGAGCCCGTCACTCCTACCGAGCTACTCCTTGATCAACATATCTTCCAACCGACGCTGCGTTTCCTCCAGAGGCACCGTATCTGATGCACTTCCGTGACGAGCACTCCACCCTTCATCATTGACCGTAACTTTAATACGTCGATTCCCCAGTTCGATCACGCCACCACCGTTCGCTTTCAACAGAATTACCATTAGATCAGATTTGGCTGAATCTTTAACCAATGGCAGGCCTTTTATGCACGCCGTCATCGCTTCTTTCCGATTCGAGTCGCTCCATGGTTCAAGCTCAAGCCACGAATCCACCAATATCGCCTCTAAATTGCTTCGCCTAGCCAACGTGCCCTCGTCGATGACGGACAACAATTGATGAAACAACTTTGGGTCAGGGTTTTTGCGAATTGAATTCAAATGCCGCTTGTAGTGCATCAAATCGGAATCGTCCGGATGCTCATTCGCCTCGATTAGTTGCCGCAATGGAATTGGGTATTGCTCACGCCCCTTTATCTTCTTCTTTTGTTCTGCCAAAAACAGAGCTTCCCCGGTAGGGTATTCGATCTTTTCTTTGGATGATATGGGATCGGCCGGCCGAAGAAGGCCTTCAGAAAATATAAGTTTATCAACCACTGCTGGCTCTTCTCGCTGCGTTTCCGATTGAGACACATGTGCGAAAACTGACAAATATCGTAAATGCCGTTCATTCTCTTTCGTCACGTAAGTCCAGCCTACTGTCCAGTGCATTCGTTTACGATCGCCCCAGCCGCTCGTGAACCCTTGTGACTCACCGAAATGATCTTCAAGTTCTTTGAGTGTTCTTAACGACTTGAGATCGTCGCCTTTTGGTAATTTCTCAATGAAAATTGGAGCGTCTGAACCTGCGAAGCGATTGTTGAACATTCTTGCCAGCGTTACTTTGTCATCTTGGATTGCACCATACTCCAAACGCATCTTGTTAACATTTCCATAGTCATCAGTAACATCGCCAATCCAATCGGACTCTAGTCGTTGGAAACCGGGCGAACTCTGCATGCCTTGATCCTCGGCTGCGGCCTGCTCAATCAGTTTCTTCAATGTTGTCTCTTGCCCCATTGCTGCAACGGAAATGGCTGACACCAACATCGACAAGACGACCATTTTGAGCAGTCTCATTTTTCGAAAATAGACCATTTTGTTCTCGCTATTTTACGTTTGCGTTCAAGGGAAATTGTATCTGTTCCCGTTGATTGGTACAATTCGAGCGTGCCGCACCGCGATTGTTTGCGGTATTTATTGGGCCAAATCTGATTGTCTATGATCTGAAGACCGGGACGCGAAACCAACATTCTGGTAGGGCGATAACTTGGCGACGGATGGTTCAAAATGGTTTGGGGGCGGAATGCATGGCCCAACGCTTCGAGTGTTTCACCGCAATGGCAAATACATTGGGTATTGCTACCGTAAACCGAACATTAGCTGGGCGTGGTTCTCAAGGGATTCAAGTTCGCTCCTTTCACTTCATCCCGATGGAATGCTTGTCAACTGGAACCTCGATTCCGCGCATAGTTCAGATGCACTGACGCCGATATGGAAAACTGATTTTTCGGATTTGCTAGAATTTGAAATCGTCACTCCCCTGAATACGCGAGAGGCATTTGCGGTGGTTAGATCGGAAGAGCGTCGTG
>CAZHTX010000451.1:0-4999 GCA_964535475.1 uncultured Pirellulaceae bacterium
AATCGGGAACGATTGAAACGGTGCCGGAGGTCGTCAGGATGGGACCTGAATCTCCACCTCCTCCGCCGCCACCGAGACCCATTAGGCCACCCAGCATGCCGCCACCAATTTCGCCCAGCAGGCCGCCACCGAGCCCGCCGCCACCACCGGAACTGGCTCCTCCAAGAATACTGTTCAGCAACTCGGCCGCCACGTCGGCTTTGATGTATTTCAACCAGTAAACGGTCGGTTGATCATCAGTCAGCGCCATTTGATCAGCCAGCGTGGCCATTAAGGCTTCAAAGTCATTGAGAGCATCCGCATCATCCGAGGCAACAATGATCCCTTGCGGGGTCAATTGAATGATAATGTCACTGTTGACTTCTTTGGCAGGCGTTTGCTCAACAGGCGTTTGCTCAACAGGCGTGTCTGTTGCGAGCGGTTGATCAGCCGGCACTTGTTCGCTCGGCGACTGGGAAACTAACGGTACGCTGACTAGACGTAGTGGTTGGTCACCGAGTTGTCCTGGTGAGTTGGCCGCTTCCAACGCCGTATCGATCGGTTGGTCATTGCCTTGTGGCTGCGCGTTTGCTGGCCGTGCGGGCGCGTTGTCGGGAGCTGCACCATCAGCCGGCCGCCGCCCTTGAACGGCTTCTTGGCCGTCACCCGGGAGAACCCGTCGAAAGCTGCCAGCCGGAGGTATCGGCGGGGCTTGATTCAGCCGCCGCTCAGGAATGTTGCCGCCGCGAGATTGGCCACCGGAGTTGCGAAGGTCTTGCGAAGAGATAATCCGAATTCGGTTCTTGCGACCACTGACCTGCCAAAGGCCTTCCAGTTGCGACAGAGCCGCTTCCGCGCTGCGCCCCGTGTAGGGCAAGATACGAATGCGGTCACCCAACAGATCCGAACCGCCGCCACCTTCCAATTCCTGGATCAGGCGTTCAACTTCCTCGATCTCCTGAAGCGTTCCCTTGACCCATAGTTTCTTGGTTTCCGGATCGCCGTCAACGGTCGGTCCTACCGTGTTTTCCGCCGTTTTCCCAAAGTACTTATTAATCGTCAGCAGCGCCGCTTGGGGGTCGATCCGCCGCAGCTGGATCACCTTAAATCCACTCGAAGCGCCGCCCAATTCAGCCAGCGTGTCGCGAATCAACTGGTGTTCCCCCGGCCGCGCCTGAGCAATGATCGCTTGGGTTTTCGGATCCAAAGTCAAACGTACATCGGGCAAACCGGCCAGCAACCGCTGCAAAACCTCGAGCGCGATCGTAGGGTCGGCCGAACCACTGTCATAACGCGATAAAAAGGGCGCCTCAACGGGAGCGACGGAGCCATCTTCAGCCGAGGGCAAGGGAATATCCCCCTTGGCGATCAAACCTTTGAGGATCCGCAACTTGACCGGGTCGCCAGTCGCATAAATCCGGTCGCCCATCAAATTGGTCGACAGATTAATGTCCTCACCCGTGTTGACTCCCGCTTCCAAACCGAGGTGTGGTCGAGCAACTTCCAGGACATCTTCGGCCGAGCGGTTTTTCAATTGATATTCCATCACCCCGCCGTCAACCGCATCGGACGCCAGCAAGACGTCGCGAATCGACTTCAGCACGCCCACCGTGTCGGTCGCCACGATGACTCGCGACGCGCCCAGCACGAGCACCGAGCCGGAGGGGCTGCGGAGATTCTCCAAGTCCTTGACGACACTCTCGGCATCCAAAGCACCCAGCGGAAAAGCGACCCGTACGTAATCGGAGTTGGCTCGTTGGTCCAGCTCTTCCGGCGTGATCGGCTCGGCCAACTCACGCAAATAATCTCGCGCAAAATCATCCTCCGTATCGACCAACAGTAACAACTGGCCGCGGCGGATCAGGGCGAAGCCTTCCCGCATCAGCACCAAGTTCATGGCGTCGATGGCACCGCTGATGTCGTAGCTGCGGCGAGTATCCGAATAACTAAAGGTTCCGGTCGGCCAAGTGCTCCGCTGCAACGACATCCTCGTTTCGTCAGCGAACCACTCCAGCACCTCTTTCCAGGGGGTGCCGTTGAAGTTCAAACGTACGCGGACTTGATCGTCGACCGTCGGTTCGGGCTGGCTGTTCGGTTTGGCGGGTATCGCAGCCGGCTCAAAACTGTCGCTGGCCGATATTTCAGCAGCGACCGCGTTGCCAGCTCCCTGATCATCGGTTCCCTGGCCGCTAACGACCGGAGACAGTGCCAACGTCAGCAATAAGAGCATAAGTGCGAAGCGAGTCACGAGCGGTGCCAAAGAACGAAGGAAAAACGATACCCAGCTCCCGCAGGATGGGGAGTGGATGAGGGTCGTGACGGATTGATGTTCACTGCCTGGCATGAATAGGGCACCCGACCTGGGGGTAGTTTATTTAGTCGCGTAGAGTCGATATGTTACGGGATTCGACTCGATAACTCGAGCTTAGATAATAATTGCAAATCCTCATGTGGCGTCGGGTAATTTCCCCAGAGTAAAAAACAGTGGGGGAATCGGAGGCGCTACATCAGTCATAACCCCACAGAGCGGCGTTAGTTTCGACTTTGGGAACTTCGCCGCGGCAACCTAGGAAGATCACAATGGGGCGAACTCCGCGACCGGGTGCCGCGCCCGACGGTTTCGTCTGCCCGATTTGCGGCTCCCCGGTCACCGCTGGGCGGCTCTCTTGTCGCCAATGTGGGGCCAGCGATGCGGATGGCTGGGATCTGGACCAGCAAAGTGAGGGCTGGGCTGAAGAGGATGACGATTTCGACTACGAAAGCTACGTAGAACAGGAATTTGGCGGCTCTCGCGATCGCTCATCGCCAACCTACGGAACGGGGCGCCTGTCGTTTCGCGCCGGTGTGCTGTGGCTGCTTGTCGCCGCCTTTTCCCTCGGGCTAATCGCTCCGCTGCTATTCTGGTTGCTCTAAATACCGACCCCGCAAACCGGAAACGAACCGCGGCGAGTCGGAAAGCGGCCAGCCGTTTTTCGACGGTCTCAAAAATATTCTCAAAAAAATCTTGCGGTTGTGACCAAAGGTGTCACAGCCACCGGGAATAATCACAGCACAGTCGCAGCAACCGAGCTTTCGTCCGGTCGCCCGACTGGGACCAGATCGACTGGGACCAGATCGACTGGGACCAGATCGATTGGGGCTGGCAGTTCCAACTGGAGATGGCGTTAACCGTCGGAAAGGGCTTTGGCTGTCTCATTTTGAGAAAACTTGTCTCGCTTTGAGACGAAAAACAGTTTTTGGTCTTTTTTAACGCGATGACGACAAAATCAGCAGTGGCTAGTGAACTCACTGAGCTCTCGGATCGTCACTACTAAAACTAAAGCGATTTATTTGTTTTTTGCAAATTAATCACGGTTTGGCGCGAATAATGCCTGATTGGTAGCTCACGCCGGGCTTAGTAACGGCTCGACTGGCACATGTTTTGCCTTCTGGAAATATTCCGGGCTGGCGACTCATGAGCTAGCGGTAAATAGGAAGTTTCAACGAGCACTCTTTAAGGGAGATAGCAGGGATATGTTAGTTCTAAGTCGAAAAGAAGGCGAACGTCTGGTGATTGGCGAAAACGTGGTTGTGACCGTCAATCGCATTTCAGGAAATCGCATCACGCTGGGCATTGAAGCGCCGCGAGACGTCCGCATCGTGCGGGGCGAGTTGGAGCAGCAAACAGAAGACTCCAGCCAGCCGGCAGAGCCGCAGCAACAAGCTGCGACCAGCCAGCAAGCAGCCAGCCAGCAAGCGACGGGCCAGCAGGCGACGGGGGGGGCGAGCAAACCGGCGGGGCGAGCCACTCTGCCGGGAAAGTCTCTCAACGGCCCGCTCGGTAAGCGAAACCCGCCGGCAGCCACCAGCGGAGTCACTTTCGATGTCGAAATTAGCTTGACGGATCACGTTGCCAGCTAATCACGTTGCGGGCCACCGGAGGGGAATTGCTGCCAGCGAGATGCTGCCGCCAAAGCAAATCGCCACATCGGTGCCGACGTGACGTGCTCGTCCTTGATAGTCACACGTGTATCGCACGCGATCACCGTCGTTGACGAACGCAAAAGGTAACGGAGTACAGTCAGTGCTCGCCGAAACTAACTCTGGAGTGGGGTCGGCAGGGTCAATGGCTGGAAGATTCAAGTTCCAGAATTGACCGGCTTTGTGCTGGGAAGTTACCAGCGGTTGCAAGCGTCCCCGCAACCACTGGGGGACATGGTCCCAGGTTCTGGCGATCTGGGGATGGCGATAATGTGAGACCGCGACTGCCGGAATGTCATGGAAGGCGGCTTCTCGGGCGGCGGCCACCGTGCCGCTGAGATAAATCTCGGTTCCCAAGTTGCCTCCCTCATTCACGCCGGAAAAAACGGCATCGATCGGCCCTTCCAAGCATTGGCAGGCAATCCGCACGCAGTCGACCGGAGTCCCATCGACCGCCCACCAGCCCGGGAAACGCTGTTGGAAATGGATCGAGCCACGGGTTGTCACGCTGTGCCCGCACTCACTGCGTTGATCACGCGGGGCAACAACCAAGACCTCCGCCCATTCGCTCAAACTGCGATGCAAAGAGGCCAAGCCGGGAGCTTCAATGCCGTCGTCATTGGTCAACAGAATTCGCATGCTTGGTTGGTCCACTCCAGCCGATTTCGATCTGGCCGTCACGTTCACGGATAGGAAAAGCTCGAATCAGCTGCTGGCCGCTGGTTGCTTGCGTCCCGTCAGCCAACCGGTAAGTCCAACCGTGCCAGGGACAAGTGACACAACCTGCCGCCACGCTGCCCTCAGCCAGCGGCCCACCGTGATGAGCGCACAGTGCCTCTAAGGCGTAGAGCTGGCCCTGGTGACGAAAGATCGCCAGCAATTCACCTTCCACCACCCGCTCCAACGCCGCTTCGCCGACCAATTGATCGCTGTCGGCGACAGCGATCCAGCGATCAGGCGGCTGGCCAGCAGGCTCGGGATGATGTGGGGGACGCATCTCAGTCGACTTCTTTTTCGTCGATCCAAGTCATCAAGCGGCGGAGGCGGCGACCGACATCTT
>CAZHTX010000452.1:0-4987 GCA_964535475.1 uncultured Pirellulaceae bacterium
AGCCGCGGTTACCGGCTTGAACCAAACCAACGACTTGCAACGAAACGGTGGCTAGTGCCAAAACCGCTAACAATTCCCGTTAGCCGCAATGGCGCTAGCCGCGGTTACCGGCTTGAACCAAACCAACGACTTGCAACGAAACGGTGGCTAGCGCCAAAACCGCTAACAATTCCCGTTAGCCGCTTTGGCGCTAGCCACGGTTCCCGTTAGCCGCTTTGGCGCTAGCCGCGGTCCCCGCATTGAACCAAACCAACGACGTGCAACAAAACGGTGGCTAGCGCCAAAACCGCTAACCGCTAACAAACAGGTCTTCACGAGCTTTTGAGTATCAAATTGAATAAGCAACATTCGCCGGCTGGACGGATCCTGGTTACCGGGCACCGCGGCATGGTTGGTTCTGCAGTTTGCCGTCGACTTGCTGAAGAAACAAATGTGGAGGTGGTGACAGTAGACCGCAGCCAACTCGACTTGTGCGACCAAACCGCCGTGCGCGACTACTTTGCCAGCCAGGCCATCGACGCGGTGATTTTTGCGGCGGCGAAAGTTGGTGGAATCGTCGCCAACAAGACCTACCCGGTTGAGTTTCTCAGCGAAAACATTTCCATGGCACTGGCGACGGTGCAAGCGGCTCATGCGGCGGGAGTGCCACGATTCTTATATTTAGGCAGCACCTGCATCTATCCGCGTGACTGTCCGCAACCGATCCAGGAGACGGCGTTGCTCAGCGGCCCGCTGGAGCAAACCAACGAAGCGTATGCTTTAGCAAAAATTGTGGGACTGAAGCTGTGTCAATATATAAGGTCACAGTACGGCTTCCTATATCACAGTGCGATGCCGACAAATTTATATGGTCCGGGTGATAACTATCATCCCGAACACAGTCATGTGTTGCCCGCCTTAATCCGTCGTTTTCACGAAGCTCAGCAAGAATCCAAACCGCGAGTCACGATTTGGGGCACCGGTACACCGCGGCGGGAATTCCTACATGTCGATGATTTAGCCGACGCGTTGGTATATCTATTGAGCTTGGAGAATCCGCCCGATTGGGTAAACGTGGGAACTGGTGAAGATATCACGATTTTAGCGGCTGCGCAAGCGGTTGCTCGCGTGGTCGGTTACGAAGGCGAGATCGTCACCGACCCATCCCGCCCCGATGGCACGCCGCGGAAAGTGACTGACGTCAGCCGATTAAGGGAACTCGGCTGGCGGCATCGCGTTGGGTTTGAGCAGGGGTTAAAATCAACTTATGCCAGTTTTCAGGAAGAGCTAACCGGCAATCATTTGCGAGCCGTTTAGAAACGCTCCGAAATTCTCATTGAAACACAATTTATGCAACGATTTTTAGAAGTTACGGTTTGGGTTGGAGCGATGACCGTAGCCCTAACTCCCGGCCTCGTCGCCATCGACAACGGCGGTGTCTTGCCATGGAGTTTTTGGCTGGCAACGGTCTTGATTAGTTTGCCAGTGGTCTGTGGCGTCGCCGCATTGAAAATGGAGACCACCCCCGCTGGTCTGCAACCTCATTTGTTGACACTGACCTGTATTGGTCTGGCGGTTTATGCTTGGCTGCAGAGTTGCCTGCTACCTGGGTGGCTAGTCAGTTGGTTTTCCCCCGGAACGTATGCGGCATGGACCGAGTGGCTGCCAACGGCGGCGCGAGCCGGCTCTCCTCTGGGCAGCAGCGGCGATTGGTTACCGCTATCGGTCGCCCCAGATGCGGCGGGGCATTATGTCGCCTACTTCAGCTTGCTCGGCTTAGCCGCTTGGTGCGGGGCAACGTTATTTCACAGCCGCAACCGGATGCTGGCAATGCTCAGCTGTTTGGCGATTTTTGGTTCAGTCCATGCCGGTTTGGGGATTTGGCAGTTATGCACGAGTCCGGGCCAAACGCTGTGGGGCACATCGGCTGGCCATCCGTTCGGGGTTTTCGTCAATCGCAACAATGCTTCCTTAATCATGAATTTGGGAGTGGCCAGTTCATTAGGCTTGTTAGGTTGGCGTTTAACCATTGTCACGGGTCACGAATTTCGCTCTTCCGATTTTCGCATACCGGCCTTGTTGGACTTGTTCAGCGATCGAGCGGCACTGCTGGCGATTTTCACCTCGTGCACTTGCGTGGCCGGCCTGTTCGCGTGTGGATCGCGAGGCGGTCTAGCTGGACTCGTCGTTGGCGCATTTCTGGCAATCGGTTTGTTTTCCTCACGCCAGTTGATCGGCAAGGCCTTTGCCATGATGCTATTAATCAGCTTAGTGGCAGCTTTGCTACTGGCGCGCATTGATGTCACACCACGCACGCTGGAGCGTTTCGGAGCGACCGCCGAGGGGCTTTCGGAAAACATCCTCACCGACAAACGCTTACCCCACTGGCAAGACGCCAGCGTGGCGTTAGCTCAGTATGTTCCCGCCGGCAGCGGCTTTGGTAGTTACCGTTACGCGTATCTACCCCATGAGCAGCAAGGGATCGACGGGTGGTTCTTGAACGCCGACAACTTATGGTTGGAATGGTTGGTCGAGGGCGGCTTGGTGGCCGGTTTGGCGTTGCTCTGCGTGGGCGGCGTGATGATTTACGCTTTGTTACAGTTACGGGACACTCCCGATCCGATGGATCATGGCATTGCCACGGCGGGTTGGTGTGCATTGTTCGTGGTGCTGGTCAGCCAAATCTTTGACTTTGGGCTGTTGCTTTCCGGCTCGGCGATCACCACCGCTTTGTTGTTCGGAGCCGTGCTGGGACGGGCCGCCGCAGTTGGCACTCCGCTGCTGCAATTCGGTCCGCGGGACGGAGGCAGGTTGAATTTGCATCGGCCCCAACGCTCACGTTTTGCCGCCTATTTTGTCGGCGGACTGGCCCTCGTGATGCTGCCTCTTACCCTCCATGCATTTTATAAAGAAGCATCCCAAGACGCCTTGCTGCGGACTACGGCCAGCATCGATCCGTTGAACTCGGATGAATTAGCGGAATCGATTCAATTGCTGACCGCCGCCACCGCCGGAAACGAAAACAACTATCAGACGTTGCTTCAGTTGTCCCGCACCCACATCGAAGCAGGCCAGTTGGCCGCGAGGCAAGTCATCCTGTCAGAATCGGCTGCGCTAGCGAGGCTGGAAGCTGACGAGCGGTTGGGCTCGACCAATCAACTTCGCCGCCTAGCAGCTTATGCGCGACGCACTCGCGAACTTTCCCCTACTCAATCAGAGTTGATTGAGTCGATTGTAAGTCGCGCGAGAGCTGCCGCGGAACCAGCTCTGGAGCTCTCCGAGCAGCACGCCTTATTGGCTTTGGGGCGCAGTCCGCTGGCTCCCGAACCTAGATTCTTGTTACTGCAGTCACAACTCAATTTTCCACCCGATGAGCAGTACCGCGAACTAACTAAAGATTTGTTTTTACTCCGTCGCGCAGCTACCAATTCGCTAACTTCCTTGGCCCGAATTGCCGCCACCGTCGATGATTGGACGCAATCCACAGACGCTTGGCGGAACATTATGACGCGTCGACCGCAACTAGCTCGATTCTATTTGGAACAAGCCGAAGCGTCGGGTAATCCCAATTACGCGGATGCAGTTCCCGAGAATGAAAGAGCTTTCCTGGAAGCGCTAAAGTATGAATTAGCCAAGCAAATTCCCAACCGAGCCTTAGTGGCAAGAGCTGCCAAGGCACTTGAGGACAACATGCCGCTGAGTCGCTACGCGCAAGCCGATCAACTGGAACTTTTGGGGAACGCTTGGCTGGCAATCGAGGAGAACGAACGGGCCCTGGAAAGCTACCGCAAGGCTGTTGAGGCAGTCCCCGAACGGGTCAGCCATTACCTTGCGTACATTGAGGCGCTGAAGGCTACCGAGCAACCTGGCAAAGCATTGCTAATCGCCAAGCAAGCGGAGGATTTGGTGGGACAAGATAACCCACGGCTGAATCGGCTAGTCTCCCAGTTGCGAGAAACCACGAACGCGGAACGGGAAGACAGCGCAGCGCAAATGGATCCCTTTGAAGAGTTGTTAAAAGACTAGCGACCGTGGCGAAAAAAATCATCTATGCCTCGGAGTCGATGATTCCATCAGCACAGGCCAACAGCGTGCAAGTGATGCAGATGTGCAACGCCTTTGCGCAAGCTGGCCATGAGGTCACGTTATTTGCCCGTGCCGCACCACAGCCCGAACCGCTTGCGGTTGTCAAGAGCCACTACGGAGTCACCGAACAATTCGCAATCCGGACGCTTCCTTTTCGCACTGGCTTGATCGGCCGCTTTCGCTATGGCATCCAAGCCGCCCGCTTTGCAAAACGCCAGCGGGCTGACTTGCTTTACGCCCGCTGCGCCTACTCGGCGCTGATCAGTTGCCTGTTGCGGATACCAACAATTCTAGAGCTACACAGTCTACCGGGCAAAGGAACCCGGTTATCCCAGTCCATTTTGCCACGCCTGTTCCGAAGCAAATCATTAAAGCGAGTGGTTTGTATCACGGGAGCTTTAAAAAGCGACTTATTGGCCGCCTTTAAGTTGGCAGAAGACCTTGTGGTCGTCTATCCGGACGGCGCGAATCCGGTAAATCAAAAAGCTCTGGAGCGTCCTGTAGGGTCATTGGCGGAACGGATCGGCAGCTCGGCGCCATTGATCGGCTATTTGGGAAGCCTTTATCCGGGCAAGGGCATGGAAGTTATTTTGCCGTTGGCAAAGCGACTTCCCCAACAGCAGTTTGTGGTGATTGGTGGAGACAGCGCAGGACTTGCCTATTGGCGACAACAAGCAGAGGGACAGAACAACATCCACTTTATCGGACGTGTTTCACCCGCCGACACGGCAGCATATTGCAACCAGTTCAGCATCGCCCTAGCCCCCAATCAGCGTCAAGTGTCCGGAGTCAACGGAGCGAACATTGGAGAGTGGACTTCACCATTGAAAGTTTTTGAGTACATGTCCCTTGGTAAGCCGATCCTTGCCTCCCGTCTCGCGGTGCTGGAAGAGGTCTTAACGGACGAGCAAAACTGTTTATT
>CAZHTX010000453.1:0-4983 GCA_964535475.1 uncultured Pirellulaceae bacterium
CCTCTTCGCCCGCCGCTTCCTTTTCGTCCGCCGCTTCTTGTTCGCCCGCCGCTTCCTGTTCGCCCGCGTTGTCTTGCTGGGCCAGAGCGGTGGGCAGATCCGCTAACAAACCGCAGCCGATAAACATGGCTCCGCAAAGCAGCAGGCTGAGCGAGCTAACGGGCCCACAGCTAACGGGCCCACAGCTAACGGGCCCACAGCTCAGGGGGCTTGTCCCGCGTACCGGTTTTCCCCAGCCTTTGGCAGCTAGCGCCGGGAGCCTGCTTCGGGAGAATGAAAAATCAGCACACTTGAGCAGCAACTTCATGAAATCACCTACTGGGACGACTGCCACGACATCAACGATTCTTTCTGCGGAATTAGTTTATAAAAGCGAATGGAATTTGCGGCGTGCGAGCGACAAAAAAGCTGAGAAAATTTGCGGTTCCTTAGGCAATTTTGCAAAATCCAGGCAAATAACACGGAAAATCTGGCCGCAACCCGCGCTTCGCTGCCGAGTCGAGTCTCGGCAGTCGTTTACCACCGGTTGCCGCGACAGGCCTGGATCTCGATATTAGGGGCCTAAGTTCTCAATCCCCCTCCCCGCAGAGTCAGTCCATCATGAGCGCTTTTCCGGATATCAACGTCGTTCAGTACGAAGGTCCCGACAGCGACAATCCACTTGCTTTCCGCTGGTACAACCCGGAGGAAGTGGTTGGCGGCAAAACGATGAAGGATCACCTACGGTTTTCCATCGTTTATTGGCACACTTTCCGCGGCACGGGTGCCGATCCGTTTGGAGCGGGCACGATGGTTCGTCCTTGGGACGACGGCAGTGACTCAGTGGAAAACGCCTGCAACCGCGCTCGCGTCGCCTTTGAGCTGTTCGAAAAACTACAAGCGCCCTACTACGCGTTTCACGATCGCGACGTGGCGCCCGAGGGGAGCACTTTGCGGGAATCGCACGCCAACTTTGATGCCGTGGCAAAGGTGTTACAAGAGGAACAGCAGCGGAGTGGTGTGAAACTGCTGTGGGGCACCGCCAATATGTTCAGCAACCCGCGTTTCATGCACGGGGCGGCGACCAGCAGCAACGCGGACGTGTTTGCTTACGCGGCCAGCCAAGTCAAAAAGTGTCTGGAAATCACCAAGGAGCTTGGTGGTGAAAATTATGTTTTCTGGGGCGGTCGCGAAGGCTATCAAAACCTTTACAACACCGACATGCAGCGGGAACTGGACCACTTGGCGAAATTCTTTCACATGGCGGTCGATTACGCCAAGCAGATTGGCTTTAGCGGCCAATTCTTGATTGAACCCAAGCCTAAAGAACCGACCAAGCACCAGTATGACAGCGACGCGGCGGCCTGTCTCAACTTCTTGCGATCGTATGACTTGAAAGACCATTTCAAGTTGAACTTGGAGACCAATCATGCCACGCTAGCGGGTCACACCATGATGCATGAATTGGACTATGCCGGTGGTCAAGATGCATTGGGCAGCATCGATGCCAACACGGGCGATTTACTGTTGGGCTGGGATACCGATCAATTCGCCACCGATTATTATCTGGCAACCCAGACGATGTATTACATCCTCAAGCATGGTGGGCTGGGCAGTGGCGGGGTCAACTTTGACGCGAAGTTGCGCCGCGAGAGCTTTGAACCGATCGACTTGTTCTACGCCCACATCGGCAGTATGGACGCGTTTGCGAGAGGTTTGAAAGTGGCCCAAGCGATGCTCAGCGAAGGCGCTCTACAGAACTTTATCGATCAACGCTATGCCAGTTGGAACACGGGGATCGGCGCTAAGATCGAAGCGGGGCAAGTTGGCTTTGCGGAACTCGAAGCTTACATGTTGGAGCAAGGCGAGATTTCCGCCAATCTCAGCGGCCGGCAAGAATTGCTGGAAAATGTTGTTAACCGTTACCTCGATCGCCGTTAAAGCACTATGCCACAGGAAGCCTTCGACCTACTCGCCACCCCGCCCGATATCGACGCGCTGCCTCCGGTGGTCGTGTTGTTCGGCGAAGATAGCACGCTGAAAAGTTGGGTGCTAACGGCTTTGACCGGCGGTGAATACGATTCGGTCGAAGGCGAAGAATCGCAATGGCGAGATATTCGCGACGAAGTCAGCACGGTCTCTTTGTTCGATACCGGTCGACGAGTCCTCGTTGTTCGTCGCGGCGATCCGTTGTTAAAATCGTTTCGCGGCGAGGTCGAGGATTATATCGCCAAGCCCTCTTCGGCGGGCCGATTAATCCTAGAACTGCAGAGCTGCGCTGCAAACACGCGGCTCTACAAAGCGGCGGACAAATCACATCTCTTAGTACGTTGTACGATTCCGCCGAAACCTCGGGGAAAAAATCCCGACATGGATCGGCTGGGCAAGTTTTTGGCAGCTTATGTTGCTCCGCGACACCAATGCAAAATGGCGGCCGGCGCGATCAACGTCTTGATCGAACTGATTGGTAATGACATTGGCATGCTCGATACGGAGATTGCCAAACTGGCTTTATATGAGCAGCCCGGAGGGCAGATCACCGAGGCGATGGTCCGCGAGATCGTGGGGGGCTGGCGAGCGAAATCGACTTGGGACACCATTGCCGCGGCAGCCAGCGGTAACGCGGCGGAAGCCTTACGACAACTCGATAAGATGCTTGCCAGCGGCGAACACCCCGCCGGCTTGATTCCACAAATCGCTTGGTCGGTGAGGCGATTCGGACTGGCCACGTCGGCCATCGAATATGGCGAGCAAACGGGCAAGCGGGTTCCCTTGGGGGCCGCGTTGAAAGCCGCCGGGTTTCGCGAATTTGATAAACAAGCTGAGCCCCAGCTGCGTCAGATTGGTCGTGAGCGGGGCCGGCAAATTCTGACTTGGCTCCTGGAAGCTGACTTAAAATTAAAAGGCAGTCACAGCAGCGCGGGACTCGACCGCTGGTTGCTCGAAGAGCTCGTGCTGAAGCTGGCCAAAGGCTGATGCAACCTGCGGGCAACAGTTTTTCACAAAGACGCTGATTACGAAGTGTTCGCGCGGATTCTTTACGAAGGCTTGCAGCTCCATCAGGTCCAACTGTATGCGTTCCAGTTGATGCCCGACCACTATCTCACCAGCGACACCCACTCCATACGTAATGTTAAAAACAGCGTACGGATGGCAGTTACCTCGCTCGCCTCACATTCCTCCCTGCCCGCCCGCGACAACAAGTGCCCACCAACCAACAAATCGCCAACCCTCCTCTTCCAACACCGAACACAAAGCCTGACCCTGCCAAAGCCTGACCCTGGCGAAGCCCTGCCCTGACCCTGGCGAAGCCCTGCGGCTAGGTTCTTACTCGTCGTTATCGGCGGGTTGGTGGGGTACAAAAGATGCCGTTCTGACCATTTGAGCTCGTCCCGTCTCTTGCCGGGCGCGGTCGTACAGTTTTTGTTGCGCGCGCAACTCTTCTTGTCCCGCTTTGGGCTGCAAGCGACGATAAGAGCCGTCAGCCCGCATGCTCCAACTGTAAGCATTATCGTGAAAGTAAGTGTCCAGGACTTGCCATAACTTTTTCTTGCAACTGGGGTCCAAGATCGGCACCATGAGTTCGACGCGCCGATCGAGATTGCGGGGCATCCAATCGGCGCTGCTGATAAACAATGCTTCCTCGCCACCTTGGTGGAAGAAAAAGATGCGAGCGTGTTCCAGATAGCGATCAATGATCGAAGTCACTCGAATCCGCTCGCTCAAACCGGCGACTTGAGGGCGGAGGCAGCAGACGCCGCGAATGTTCAAGCGAATGTCGACACCCGCTTGGCTGGCTCGATACAAAGCGTCAATGATCTCAGCATCGACCAAGGCATTCATCTTGGCAACGATGCGTCCTGTTTGCCCCTCGCGGCAACGTGCCGCTTCGGCATCGATCATGGCCAGCAACCGTTTGCGGAGGGTCAGCGGGGCCGCTTCCAATTGGTGGAATTGCTGAACCTGACTGGAACCGGTGATCGCGTTAAAAAATGCCGATGCGTCGCCACCCAGTTCGTCGTTGCAAGTCAATAAAGAAATATCACTGTAGAGCCGCGCCGTGGCCTCGTTGTAGTTGCCCGTCCCGAAGTGTAAATATCGCACAATACCTTGGGGCTCGCGGCGGACGATAATGCAGACTTTGGCATGTGTCTTCAGCCCTTTCACTCCATAGATAACCTGCACGCCGGCCTGCTCCATTTCTTTGGCCCATTCGATATTGCGGGCTTCATCGAATCGCGCTTTTAACTCCACCACAACCGTCACATATTTTCCCCGTTCCGCTGCTCGCATCAAAGCTTCCACAATCGGGCTCTGGCGACTGGTGCGATATAAGACTTGTTTGATTGCCAAAACGTCAGGATCTTGAGCAGCCTCTTCAATCAAACTGACAATCGGGTCGAACCGTTCATACGGATGCACCATTAACACATCGCCACCCGCCATGTTGGCAAACATTGACTCGCGGGGATCGAGCCGAGCTTGACCATGCCCGGGCCAAACCGGATCGCGGTGAGCGTCAAAACCTTCCAGGGCAGATAGTTGGAACAGGTAGGAAAGATCGAGCGGACCGGCGTTGCGAAACACATCCGTGGGTTCTAGCTCCAGTCGACAGCGCAGATACTCCGACATCGTTTCGCTAGCGCGGTGGTCGATCTCCAAGCGAATAACGCTGGATGCTTTGCGACTCTCCAGCACTTCCCCCATGCCGGCCATCAAATCGGCCGCGCTGTCTTCGCGAAGCTCCACGTCGGCATTGCGGGTCACTCGGATCGGCCAACACTCGGCAACTTGCCGACCCGGGAAAAAAGACTCGACCGACTCACAGGCCACATCTTCCAACAGGCCGTAGGCGTAACCGTTGTCGGCTGGCAACGAGACGACCCGCGGCAAACTGCGGCCCAGCGGGATGATGGCGTACTCGAGTTCAGCCTGCTCAGCCTGCTCAGCCGGCTCGCCGTTCGCCAGAGGTTCCAGGCGCGCGCACAGATGAACTTGCAGGCC
>CAZHTX010000454.1:0-4980 GCA_964535475.1 uncultured Pirellulaceae bacterium
CTTTAGGCGATCCGGCATGAACAGCGCATGACCGGCTAAAGCCGGGACACCAGCGTGCGCTGGTGTGTAGCCTTTAGGCGATCCGGCATGAACAGCGCATGACCGGCTAAAGCCGGGACACCAGCGCATGCCCGACCGGCACCCGCGTTGCTATCGGCAGGCGGCGGCCTCTGGGCGAGGAGTTAACGATCGGCTCCAGCGTTGCAACAGGCTGCGCAGTATAAAATAGACAGTTAAGCCAGCGATCATCCCCAAAGCATCGGCAAAGAAGTCGGAAATGTCAGGATTACGGCGTGGCACAAAACCTTGAGTCCACTCGTCGATCGCCGCGTATATCAAAGTTAAGATGGCAGCTAGCAGCACGCCGGGGATCCCACCCGCAACTCTCCGGGGTAACGCCCACGCTAAGAGAAAAGCCAAACCGGCAAATGCTGAAAAATGAAGCAGTTTATCACTGACTCGCATCGAACCGATGGTGCTCCCGGGCAAGTGTGTCCCGGTGAACAGGAGGATCCAGTACACTACCAGCAGCACTGGCGCGAGGCGAAAGCCAAAAATCGTCGCTTGAAAGAGAAAACGGCTCAACGTGGCTGAACTCCAGCTGAATTTGGGTTGTCGGTGGAAGCAAACAGTTGAGTAAGGCACTCGAACCTACTTCAATTATTGCGCCTTTCCTACGTCAAAATTTCGCAGCTCGCAAATACTTCATATTTTTGCTCTTTGCCCTAAAGATGGCCAAACATCATGCTTGACCTGATTGAGTCCCGCTCACATTTTTCCCCGCAAATAGCGTGTGCCCCGCAAATAGCTCGAGGCGGCCATGCTACTGTTCAAAAAAATACGAACGAGGAGTCGCGAGAAGGGGCAATACCCCAGCGGCGTCACTCGCTTGGCCGTCCTGGCTGTGGGCCGCGACCGCAGGCGGTGTTCCGCCTGGTGCTGACGCTGTGCATTATTGCCAGCCCCGCAGCATGGGCAATGGCTGATGAGCCACCGCAGCAGACTTCATCTGCGGAGAAAAAATGGCAGACGGTTCCCAGCGGCGACGGCCAGCAATGGGAAGTCTCGTTGTTTGGGGGCGAGGGTGACGTGATCTTCAGTGATCAGAGCGTAGTGATGAAGTCTGGCGATCCGTTGACGGGAGTCCGCGGAAAATTTGAATTTCCCAAAGAAGATTTTGAAATTGAAGTGGAAAGTCGCCGCTTGAGCAGTTTCGATTTCTTCTGCGGGCTGACCTTTCCCGTGGGCGAAGGGCATTGCAGTTTGATTTTGGGCGGCTGGTCCGGGGCTGTCGTGGGGCTTTCCAGCATCGATGGCGAGGACGCTTCGCAAAACAGCACCAAGCGATACATGTCGTTTGACAATGAAAAGTGGTACAAGGTGCGAGTTCGAGTCGATGCGGAGCGGGTGCGTTGCTGGGTGGACGACAAGCAGGTTGTCGATCAGTCGCGTGGCGAGCACAAATTCGACGTCCGCAATGAAATGGACTTGAGCCGCCCGCTGGGAATCGCCGCTTTTATGTGCGACGCCGAGTTCCGCAACTTTCGTTGGCGCCACTTGCCCAAGTAATCTCTGCTGATGTCAAACTTTAACCCTGAATTTGATCCTGAATTTGACCCCGAGTCGTCTTTCCAGCTGCCCGGCAGCCCGCTGTTGCTGGGCGACGAGCACTGGATGCGGCGGGCTTTGGAGATGGCTTCACACGCGGCAGTTAGCGACGAAGTGCCCGTCGGTGCGGTGATCGTACATCAAGGCCGGATGATCGCCGGGGCGCATAACCAGCGTGAGATGTTGCACGACCCGACCGCCCACGCGGAAATGATCGCGATCACGCAAGCGGCTGGGGAATTGGCCGATTGGCGGCTGGAAGCCTGCACCCTTTACGTGACGTTGGAACCATGCCCGATGTGCGCCGGGGCGATTTTGCAATCTCGCATCCCGCGAGTCGTCTACGGGGCGGCCGATCCGAAAGCGGGTGCCGTCGATTCGCTCTATCAATTATTAACCGACTCGCGGCTGAATCATCGTTGTGAAGTCACCGGGGGCGTGTTAGCACGTCAAGCGTCCGCCATGTTGACTGATTTTTTCCGCCACAAACGGGCTCAGGGAAAAAAATAAACAGCCCGCGAAACCGCTGTTTTCTCGTTATATCCCTCTTGACGCGGCAAAAGATTTGTCGGTTTTGAGGCGGAACATGCCAAACAAGTTGAATAATCGGACCACCACGCGCCGATACTTTCCGCATAACCGGATCAAGTGTGCCTCGAGTGAGGATCGATTCGGAATTGTCTGCAATCTGTGGTGTGTGGCCGGCGGGGGGCATTTTCCCGCGTCACGAATACGAACAACGGTGGGATATAGTCATGTCGGTACGGAAGCTGACGTTAGGTCTGATGGCAGCTGCCGCCCTGCTGGCTGGGCAGCGCGGAGTCAAGGCACAAGAGTATTTGCCTGTCGCCGATCCCTTTCGTTTCGATCCTAACTTCAGGTGGTTCGAACCGGTATTTGAGCAGGATCTGGCCGATATGAAGCCGTCGAAGCGAGCCAGCACAGGCTGGTTTGGTACCTTCGATCGCATGAATCTTTATTTTAGCCGTCCGGACTTGGATATCCTGCGCTCCGGAGCCGGCAATGATTTTTCTGATGGTCTCGATGGCGGCTGGGGAAACCGGTTGCAGTTCGGTTACATGCTGGACAATGACACCGGCTGGTCGGCGACCTGGATGGACATTGGCAGCCCCAACTCTTTTGAAACGCTGTTCGTCGAACGGCTCGACCGCGAGCCTGAAGAAGAAGACGATGGCGGAGATGGCGGCGATGGTGGCGATGACGGCGGCGAGGCTGCCAACGATTTTGCCAACCGCACGCTCAACCCGCGGTTGTACGAGTTGCAGGATACCGTCAACGATATCACCGCTGACTCCTTTGAGATTAACAAAACCTGGCGGCTTGAGCCTTACCATTACGGCGGCATTCTGGAACCGATGATCGGACTCCGGTATATGGGAGTGAGGGATCGCTATCGGGACCAGACGTATACCAGGCAGATCGACGAAGACAACGACATCTTCAACGAAGTGCTGCTAACCAATCGTGCTACGACTCGGAACACGATGTTCGGCGGTCAGCTTGGTGCTCGCTACTTCCGCTATCAGAATCGTATCCGCCTGTCGGCTGAATTCCGGGCCTTCGCATTGGCCAACTGGCAGAGTCACCGGCGGTTCACCGAGCAAACGTTAACGGAGTACGACGGGCAGGGGATTGGATCGGAGGTAATCAGCGAATTAACAACTCGCAACGGACTGCAGTATCGAGATAACGACGAGTTTGTGGTTGGCTTTGACGCTCGGGCGGATATGTCCTACCAGCTGACCAACATGTTCGCCCTCCGCGGCGGGTTTCAAATGATCGATATGGGCCGCGGCATCTGGCGAGGGCGAATTGACGACGCTAACGATCAGTCCTTGATCATGGTCGGCGTGACTTTCGGGTTTGAAATTAACCGCTAGTTAGCAGATCGCAAGGCGGTTGCCCGGGATGCTGCCCGGCCGACCCGCAAGCAGGCAACTCGACTGGGGTACGCAAAAGGCGACTGGGTTAACAACCCAGCCGCCTTTTCGCATTTCCAATTCGGAAACGGCATCAGCTACTTTGAGCTGGCCAACGCCCGCAATTCTTCCAATTCCTTCGTGAGGCGGTGCCGCAATGGGCTTTCCTCACGGAGTTCATCGAGTAATTCCTCCGCTCGATCAAAAATAGATTCATCACGGGTAGGAATACTGAAGAGTTTGCGGAAACTCTTTTCTACAGATGCCTCGGTCAGCAACGGACGTCTCCTTCGCAGCGGGTCAAATTGGGATCAACGTCATCATTCTAGGTGACAATTGATTTGCTGCAACCCAAAGGAGTCGAGAAGAAGCGCGGAGACCACTCAAGCACCCATCGCGTTACGATTAATCGAATTGGCTGAGCGTCGCGGGACCAACTCGTCGACAGCGATTAAACCCAGATCGGCACCGTGGCGAGCCAAAGCGGCAATCGTTGTCTCAATCTGCAATGGCGAGTGCTCTGAAGTGATGAAGAACCGCAGTCTTGCCGCCGATTCTTCAACAGCCGGATACAAGATGGGTTGGACGTTGATGCCATCCTGAAACAACCTGTGGGATAGCCTGAGGGCGACCAATGAATTGCCGGTAATAATCGGGATCACTGGTGTGCCACCACTGGCTCCGGTATCGAAGCCGCAAGCCTTGGCCCGTCGCAGGAACTGGGCGCTTCGTTGCTGTAGCCTGACCACTCGGTCCGGCTCCGCTCGCAGTTGACGAATGGCGGCCAAAGCGGCTGCGGTGGCCGATGGAGGGATGCCGACGCTGAAGACAAATCCAGGGGCGGTATACTTTAACAACTCAATCAGCGCGTCCGAACCGGCGATGTACCCACCGCAGCTGGCAAACGATTTGCTCAGCGTGCCCATCCAAACATCAACTTCGCGGGGGTCCACGCCGAAGTGCTCGCCAATCCCTCGCCCGCTGTTGCCAAGCGTGCCGATGCTGTGGGCTTCGTCGACCATTAGCAAGCAACTGTGTGCCCGCTTGACTCTGATAAACTCAGGCAATTCCGGGAAATCGCCGTCCATGCTATAAGTTCCTTCCACGATCACCAGCACGCGACGATATTGACCTCGCAATTGAGTGAGCAATTGATCGAGAGCTTGGAAGTCATTGTGGGGAAACGGACGGCGACGGGCGCCCGAGAGCACCGCCCCTTGCACGATGCTGTTGTGCGAGAGGGAGTCATGCAAAATGAGGTCGCCGGGGCCAACCAAATGCCCGATGACGGTTTCGTTGGTGCTGTGACCGCCGACCAGGGCAATCGCATTGTCAACCCCAATGAAATCGGCAATCTCATGCTCTAGTTCGCCATGCAGTGGTTTTTCACCCGACACCAAACGGCTGGCCGAGACGCTAGTGCCATAAGTTT
>CAZHTX010000455.1:0-4976 GCA_964535475.1 uncultured Pirellulaceae bacterium
CTATTTGATTGGCCACTGCTTGCTTGGCTGCCATCTGTTTGGCTGCTGTTTTGCATGCGAGGTTCACCGAGGTCAGCCAACGAGGCTTGTTCCGGCCACATGACGGTTACTTCAACGGCCTCGGCAGGTGCGTTTCCGGTATTGGTAACGCTGGCCATGAAAGTGGCATTCTGTTCGTTATAAATAATGCCAGGCCCTTCAATAGCCACCTTCAAATCGGCCGCAATAACTTCAGTCGTAGTGCGCTTGCTGCGAGCGCTGATATCGGCGTTGGTTGCTTTGGCAACTGCACGACTGGAGATGGAGCCCGGTTCCATGGCGAATACGCGAGCTTGAAAGCGGCGGACTTCTCCCGCTTCCAACCCATCGACGGGGAAACTCAGTTCTTTGTTCCCTTCAATGGTCATCATCTTATTGCCCAGGTCATCACTGATTTGGAATTTGCCGAGCGCTCCGGTACCCGCGTTTTTGACGCTGTACTCAATCACAATTTCATCACAACGGTTAACTCTTTCGGGTGCCGTTTTGACGATCTCTAGTTCCGGCTTGACCACTTTGCTGGTCATGCAGAGTGATGGGAGATAGGAGACCACTTGCAAGCAAGTCTTGAGTTCCCCTTCTTCGTCCGCGGCCGCTTTGACCATGATGGTTTGTGATTGACCAGGCTCCAGTTGCGGAATCATCAAGTTACTTTTGCCGCCACTTTGGCTCATGGCTTGCTGATTGTCGCTCGACTTCGCAGCTTGTTGATTTTCCTGTTTGTCTTTTTGGCCCTGTTTGTCTTTTTGATCTTGCTGGCCTTGCTGGCCTTGCTGGCCTTGCATGGAGGTTGATTCGATATTGAATCCTTTCGCCTCCGTCATCCGCAGTTTGATATCGTGCAGCGTGAGGTTATCGGTTGAATTGCGGACCATAATCGGGAAGCTGAATTGCTGACCCGAGCGGACTTCTTGGGGAAATTGGACGGAGATGTCGAGCGCTCCGTCGCCAAACCGCATTGGCTGTTGGGCAACAGATGTTTGTATCAAGCCCAGACAAGCGATAAATAGCGTGCCGAGTGCAAGGCCGCATCTTTGTCTCAGTATTCCTAGTTTCATTGCTTTCATCCCAATTGATTGAAGAGAAATTTGTGAACAGGTTTCTCAGTCAAGCAATCAAGAGTTAGCAAACACTATGCCAGAGGCTGGCAGGTAGCGAGGCGATCAGGGACCTTTATCAGCACGTTTGTGCGGATGCATTTTGCGGTTGAAGAGTTGCGGATCGAAGGGATCGTTGAGACGAGGCAATCGCACGGGGCCGGTGGTCGCTTGCCCTGACCGGGGAGTTTGCGGCGGCGGTGATGGTTGCGAATTTGCCGCACTCGTTGGGCTCGCTGCCCCAGACCCGGCTTGCCCAGACCCGGCTTGTCCAGTATCAGATCGCCCGAGCGGAGTCAGCGAGTCGAGCGATTCGCCGGCCGGGTCATCCGCTGGTCGGTTCGGGTTGGTGATGGCTATAGCAACTTGTTCGATCCACTGCTGCAGGCGGTTTTCCGCTGTTTTGGTTCGTCCTTCCAGTGGTGCTTCGAAGGTTCCGCCGTGGGCCTGCTGGGCTTGGACCAGCAGTGGGCTGCTAAGTGGTTGATCGCTGTTGATCCATTTGACCACTTCTTCCAGGTTAGCGAGCGTGATAGCTTGCGAGGGGCGAGCCGTGCCGATGCTGGTGGAACGAAATTGAAAAGCGGCTTTTGATCCGTTGCCATGGCAAGCGGCCGTGGCACAACGATTATTCAGCAGTGGTTGAATGGTCACGGCAAATTCGCGAATTTGTCGTGAGCCTAACTTTTCGGTGACAGGCTGTAGTTGCGAGGGAGTGTCGGGCGTGCCCCTTGTTTCCGCTGGCAATGACGTCGTGTGTCCGGCTTGCACAACTCCCTTGTTGCGTTCCGGTGTGTCCTGTGCTGGGCGTTGCAATTGGGCCCGCAACAAAACCAACTCGGCCTGCAGCAACGGGAGTTGCGGGTGGTTAGGATCAAGTTTTGCGACCCGCTGCAGTTGTGCCTCCGCGCCGGGCAAGTAGTGATTGCGGAGACACCAAGTCGCCAGTCGCGAGTGTTCGTAGACGTCACTGGCTGGGATGTAGTCAATTTGAAACTGGTAGAGTCCAGCTAGGCTGTTTGCCCAGCAGGCGACCCGTGAGCGAGGAAAGCGAATTTCTCCGTTGGGCTGGATGAGGATCACGCGGTCGGGTTCTTGGCGCACCGATCCCTGCAGCACCGCGTAGTCGCCGCGGAGCATCAGGAAGCCAGCGGATGGCTGCTCGGCGGTTGGCTGATCGCCGCTAAGTTCGCGGCTGGAGATCAGCAGGAACGCAGCTAAGCACGCAGGCAGCAGGAGAAGTGAGAAGCGATGCATGGGAGGCGAACACGCGGCGGTTAAAACGTATCTGGATAGATGACAATTTCGACGCGTCGGTTGGCGGCGCGGCCGGCCGCCGTTTGATTCGATTGCCGAGGACTCATCTGCCCATTACCGGCAACCGATACGGCTTGACTCGCTACGCCCCCTTGTTGGACCAGCAGTTGGGAGATGGCGTTCGCTTGAGCGGTTGTCATTTGCTGTGGATTTGCGAACACGCCGCCTGGAATCGGGCCGTCGTCGCAGTAGCTTTCGACTGCTAACCTTTGCCGCGGCGCCAAGCGAGTGATCTGGGTGGCCAGCGGAGTCAGCAGGCGGGCCGCTTGGGGTAGTAGTTGTGCGGTGCCGGGCTGGAACAATTGGTCGGCGGGCAAAATGACGCGAGCCGCATCGGCCTCGAAATTGACGGGAAATCCGCTGGCCTTGAGCGCTTCGCCAATTTGCCGCGCGTTGGTGTTGGCTTGTAAAGTGGCACCGCCGCGATAACGAGTGGAAGCTTGCAGCCCCTCGAATTGTTGTGCGGTGCGGGCAGCTGCGAGTCGTTCTTCTTCCAGACGTTGTACGGTGTCTGCCAGTTGGTTCCTTAGCAAACCCAGCTCGTCACGGTAAACTTGGGCGTGTTGTTCGCTTTGTGCCAGCTGGGTTTGTAATTGACGATTGTCTTTGTCGAGCAGTTCGACTCGCCGCTGTAATTCGGCAAGTTGTGCTCGGCCGGCCGAATAAGCGTCTTGTCCAGCAGCGTAACCTGGGGGTGCTTGCGGGGTGCCCCAGGGACCGCCAGCGGGAAAACCTGGGCCCAACGGATAGGGGCCCTGTGTACAGCCCGCCGCCAATAGCGTAAAGATGATGGCTGAGGCGAGTTGGCAGAGCCAAGCGTTTTTTTTGGTGATCGCCGTCCGCACACCGAAGTCCTTCAATGGGTGAAAATGTCCTCGGGTGGGGATGGTAGGAAGCAGGGAACGAGCGACGCAAGATCGATTTCATTTTCATTAAAGATTTTGTGAGAGCATGCAATGGCGACAACACGGCCAACCACGCGGCAAACGCAAACGCCCTCGCCAGCGGCTGCGGGCAACTCCGCCAGCAATCCCAGCAATCCTAATCCCAGCAATCTCTCCACTCCGGCACAATTTCTTCGCGGGGTGGGGCCGCAGCGGGCTGAGTTGTTATTGAAACTGGGGATTCGCAACGGGCAAGATGCGCTTTTTATGTTTCCCAGGGATTATCAGTACCCGGCCCCACCGGCGCTGATTGGCAATTTACAAGATGGTCAGGAAGCGACGATCGTGGGAACGGTTGTGGAGCTTGACCTGCGGGTCACGCGTCCTGGCAAATCGATTGCCGGTGTGTTGGTGGAAGATGAATCGGGGGCCGCTCGTTTACTGTATTTCAATCAAGCCTATCGCTTGGAAAAGATTAGCCGCGGTGATCGGTTAATGATCAGTGGTACGCCGCGGATGAACGGGTTTCGGTTTGAATTTGTGCATCCTCAGACCACGTTGCTGGACGGTCATGAGGAATTGGGCGAGGAGCAAATCTTGCCCATCTATCCGCTAACCGAAGGGCTCAAGCAGGTTGAGATGCGACGGATTATGGCGAGTGTCACCGAGCAGTTGGTCGATCAAGTGCAGGAAGTCATGCCGGATGCAATTCGCCGAACCGCTTCTCTGGAATCGATTGGCGAGGCCCTGCGGAACATCCATCGACCCGCTTCCGCCACAGCCTTGGAGCGAGCTCGGCGGCGATTTATTTTTCAAGAACTGTTGTTGCAACAACTCGCTTTGGCGATGCGCCGCCGGCGATTGACGACCGATCTGCGGAGTCCGGCCTTAGTCCCTTCGCCCGAGATTAACGCGGCGATTCAACGTCGATTTCCTTTCCAATTGACAGCCGATCAACAACGCTCCATCAGCGAAGTGGGGCGTGACATGTCTCGGCAATTTCCCATGAATCGATTGATTCAAGGGGACGTTGGCAGCGGCAAAACGGTGATCGCCCAGTATGCGATGTTGTTGGCCGTGGCTCATCGTCATCAGGCTGTTTTGATGGCTCCGACCGATGTGCTGGCGCGGCAGCACCAGCGAACTTTTGCCACCGCCTTGGCGGAAAGCCGCGTCCGCATTGGTTTGTTGACAGGTTCGCTGAAAGCGAAAGCGCGAAAGGAAACAGTCGCTCGCGCGGCGGCTGGAGAAATCGATTTGCTGATCGGCACGCAAGCACTTTTATATGATGGTATTGAATTGCCCAACTTGGGGCTGGTCGTGATCGACGAACAACATAAGTTCGGTGTGAATCAGCGAGCGCGTCTGCGCGGTGATGGGATCAATCCGCATTATTTGGTCCTTTCGGCCACGCCGATTCCGCGGACGGTCGCCATGACTATGTTTGGCGATCTTGAAGTCAGCGTGCTGAGAGAAAAGCCTCCTGGTCGCGGGGTGGTGAAAACTTACTTGGCCAAGGATGGTTGGCGTGAGCGTTGGTGGCAGTTTGTGGCTGGGCGACTGGACGAGGGTCGCCAGGCATACGTCGTCGCACCGCTGGTCGCCGGTGATGCCGACGCCGTCTTCGGCTCCCGGATGC
>CAZHTX010000456.1:0-4970 GCA_964535475.1 uncultured Pirellulaceae bacterium
CGTCAGCCTTGTTTTCAGTAAAAGTGAGTGCAAGTCATGCGACGAATAATCGGTATCCAGGGAGCAAAGTATGGGCTCATCCTGACCTCCAGCTTGGCCATTGCGTTAGTCATGGGAATCATTCCCCTGTCAGCGCAACAGGATGACAATACGCAAGAAGCCGCGTTCGCTGAGAAATTCTGGAACTACCTACAGGAAGTCGACTACCGCGAAAAGTGGTCGCGTTGGCCAGGCATTGAGCAGGAATTCAAACAGGGTGCCTCGCCACATGGCGAATTCCTCAAGGTCTACGTCAATGATGAAGTGAAAGGGAACCTCGAAGACCCGCCAATCAAGTCCATCATCATTAAAGAGAACTACGATAAAGATAAGAACTTAGTCGCGATCACACCCATGTACCGCGTTGGTAAGGACTATGATCCTGAACATAATGATTGGTATTGGGCAAAGCATAAACCAGATGGCGCGCTCTTCGAAATGAACGGTGTGAAGCTCAGCGGGAAACTCAAAGGCTGTATCGAATGCCACAGTTCAGCCAAAGGCGATGACTATATCTTTACAAACGATGAGAAGTAGGCGGTCTCCGGAATTCTCGTTCACCAGAATTCCCGAGTTCTAATGAAGGCTGCGACTATCCGCCGCAAGCCAAATGGAAAGTAGCCAGCATACTTATCGCTGACGACTCTCCTCTTCATTTCTCCTGGTCATTAACGACTCTTTCGTTATTAACGGCTCGGCGTGGTCGCATGGTGGCTGACCGAGCCGGACCCAACACAAGCTACCCGAAGGCCGAAAAAACCGACTTGACATATCGAACTATTGCGATATATTGCTTGGACGATACTATTTTGCACACGAACGAGACGAGACTTGACGGCTTATTCGCTTTACGCCGACGCATCTGTGACCGCGGACTCATTGCCAGGCCCTCCGTCGCTCACTGCACGTCTCGGGGACCAGTACAATGGTCGGCTACTGATCAGGTCAAAGCGGCGAAAGTGAACGACTTGAAGCCACGCTTCTGGCCTGAGAACTCAACAGCTCTCCTTTATTCCACAACAGGCATTCATGAATACCCGGCTTGAACGGCCGACGCTTGCGGAGCGACTCAACGACCCGCAGACTTCGGAGACCTTACATCGCTTATTGGATCGGGCGGAGTCATTTGATCGAATGTTGCAAATGGCCGATGACTTACCCAATTTGCTGGCAATTGCAACTGATTTTTTCGACGCCATCAGCCGCAAAGCTGCTCAGGAGGGGATTGATCTCGAGCAACGGACAACAAACTTGCTAAAACTGTTCGTCCAAATCACGGAGCCCAAAAACCTGCAAGCTTTGGAGCAGCTGGTCGCTCGATTGCCAAAGTTGGAAGCAGGCAGCGCGTTGCTCGATGAACTGCCGAATTTGCTTGCCACAGCGATGGATGTTTTCGACGAGTGGGCAAAGGACTTGAAGGCATCGGGAATTGATCTGGAGCAGAGTCTTCGCCGCGGATTGCACGCCGCTCTTTACTTGGGTGGACAGATTCAGCATGAAGAACTCGATCGCATCGGATTTCTGCTCAAGTCTGATGTGCTCAACGAGCATTCCGTAGCGACGGTGGGGATGGCGGGCTCCGCGCTTGCCAGTTGTCGACGCGGGACTTGCGAACACCCGCAACCTGAACGAGTCGGTTTCCTGGGTCTACTGTCCGCCATGCGAGATCCGAAAACGCAGCGAGCGGTTTCGTTTGGGCTGCAGTTCGCGAAATGCTTTGGCAGCACGTTGGAAGAAAATCACGGACCTGCCAAACGCAACTAACTGAAACAGGTTCTTTCAAGCCTTCGCCGAGCGTATCGCAAAGCGAGAACCACTTATGCTGACCCAAACCAACCACGTCAATATTTAAAATAAAGATTAAACGCATGCCCCATCATCAAATTGTGATTGTCGGAGGCGGTACCGCTGGAATTACGGTAGCTGCCCGTTTACGGAACGCGGATTCCACCCTCGACGTGGCGATCATTGAACCGTCCGCTAAACACTACTACCAACCCCTGTGGACGCTCGTGGGAGGTGGCATATTTTCTCCCGAAGAATCAGGGCGTGACGAAGCCGACTTGATACCGTATGGCGTGCGTTGGCTCCAAGACCATGTCGAATCATTTGCACCTTTGGAGAACAGCGTCCACACGCGCGGTGGCGAGACCATTACATATGACTTTCTCATCGTCGCGCCCGGCATCCAGGTCAATTGGAACCAAGTCAAAGGATTGCAAGATGCCGTTGGGAAAGATGGTGTCTGCAGTAATTATTCGATTGATACAGTCGCTAGCACTTGGAAGTTCATCCGAGAACTCAAACAAGGCGTGGCTGTATTCACGCAACCTGCTGGGGCAGTCAAGTGCGGCGGTGCTCCCCAGAAGATCTGCTATCTTGCCGAAGATCATTTTCGCCGCACTGGGGTGAGGGATGACATCAAAGTCATCTTCACACTGGCTGGCCCAAAACTATTTGCCGTGGACCGATATCGCGAAGTACTCGAGCAGGTCGTGGAACGAAAACAAATCGAAACTCGCTTTCGGCACAATCTCGTCGAGGTTCGTTCTGCATCCAAGGAAGCAATCTACCAACATATGGATACCGAGGAGGAAATTGTCATTAAATATGACATGCTGCACGTCACGCCGCCGATGAGTGCTCCCGACTTTGTTTCTTCCAGCGAACTAGCTGGCGAAGGGGGCTGGGTCGATGTTGATAAACACACTTTGCAACACAATCGTTTTGCCAACGTTTACGCTTTGGGGGATGCATCGAGCCTACCAACATCAAAAACCGGAGCGGCAATTCGCAAACAAGCGCCAGTGCTGGTCAGTAACTTACTTGCCAACATGCGTGAACAGCCGGGTACGGCCAGCTACGACGGCTACACCTCATGCCCAGTCGTTACTGGATACGATTCCTTAGTGTTGGCCGAATTTGACTACAGTGGTCAGCCAGCCGAAAGCTTCTCGTTTGACCAAGCGAAAGAACGGTTCAGCATGTTCATCCTGAAAAAGTTTGGCTTACCCGCTCTGTACTGGCACGGCATGCTAAAGGGACGAGCTTAGCAACGGTTTGCTTTTACTTTGGGAGCAGCCACCAACCATCGGGTAAATCGGCGGCGTACTCATTGGCAAAACGCAGCGGCAGTCCATTGGGCAGGGGGTTAACGACTCGAATCGCGAAACCATCAATCGCGCCCGGGAGTTTATCAGCGGCCAGCTGGGCTCGCCATGTTCGTGGCGAGTCAGCGGGTAGCAAACCGGTGATGGCCCAATCGAGCGGAAAGGTATCAACAACTTGCCCCTTCCACATCGCGGCCAGTTCCACTTTCCATGGATAGTAGAACGGGGCAACCCCGCTGTTACGAATCCGCACAGTGATTTCCGTACCGCCCGCGGGAAGACGGTTCTGCTCGGCTGACAAGATGTGGAATTCATATCCCATTCGTTGGACTTGCTTGACAGCGTTACGTTGCCGCTGCGGAGTTTGTTTTTTCTTAAACATTCCGGTATCAAGCAACCAGCTGACGTGGGTTTCGGCAACGCATGTGGCAAAGTCTTGAGCCTGCTCGTGTGCGGGCTGGTCGTCAAAAATTTGCCCCCACAGCTCGGGGCGAATTTCGCCACCGATCGGTCGCGTCTGCCATTTGTTGATAGCCTGCGCACCGGCCGCTTTGAGGGCGGGGACAAAAAACCAATTATCCGCCTTACGACCGGTATCTAGGGTTGCCCAGGCGAACGAGTCGTCGTGATAACCAAACGCTCGATCATGGTTTGCGGCGTGCACCCAGGTTTCATCACCGGCCGGGTATCGCAAAAGCACGGGCGTGATCTGAAACGCTTGCTCATAGGCGTCCATAACTTCTCGCTGGACTTCTTTGCTGGCCATCAACTCCGAGCGAGGGTAAGTGTGCCACTCACCCCAGGAGCCCAGCAAGCCTGCGGTAATGAAGCCAATCCGAGGATCACCATCGTACCGCCTACCCAACTCGGCGATGAACGATTGCAACGCGGCGCGCAACCTCGGGTCATTGTAATCAGGTGTGCGTTCTTTCTTGCTTGGAAAGGGAGTCGTGTTGGTATTCAGCCACTCAGTAACCTTCAATCCTTGCTGCTCTAAGAACGGTGGAATACCACCCTCGCGTCCAGGGTACTCCAGCCAAATCCGAAACACCGCTTGTCGTCGGCGCGATGCGATGTCATCGAGCAATTCTTCCAGCGGCTGCCAATTGAATGTGCCCGGCCCAACCATTAATGCATCGAGCGGTAAATAACTAAACTCCATGCTATGGGGAAAGCGATCAGGATGGGGGCGAGCATAAGGCACCAAGCCCTTTAACGGGTTATCAACTGGCGCGGCAACATACGGCAACGGCTCTTGCCCCTCGACCACACCGGCAAATAACAAGCTACACAACAGCAGGATTTTTTTCACCACAATTCCCCTTAGATAGCGTCCCCAAGCATCCCGATCTGCCGACCATCAGTGCTACTCTAACACAAATCACAAGCCTCCGGGGGTGGCACGCACTGGGCACGTGCAGGCGATCAGTTGGGACTCAATTTCAACATTCTCCACTGCAGTAACTTTAAGA
Organism: uncultured Pirellulaceae bacterium; assembly: GCA_964535475.1. Lineage (GTDB taxonomy): Bacteria > Planctomycetota > Planctomycetia > Pirellulales > Pirellulaceae > Laterigemmans. The sequence continues at coordinate 4,622 of CAZHTX010000456.1, forward strand.
TTTTCCGGCTCTTTCCCACCTGCGGGGGCCCGCTAATTTTTGAGCCGTCAATCATCGAATCCTCACCCAAGTTTTCAGCGTCCAAGGAGCAAGTGACATTGCCGCGGGAGATGTAGTGGGTATCGTTCGGTGGATTCCGAATAACCGTTTCAACATGAACAGTTAACGTGATCGGAAGAAATATCTCGCTCGAATTTAGATAGTGCGAGCGCGCGGATAACGAATAAATGAGGAAAGCCCTTTGCTTGCCGGCTGTAGAACAAAGATCGCTTGAGTACCCTTAGCCATGAGTCCCGTCGATTCGATCCATCGAGGTGTTGCCCAGGCCGGCGGCTACGGACGAGTGCCA
>CAZHTX010000457.1:0-4968 GCA_964535475.1 uncultured Pirellulaceae bacterium
CGGTCAACCTTCCGAACGCGGTAGAGCGAGCTGGTCTGACCGAAAAGTGGTTCCGATTCACAATGCTCGGTGACGGACAATCCAGCAGCGGCATACGAGTGATTGGTGATGAAAATATGCAACTCGATCTGCTTTCGCTCGAAGGCGGAGTGCTGCGTTCGGGCGCTGGTGCATTGAGTTTGCGTGGTTTGCCAGCGGACAGTTATTACGTCCGCGTTTATAACAACTCCACTGAGGTCCAACCCTTTACCATCGAGTTCGACGCGCCGATTCGCGGGTACACGGATGAAACGAACGAATGGCCCGATATTGATGTCATTCGCGGCGGCGACGGAAACGACTTTATCGTCGGTAATCACGGAATCGATCAGTTGTTCGGTGGCAGCGGCGTCGACACATTCACCGCTGAGCCGATCGAGGTGCGGGATCGTGATGCGGCTGATCAAGATGACATCCGGGTTCCCACTAGCCAAGCGAGCTTTGGCCAGCAAAACCCGGTCGTTGATCCCATTGTCGGTTTGTACGAGACCGTGTTATTCAATGAGGATTTCGAGAGTGGCGGATTCACGATTGACGGCCGTTGGGTCGGCAACACGGGCACTCCTCAAGTAGATGGCACCGGGATTTCCGAGCCCAGCGGAATTCGCTCCGCGCGTTTGAACGGAGCCAGCGACAGCATCGTTTCCCAAGTGCTCGATCTGGCCGGTGCTGACGGAGCCGAACTGTCTTATTGGTACCAACAAACGGGTGGCGGTGAATCGCCCGACCGCAATGATGACTTGATTCTTGAGTACACAGTCGATGGTGAGCGATGGCACGAGCTAGATCGACACTTCGGAGATGATCCCGATATGTCATTGTACGTCCAGCGACGTATCACTTTGCCAACCGACGCTTTGCGTAACAGCTTCCAATTCCGCTTCCGCGTCTCTGGCACTCCCGCCACGTTCGACGATTGGTTTATCGATGACGTTCAATTGATAAGTTTGGACCAGGGTTCCACGGAGTTGCGGGCCGCAGTCAGCGAAACGCTCGGCAGGCCGGTAACTTCGGCTGTCGTGCCGGGGAGCCAAGCGGTTGATTTTAATGGTTCGAATCAGTATCTCGAAGCTCCCTTCTCCCCAGCCCAGAACCCGGCCTCCGATTTTACGGTCGAACTGTGGGCTAAAGTTGAGGGTGGGACGGGAACTTTCCGTTCCGCGATTACCTCGCGAGATATCCAAAACAACTTCACCAAAGCGCTGGGTTATATACTCTATGTGAATCCACAGGACCGTTGGCAGTTCTGGACCGGCACAGGCACCGGGGGCTGGGATGTGGTCACTGGTCCCACCGCGACGTTGAACACTTGGACCCATATTGCCATCGTATTTGACGGAACGGGAGCCCCGGATGGCAATGATGCCATCACGGGTATCAAACAACTCTACATTAACGGAGAGCTTGTTACCGAAGCGACCAACCGGCGTTATGCGCCCAACGACGCACGCCCCGTGCGGATCGGTGGGGGTGGCACTGAGGGCGGATTGCAGTTCCCATTCAACGGCGTGCTCGATGAAGTTCGCATTTGGGACAACGCTCGCAATCCCAGCGAGATCAACGCAACCTATCGTTCCACGATACCTGCGGAATCGCCGAACCTAGTCGGTTACTATCGCTTGGACGACGGCACGGGAACGATCGCTGCGGACCTCTCCGCAACAGGCAACAACGCCACCTTGATCAACAATCCGACTTGGACCGCCGACGCTTTCGAGAACGAGTCGGTTTTTCACGATCCGTTGCGGGCATCGGACTTGGCTTCAGTGGCGCACCTCGATGCGTCGAATCGCGGGATCAATGATCTCCGTCTGGGAGAGTATCTAACCAATTTGATCTCGCTCGACCTGTCAGGTAACAATATTGATGACGCAGACTTGTTCAACTTGCATCCCCGCAGGTTAACGACTGGTCCGCAAGCGGGTGAGAAGCTCGGTCTGTCCCATCTCGCGCGACTCGACTTGAGCGATAACATCGCCATCGATGACATCGGCCAACTTACCGCGTTCCCACGGCTGACCCATTTGGCTCTGGAGGGCACGAACGTAAACCCGGTGGCTGTGTCCACCTTGCGGACGATCGAAGCGTTGGGAAATTTGGAATCTCTGACGTTGCCATCCCCAATATTGCTGCCAGGCCAGAACTTGGTCGTTGAGGAAGGGCAGCGTGCTGAGATACCATTCCAAATCCCGGCACTAAGATTCGATGGCGCCAACGACTACGTCGATATTGGCACGGCGGAGGCACTGGGCAGCCTCACCAACGACTTCACGGTCACCGCTTGGATCCGCCCCGATGCCGAGTTTGGCGGGATGATCCTAGGGACCAACGCACTTTCGCAAGGTTGGGGATTTGAGCATCATGCTTCGGGACGCTTGAAGTTTGTTACGTTTGGCCGCCGGGACTTCTTCAGTCCCGAAGTTACGCTGCCGCAACAAGCATGGTCGCACGTGGCCGTCACCTTCAATTCGGATAGCGTTGCCGAGTTCTTTGTCAATGGTGTCTCGATTGGGACCGATGACCCGGGTGGAGATTTCTCAGCGACTCCCACCAACCTCGGCTTCAGCATCGGAACCGCGCTAGCCTTCCGAGATAATTTCCCAGATGCCAACTTTGAGGGCGCGATCGCAGATGTGGGTGTTTGGGAACGCACGCTCACCCCGGCTGAGATCTTGACTGCCCGCAATAGTTCGGCCGGCAGCCTGCCGAATGACCTGATTGGCCACTGGCGACTCGACCGTGGGATAGGTTCTGAAGCGGCCGACTCCAGCAACAGCGGCCACAACGGCGTGATCGACGGAGCCACTTGGTTCGTCGATACCTCAGCACCTTGGACCATCGAAGGTGTCTTCTCCGCTGGAGGACTCAATTCTCCCGTCGAGTTCGTACCGCTCGATAACGGTTTGGGTATCGTGACAGTGCGGAACTATCAATTCCCGATTCTCGTTCGCAACCGAGCACCCGAGCTGGTTCGTCTGCCTAACTTGGATCTAGCGAATTCCGGCTTGGGAGTTACCGAGGGGCAAGTAATCACGATTGGTGAGGCGCAGATTAACGGGCTGAATGAATTGTGGTTCGATGGCGTTTTTGGTGATGGAAACATATTCCCGATCGACCCCACCCTGAATGCGGATAGTTTCCTGAACATGTCGCCCAATGCTGCCACAGTGCTGGATGGGTCACTGAGCTATGACGGCCCCGCCATGAACGACCGAGCGGGTGGGATTCTCGGAGACGACTTTTATGGGGCTGCTTGGATCGGGCAAATCGAGATCGGCACAGCCGGCAGCGGCGCCACACTTACCGAAGGCGACGTCACATTTGGTACCCGCAGCGACGACGGCAGCACGCTCTGGATCGATCTTGATCAAGACGGCATCTTCCAAGTCGATGAGCTAATTGTTGACAACCAGGGTATTCACGCCATTCAAAGCCGAGTTGGTAGCGTCAACCTGACAGCTGGAGTCTACGATATCGCCATTGGTTTCTTTGAGTTCGGCGGTGGCGAGCTGATGGAAGCACGTTTCGGTCAGGGAGTGATCGACGAAGCCGACTACTTCTCGATGACGATCGTCGACCCCAGCTCTGCAGCTCAAAATAACCTCTGGACGCCCCGTTACGGCGCTCGTATCGAGTTCCCGATTTTGGTCGGCGACGGGGTTAGCCAAACGGAGGTCGATCGGCTGGTCATTGAAGATGGCAGTTTGAACGACGCTCAAGAGATGTTGACGAGATTCCAGGTAACCGATTCATCGGGTAGAACTCGGGACATCAGCCAAGCGTCATTGAGTCTGAATGGGACCGGCGCCGTGACAACGGCGTTGGAACTGAACCAATCAGCCACCAGCGGTGGTGCGACATTTGAAACTTGGGTCAAACCGAGTGCCTCATCCGGTCAGCGTTATGTATTTGATACGGCAGCTTCATCCGCAGGTGGTTGGGCGTTGTTCCATGATGGCTCGCACTGGTTTATCGATGCCGGAGCTGGCCCCGTAGAAACCACGGCGTCTGTCGAGTTCGGCCAATGGCAACATTTGGCGTTGGTCGTTGATCCGATTAACGGTGGAACTTTGTACGTGAACGGTGCAACGGCCGTCGGCTACAGTACTGCGGACGTTGGGACGCGCGCTGATTCCGGGCCGTTGACGATTGGTGCCGATTTCTCCAGCCAGCAATCCTTCGTTGGGGGAATTGATGAGTTCCGCGTTTGGAACCGTCCGCTGACACAAGCGGAGATTGAAACCGCGGGTAGTGGTCCGGTCGCACCGACATCACCCAATCTGGTCGGCTTATGGTCGTTCAACGAGGGTGCTGGTGACCTGGCGAAAGATACTGGCCCCGTAGCTAACAACGGTGAAGTCTTTGGTTTGATCACACCGGTTGCCGCCACCGCCAGCTCCTTCCCGTTCGCGGACCAAAATCCTGCGAATCTAATCAATGGTAGCGGGTTGGCATTGCGGTCGCCAATCAGTGCCAGCACGCACACAAACGGTTTCCCTGCGGGCGGCGGTAGTGCCACCTTCTGGCACACCACCAACGGTTTGCCAATTGATGAAGCCTTCGTGCAGTTCGATCTAGGGACAAACTACACGCTCGATAGCATTCTAATCTGGCAGTCTAACGCCGTTTTCGTCGGCGGCGACGAAACCGATCGCGGCGTCAAGCAGTTTGATATCTGGGTTGGCGACAGCCTGGATAACATGCAACAAGTTATCGTGGATGCTGAGCTGACACGTGCCGGTGGGACCGATGAAGAACCTGTCCAGCAAGTGAACTTGACCGGGCTGGCTGACGATGTCCGCTACGTGCGGATGGAAATCGACTCCAAGTTTGGATCGACACGAGTGGGACTCAGTGAAGTTCGCTTCACGGGAACCATTAACCCTTGGTCAACAGATACCCCTGATGTCTTCCTGCCCTCTTTCCAAG
>CAZHTX010000458.1:0-4960 GCA_964535475.1 uncultured Pirellulaceae bacterium
GTATTTCCAGCTGGTCGCTGAGTTCGTTATTGACGATCTCCGCTTCCAGCACGCGGCCGTTGGGGCTGCCGGAGCGTTCCCACCAATCGAGCAGATCGGCAAAAAAGTTACTGGAGGCGTAGCGGCAACTGTCGACTTGACGTCGCAATTGTTTGAGATCGTGGCGGACCAACAAACCTTTATCAGTTCGGTCGTTATGAAGTTTGTTTAGCGCATAATCGATCTGAGAATTCGATAGACGCAGACCTAAGTAATCTCCGGCCACTTGCTCCACGGTATGACATTCATCGAGAATTACCGCGTCATAGTCTGGTAAAAACCCAGCCCCGTCCCGACGCAGGGCCAGGTCGCTGAAAAAGAGGGCATGATTGACAACGAGAATTTCGGCATTCTGTGCTCGCCCGCGAGCTCGATAATAATGACACTCCTTAAAATGTTCACAGCGGCGTCCGAGGCAATTAGAACTGTCGCTTTGCACTTCATCCCAGAGCGAACTATCGGGCGTGCTTGGTAACGAACTGCGACTGCCGTCAGTGGTCGTTTTGGCCCAGCTGGTCAACATCTTCAGTTGGCGATGTTGAATCTCATTGGGCAGCAGGCTAACTGCTCGTTCGGCCGTGTTCCGCAACCGCCGCAGTGAGACATAATTATTACGTCCTTTGACCAGCACGGCGGAGAATTCGCGGGGGATGACCGCGTTGAGCAGGGGCAAGTCTTTGGCGATCAGTTGTTCCTGCAAGGCGATCGTGTGGGTGGAGATAATTACCCGCCGCTTGCGGGGTGGTTTTGCCTCATCGTCGCTTGATTCCGCTGCGTCCTCCCCGTGATCCGCAGCTCGCTGGCTGGTGGTTTCGCCCTGACCTGCGGTCTCGCTCTGGTCGGCGGTGGCAAAGAGCACCGCGGGAACCATGTAGGCAAAACTTTTGCCAGTTCCTGTGCCAGCTTCCGCGACGAGATGCTGTTCTTCCTGAAGGGCACGCGCCACCGCAGCGGCCATTTCCAACTGTTGAGGACGATGTTCGTATTGTTTCAGCCGTCTGGCGATGCTGCCAGCGGGGCCGAGAATGGCGTTTACATCGAGTTCAACGGGTTCGGCGGGGCTACTCACAAGGTTGACTCTAAATACGTGCCACGTACTGACCGCTCAGGCGTCGGATCAAGTGCCTCATTTCTAACACGCTGATCGTGGAAAGGACACGGTGGATAGGCAATCCGCAAGCTCGCGTGATGGCATCGATCGAAGTCGCTTCGCAGGCCACCGCTTCGAGCACGGTCCGTTCCTGGTCGTTGAGCAGCAGTTCGCCCGGTTGTCGCAGGGAGTGCCCGTCTTCGGTTTGAATTGTGGTGGCGGCCGGGCCGAGGTGTTCGAGAATATCATCACCACAAGTCACCAGTTGGGCGCCATCGCGAATTAAACGGTGGCAACCCTTGGAGACGCGGCTGTTCACCGGGCCAGGCAGCGCAAAGACTTCGCGCCCTTGTTCGCCGGCATGTCGGGCCGTGATCAACGAACCGCTGCGGTCGGCCGCTTCGATCACCAGCACGCCCAACGACAGTCCGCTGATCAAGCGGTTGCGTTGCGGGAACATCGAGCCGCGAGGCTGGCTGAGTGGCGGATACTCGGAAAGCAAACCGCCCGAACCACTCACCGACTCGGCCAGTTCAGCATGTTCCGGCGGGTAAAGTCGGCCCAGCCCGCCTCCCAAAACGGCGATCGTGCGACCGCCGACGTCCAAGGCTCCGCGATGGGCTGCCGCATCGATGCCGCGAGCCAAACCGGAGACGATCGTGACGCCGGCACGAGCCAATTCGCGAGCAATCCGGCCCGCTTCGCGAATCCCATAATTGGTCGCGTGGCGAGAACCAACGATCGCCACCGCCAAGGAATCGGTGGGTTGAATTTCCCCTCGCACAAACAACACGGGAGGCGCGTCGGGCAAACTGGTGAGGCTTTCCGGATACGAATCTTCATGTTGGGTAACAATGGCCACACGATTGCTGCCGCACCATTTGACCACGGCTTGCGCTTCCTCGGTCGAGCCGGCTTGGCGAATCGCGGCGATTAACTTGGGGCCCAGTCGCGGGAGTTCGGCCAGTTTTTCCGGACTGGCTGCCAAGGCACCCGTGGCGGAGTGAAAATGATCGAGCAAAGTGGTCAGCGTGCGGGGACCAATGCCCGGCGTGAGGGCCAACCGCAACAGGCTCAGCTTCTCTCCCGATAGCTCGGAAACGATCATTGAATAACTCCTTTGGCAATGATTCCGGCGGGCAGCAAATAGACTCGCAGGCTTTGTTTTAAGCGAGTGGTGCCTGAGAAGCTACCCTGGGGGCGACATCTGTTCTAGTTCGGCCACAAATTGTTGCACCACCGGTCGCTGGGTTAGCCTGGGATTGATGTGGGGACGTTTTTCCAGCAGCAGAGCTTGAGCAGCTTGGGGCGTCATACCGCGATACTTTACCAGCCAGCACAACGCGACCGTGGCGCTGCGAGCGCGTCCCGCTTTGCAATGGATATAGACCGTGTCACCAGCCTCCACGTGACGCTCGATAAACTCCACCGCCAACTTGACATCTTCCAGCCGCGGGTGGGTAAAGTCGGTGGTGGGGATTCTTAAATGTTCGATCCCGGCCGCTTCATAGCGAAGTTGCGGACCGGCATATTCTTCGCACGTATTTACCACCCCGCGAACCCCTTCCTCAATCAAGCGGGGAACATCGCGAGCGAATGGATAGGCACCCACGATCACCTGCGCATCGATGCGGTCGGACCAATTGCGCAGCTTGAGCACTCGCCCCAATAGATAATTCCACCACAGCGTGGGAGCCCAGACTACGCGGGCGTAGAGGCGTTGCCAAGAAGGTCGCATGGACTCGTCATCCCATCATTTTATCGAGCGCCTTGATGGCGATCGGAAGAGGTAATTGTTGTTGTTGCATTTCCTGCCACCATCTCAGCAGCGGATCGACATCATCCAGGTCCGCCCACAGTTGGGCGGCAGCTGCCAAGCGTGATTCACTCGCTTCGCAGACGCCCAGTTCGGCCCCCGCTGCCAACACAATTGGCACCAGCGCCAGAGCCGCCAAGTGCCGCCAACGATGAGGGTCTTCGAGGTGAGTTTGATTGCCCTGGTCGACACCTTTGCGAGCCACCAGCCAAGCGATCCGCAACGTTTCGGGGATTGCGGGGTCGGGGTGCGCCAAGACCGCTTCGAGCCACACCGCGGGGGCTTCTTCCAACAGCCCGCCGCCACCGCCGCTGACCGGTTGCAGCAAATGCACGGTCGTTTTCGCCGGAATTAACGTATCGACCGTGCGGCGGGCAATCTGTCGCAACGTGCCCGGCCCGGTCGCTTCCCAAAGTTCCTTCAGGGGCCGAGCTCGCAGCGGCAATTGATCGGCCAACTTGGGGAACCGTTCCCGAAAAGCCAAGCGAGCGTCCGCTAATCGCCCGCTGACGACCGGTGTTAGCGAATCGATGCCCAGCTCCGCACAGCCAGCAGCCAGCAGCGAACGTTCGATACGGGCCAGCTCGATCCGCGCGGAATCATGGCTAGCGGGCCCAGCGACCAGCGACTGCCAAAACTTGCCGACACTCAATTCGGCCAATTCCAACCGCTCATTGATCACGGCAGCCGGTTCGCGAACAGCCGCCTCGAGCTTTTCGTCAATCGTCGCCCCGGTGGTGGCCACGACGGCGATGGCGTGCAAAAAACTTAAATCCGGATCGGTCTTGAAAACCAATTTCATGATTGCTCTTGGTCGTTACGCATTTGCTCGGCGATCCAACGCTCCAGCTCGTCCAGGTCAGCCGGAGGCAGGGTACACAAATCGGGTCGCAATCGCACCGCGTCGCGCATGTAAACATGCTGGATGTCGCTGGCCGGCAGCCGCGTGTTCCAGTGAATCAGAATCCGCACGCAATTGGGCAACGAACCTTCCACGGAGACTTCGTAGCCGCAGAGCAACGGCACGTGCAACCACCCCATCTGCCGGGCCGCCAAAGCCGGAAATTCAGCGTCGAGATCCTTGGTGACCGTAAAGATCGCGCTGCACACATCGGCCGGATCGATTCCGTTACGGCGAATCATCAAAGCCAATAACTGCCGCGTTCCCTTGAGAATCGGCTCTCGCTCGTTGGCTTCGATCGTGGTCGCACCGCGGACTCCGCGGCACATCATCTCAGACATCCTGGCTCCTCTTGCTGGGTTGATTTATGGCTGGGCTGACTTACTGTTAAATTATCGACAAACTTATCTTCTGGGCGTTTCGAACCTATCCGAAAACCATAAAAAAGGCCCGCGGCTAGCGCCGTCGGCTCACAGTTTTCGGATAGGGTTCTTCATGCGGTCGAGCAAGCGTGATTTGTCGATGCGTATGGTCTTCGTCAATCCAGGGAGTATACCAACCCACCGCCATGCTCCAAGGCAGCCACCAACGGCGGTCGACAGTAGCGACGAATCGCGGCTCCGTTGGTGGTTGCTGAATCGTCACTCGCCGCGGTTGCTTGATTGAGCACAATGCCGGCAATTGGCAAACCAAAATGCTCGGCGGCGATCACCGTTAAGCGGGTGTGATTGATGGCCCCCAGCCGATTGGCGGAGACGATCAACAAGTCGGCATTTAATTGCTGAGCGAACTCGGCGTTGGAAAGATCATCCGCTAGCGGGCTGAGCAGACCACCAGCCCCTTCGACGATCAGCAACTGACAACGTTCCCGCCACCAATTGGCCCCGGCCAGCATTTGAGCTGAGTCGACCTGGCGGCCTTCCAACGCGGCAGCCGCGGGGGGGGCCAGCGGAGCGGAGAAGCATTGGGGGCACACAGCTGCCAAAGTTTCCGGGCTGCCGGCCGCTCGCCACAGAGCCACCGCATCGTCGCTCAGCCATTCGCCGCTGGCGGTTTGCCGGCAACCACTGGCTACGGGCTTGTAAACTCCCACGCGAATCCCCAAACTGCGGAG
>CAZHTX010000459.1:0-4940 GCA_964535475.1 uncultured Pirellulaceae bacterium
TTGTTGCAGCGTCACTTGGTCTTCGTAGTAAGCCGCCTCGGCGCGACTCGCCTCTTGCAGCGCTGACTGAATTTGCGCGGTCAATTGCTGGCGCACGGCTGGATCCAAGTCGGGCTCACTTTCCAGCCGAGCCAATAGCCCCTTCAATTCGCCGGCCACATTGATCGGGTCCGTTCGCAATTGACGGCTGGCGGCACCTAAGCGAGCACGCACTTCGGCACGCCATTGGCCCGATCGTGCTGCACGCTCCTGTTCGACTCGGTCCAGCAAACTGCTGGGCGATTCCACCAATCCTGCCAAAGGATCACGACCAGACGCGTCGCTGGTAGCTGGGGGAGTTAATGATTCGAGACCACCGTCAGCCGGGCCAGCGGGAAAATCATCGGCGCCGACTTCGGGTTGGCCCGCACCGGGTTGGCCCGCTTGTGGTTCACCAAACGGATCGGCGTTACCGTAGGGATCCTCGTTGCCACCGGCAGCCGGAGGGTCGCTGCCTTCGGCGAAGGGATCATCATCGAAGGGGCTGTCTTGCGCCGCGGTCAACGTTTTATCTTGTGAAATCGAAGCCAGAATCGCTTTTGCTTCGGGGTTCTCCGGATCGACTTCCAGGACCGTCAACGCGAGAGTGCGAGCCCCTTTCCAATTGCCTTGGCTGAGTGCCAAGCGGCTGGCTCGAACCAGTTCGTCGGCGCGATTGGCCAACACGCGGGCCGCTTCACGCAACGCTGCCGAACCGGCGGTGGGCAGCAGCAAACCGTGATCGGGTTCGGCGGTGGCGACCATCGTGGGCAAGAAGGCAAAGTCGGGATGGGCCTCTTCGATCGGCGCTTCCCAGCGGAAACTAACTTCTCGACCACCGGCCAATCCGCTGATCCTGAACTCCGCGTTCTGCTTCGAATCGGCAATCTCGGGCGTCATGCGTCCCAGCAAAATGCTGTCGCGATCAATCCGCACCGGCGGAACTCGCGTTTCCTGAACGACGGAGAAACCAGCGGGAACCTTCAGCTCCGTCGGCCAAACCGGACTGGTCGACGCGGCGGATGCCAACATCAAGCCGAATTGCTGAGGCGAAACGTTGGCTCCATCCTCATGGACGTAAGTCATTCCGCCGGTGTGATTCGCCAACGTAGCCAGCAGGGCAACGTCTTTGTTCACACCCACGGCCAACGCGTGGACGCTGACTTTGTCCTGCTGTAAGCGATCGACGATTCCGGCAAAGTAATCAGCTTCGCGGATTTTTCCCAGCGAAGTCCCATCGCCAATGTAAATCACGCTGCGGTGGCCGCTTTGCCCCGACAACTTGGCCACGGCCAACTGCATCGCGGAAGCCAAGTCGGTGCTGCCCAGCGGCAGTCGGCTGTTCAGCTTGCTGATCGCTTGACGCGTCGAGGCACTGTCGACCTTCGCGAACGAATCGCTCAACATCGTGCTCTTGACGTCAACCGCCGCGATGGCAACTTGGCAATCTGCCTCGAGTCCATCGAGCACGCCAGCCAAGCTTTCCAAGGAGTCGGTCCGATAGCCACCCGTTTGCGTCGCCGAGGTATCGACCACGATCAATACGCTGCGGGGACCCGAGGTCAACAAATCCCGCAGCCCATCGTCGACTTGGGGGCGAATGGCCAAGGCGAAGAAATCCTCCTCGGCTGCTGATTCGTAAGTCGCCAAGCGGCTTTGAGCTGGCATCGTCTCCGCGGCATAGGACGCTCCACCCAAAAAGGTCGGGCAAGCCGCCAAGGCCAAGGCGCCTAACCATTTGGCGAGCGAAGCGCGACGTGCGGCTCGCGAACGTGGAGGTTGTATAGATGAAGCTTGGGGGAACCCTGCGGTGGAACCCTGCTCGACTCGGGTCTTCCGCCCGGGAAGGCAAGCGTTACGGCGTCGCTCTGCCATGCGATTTCTCTCCGACTAAAGCTGTCGATAAGTTGTGATTTCGGTGAATAGCTGTCCTGCGCAATCTCTCATATTATTTAGAGATTTCCCAAAACGCTATGAAAAACCGACGGGAAACAGCCGACTTGCTTGTGCATTTTAACGATTGTAAGTGCCGCATTTTGCTACACCTGTCGCATTTTGCTTCGACTACATCGGCCAATCCGGCTTACTTTTCCAGATCATCACTAAGTAACGCTAACCGAGTGCCAAAAGCGCAATGGCACCCTTTTCGCTAGCGGCCGGCTCAGCTCCAGTCGAGCCCTTCGTGCAGCCGATTGAGGTTGCGAGGCCCCGCGGGCGTGACGACCACCATATCCTCGACGCGAACGCCCCCGTCGTGGCGGCCATACAAGCCGGGTTCGACCGTAAAGACTTCACCGGCCAGCATTTCGCCGCCGCCGTCATCGAGCAAAATGGGTTCGTGGACTTCGAGGCCGATGCCGTGGCCGGTACCGTGCTGGATCGACGGCTGGTCGCTGACTTGGCCTCGCGACAGAGGAAAACCGTGCTTTTGCTGCACGGCAATTACGGCTTGATGCACTTGTTCAGCTCGATTGCCGGGCAAAAGTTGCGCAATTCCCGCCGCTTTGGCCTCGCAGACGGCGGCGTGCATGCGGCGGACCAGATCGGAGGGCTGGCCATGCACCACCGTGCGGGTGCAATCGCCGTGATAGCGAGTTTGTTCGCAGCGGGGGAAAATATCGACAATCACGGGGACTCCCGTCCGCAGCGGCCCTTTGCCGGAATCGTGGCAATCGGCCGACTCGGGTGCGGTGGCCACGATCGAACCATGGGAGGTCGTGTAGTTGAGATCGAGCAAAAATCGGGAGATGTGGGCTTTCACCCGCTGGCTGGTCAGCACCTCACCATCGACTTCGAGAATTCCCTGACTGTTTGCCTGGGCCTTGGCGATCAGCCCGCAAGCCATCTCCATCGCCCGTTCGGTGATCGCCTGGGCTTCCGCCAACCAAGCAATTTCTTGCTCCGATTTAATTCGTCGATCGAGCACTCCCCACTGTTCGTCGTAAACAATTTGGATTCCGACTTGGCCGAGAAAATGAGCGTAAATGTAAGGCAGCGAACGATCGACCCGCACGCTGCTGACGCCCCGCTGACGTAAACATTCAGCGGCCGCCTGGGCCGTGGCGGTCGCTCGATCGGCGCTGAGCCCACCGGCGGGGGGGAAATCGGCCGGGCAACAAACTTTATCGGCTCCGCTGGCGGCCGCGGCCCGCTGCATTTCGATATCGCGAATCAGCAGAGTCGTTTCCCCGGCCCGCGATTCAATCCAGGCTGCCGGATCACCAGCGGTCAGCAAGACTTTGCGGAACAGCGTTGGGTTCTCGGCCGGAATGCCCCCCAATAGTGACGCTTGGTGAGGGGCCGTTGAATGTTCAGTCATGCGTTGCAAAGCCAGCTAGCGTGAGGAGGCGAGGACCAGTCGGCTGCTTATGATGAACGCTTTCCCGTCGCCTGACAACAGGCGTGCTCGTGCCCGTGCTCGTGCTTGCAGCGTGGGGATCGAGTTCGAGTACAAATACCAATTCATTAAGGACGAGCACGCCTTGATGTTACCGGCCTCGACACTATGGCCCCAACGAGCTCGTGGGGGTCGTTGTTTTGTTGCAGGCTACTGCCTGTCGCCAAATCACATCTAGAGGCCGAAGGCCACCACGAATTATGGAATGTTCTTGTCGTGATTTGCCCCTACCTTCCTTTTCTCCTCGGAAATGTTCTTTTTGACAGACTCCCGTAGTTTCTCGAAATCAATTGCTAGCAGTGCTTCCTTGTCAAAAGACTCTGTAGTTAGCAACTTGCCATTAACGTCGTCTGCAAATTTCCAGTCGGAAAACCAGATTTCCACATCAGTTTCCGCTTTCGTGCGAGAAATATTTGCACTGCGGACGTAGGATGGCACCCACAGGCCCGCACTCTGCTCCTGCCATCGACTAACGATCCTTGCCAGAAGTATTCCAGAAGATCTCAAGCTTATTGCAACGTCTGCGGAATCCAACGCTACTTGCTCACCGTCCGAAGAGTACATTTCAACTTTTACTGGAATCCAAGCAGGCTTGTCTTTGAACTCAATAACAACGCCACCTCCACCTTTGTATGGCACTAGTGTCAACGTAAAGATGCCATCAATTTTCTTGGCTTCAACGACGCGCATATTCATGTTCAAACTGAGAACATCAATGTGTCCGCGGTATTGCAGCAAGGCATAGCCTGATAGAGGCGATGTTACCATATTTGAATAGCCCCAGACCATCGGTGGTGCTTGCGCATTTTGTGCGTATTTTCTAACCTTCAAGCCGTTACGACGGACGTGTGCATCCGCCCTAAGCGTCTGTTCCCTTAAATCAAGGAAGTGACTCCAGGAAGTCATCCCGGAACTCGCTTCCTGCAAACTTTTTACGTCTGCCCGATAGACGGAGTTAGTGCGATCTCGGATTTGCCGTACCGTATGTTCTTGAAGCGCTATCTCAGCGCCGTTCCGCTCCGACATCGGAATTAGAGCTTGCACAAAAAAGGTAACTTCATACTTCTGGTCAAGTTTGTCGCATTGCACAGCAAGTTGCGAAAGTAGATCTTGACCAGCAGCTATCCCTTCTTGCTCCTCGGCTGCGGCAAGTATCCCTTCTTGCTCCCTGGCTGGTGCAAATTGAGCGAGCGAAACAGATGAAACTACCATACAAATGGAAGCGAAAATGGGATATTGTTTCATATGATCTATTCAGAACAGGAGTACACAAAAGAGCTGGCGAGATACCAAATCTTGAGAGAAAGCAAATCAGCATTTTAAAGTGATTCGATATCTATACTTGGCGATTTTATGAATCTAGCACTTAAAAATCGAAACCTACACAGGGTTGTTGGAGATAAACTGTGTAGTCAACGATTATGCTATACGATACCAGACCTTCCGGGGTGCAGCGGTTCACTCCCGGAAAGACGCCTCATCTGATATTTTTTCAGAAGGGGCTTTTAAGATAATGATTTGGCGA
>CAZHTX010000460.1:0-4939 GCA_964535475.1 uncultured Pirellulaceae bacterium
GCCGTTTGGCCGCTAGGCCCGGTTCCCGTTTTGAGTCGAACGATTCATCTGCAACCAAACGGTGGCTATCGCCAAAACCGCTAACGGTTTGTTAGCCGTTTGGCCGCTAGGCCCGGTTCCCGTTTTGAGTCGAACGATTCATCTGCAACAAAACGGTGGCTAGCGCCAAAACCGCTAACGGTTGAGAATTGTGTAAAGATTTCAGCAAGTTGATTGTATCCGGCCGGAGGCAGGCGTAAGCTACTGACTGGCAAAGCACACTTCCGATTGCGGCTGTGGAGGCCTTTTGGAGGTGTGACAGTTTGTCGGGCGGTAGCTTTTCTCGTTCCGGAGTGCAATTATGCCTCGCTCTCATCGCGGATTTACGCTGGTTGAATTGTTAGTGGTGATAGCCATTATTGGCATTTTAGTGGGGCTGTTGTTGCCCGCCGTGCAAGCGGCTCGCGAAGCGGCCCGGCGGATGCAGTGCTCCAATAATCTCAAACAATTGGGCTTGGCGTTCCATAACTACGAATCGGCTGTGCAAACGTTTCCCCCCGCTTATTTCGTGGACAATCGGCTCAACGTCCAAACTTGGGGCACGATGATCCTGCCATACATGGAGCAATCGGGCATCGATGCGGCTTACGATTCAAGAGTCCCCTGCTTTAATGAAGCGCCCGCCTTAGGTTATCCCGCTGCCGTGGTGCAAACCAACATGGCTTTAATTTCGACTCCTTTGTCGATGTTTGCCTGTCCTTCGGCTCCCGGTGACGCCGTCTCGCGAACTTATGCCGGAACGTTACCCGCCAACGCCGGTGGGCCGGGTGTGCCGCCGATCAGCATCACTTGGACCGCCGCACCGTCGGATTACTGCGTCTCCACCGGAGTGCGCGGTGACTTTGCCAATATCGCTTACGCGGGGAATCAGGGTGGCAGTCGGCACGGCGCTATTCAGCCAGCAGGTCTGATGGGGCGGGGTGGCAGCAAACTGGCCGCGATCACGGATGGCCTCAGCAACACGTTTCTGTTGGGCGAACGATTGGGCGGCGGAGAGATTTATCGTCGTCGCACGGTCGATCCTGCCTTCGCTCCCTTTGGTGCGGTCAACGGGGGTGGCTGGGGTGACTTTCTCAACGGCGAGCATTGGCTCAGTGGCTCGTTGTTCGATGGTATGCCCGGGCCCGATGGTGGTCCTTGCAGTATCAATTGCACGAACCGACGTGGTGCCGGTTTCTTCTCCTTCCATCCCGGCGGCTGTCATTTTCTGATGTGCGATGGCTCAGTGCAGTTTTTGGCGGAGACCTCCGACGCGTTTACGATTGCCGCTCGGATCACGCGGCAGAAAGGTGAGGTCGTAAGTTCTTCACGTTAAGCCGCGCCTCGCTGTTAAAGATTTTGCCGATTTTGCCTCTGGAGTGAGAAGCTGGATGTACTTCAACCACCACACAACCGCCGCATCGCAGAACCGCGCTGGCAAGCTATCGACGAGTTATCCTTTTCTTGCCTCTCTGGTTGCCAGGCAAACCACTGGCCGTGTTTTGGGCATCGGTTTGGCAATGCTCGGCTGCCTGGTTTTGGGCGGTTGTGGCGGGGGAACCGAAGGGCGTAAGACGACCCACCGAATAAGCGGCACGGTCCACGTCGATGGACAACCTGCTAATTACTTGGCCGTCCGCGCTCATCCCGTCGCCGGCGTCGACAAGGGCGATCCGACCTACTCCTCGGCCTTCACTGACGAGGAGGGTAAATTTGTGCTCAGCACCTATGAGTCGGGCGATGGCATCCCGGAGGGCCAATACACCTTGACCTTCAATTGGGGTGAGATGAACTTGCTGTCGATGTCCTATGGTGGCCCCGACAAACTCAAGAAGCGTTACGACGATCCGGTAAAGTCAGAAATCAAGATTACGGTTGGCCCCGATCAACCTGAAGACATCGGCGTCATCGAGTTAACCACGAAGTAACGATCCCCACCTCCAGTCCCCGCCTCCCGCAAGCTATCATCAGGCTCCGTCGCTTCGTTAGGCCGCAACTTTTGGCTGCCAGTCAGGCGACGGGCTTTGGGGCGAAGGCCTTTTATTCGCAATCTCTGCGCAGCGGCGCTTGGTGACACTCGAGGGGACAACATGGCTTGGATTCAGTGGGCGCGGCTGGTGCGCATTCCCACCGTATTTACCATTCTGGCGGACGTGTCGGCAGCCTATTTTTTGGTTGCTCACGGACATGATCCACTGGTCCGATTGTTGCTGGTCGTGTTGGCCGGGGTTTGTTTGTATTGGTCGGGGATGATTTTTAACGATGTCTTTGACATCGAAGTCGACCGCCGCGAACGGCCCGGGCGGCCGCTGCCCTCGGGGGCAATCTCGCTGACCGCTGCCCGACGCGTCGGCAGTTTGTTGATGATCTCGGGGATTGTGCTGGCCACGCTCAGCGGTCTCGCACCGGCTGACGGGATGCAGTCCACTTGGCTGCCAGCGGTCGTGGCACTGGGCTTGGCGATCATGATTCTGCTGTACGACGGGCCCCTCAAGCAGACACCATTGGGACCGGTGGCGATGGGCAGCTGCCGGATGCTCAGCTTTTTGCTCGGCGCCTCTCCGATTTTGGTAGCCGGTGGTCAGTTGCCGGCCGCTTATTTTCCCACGCACGTTTGGGTGGCCGCAGTCGGTTTTGGTGTTTACGTCATGGGCGTGACTTTGATGGCTCGCAAGGAGGCCACGGAGAGTTCCGGGGCGACTTTGGGTTCCGGCTTGATCGTGCTAATTCTGGGGTGCGTGCTGTTGGCAGTGGTACCCCGCATGGTTGGCCCAGAGGCTGGGCTGCGGTTTCGCGGCGACAACCAATTTGCTTTTTTGATCGGCATGCTGGGAATCACGGTCGTGCTCCGCAGCATTCGCTTGTTGCGCAACCCCACACCGCGGCGGGTGCAAATGACGATCCGAGCCGCCCTGTTGACGCTGATTCCGTTGGCGGCCGCTTTCGCCCTGATCGGCGCGGGACCCGAATATGGGCTTGGTGTTTTTTGCTTGATCATTCCCGCGCTCGTGCTCAGCGCTCGTTTTAAGATGACTTAATCCCCGATGGTACCCGGATTTCACTCAATCGCGCTGGAGGAGCACGACTTGGCGACCGCGGGAGCCATGTTGCGGCAGATTGGGTATGGGGCGATCGCGGTTCGCCTCAGCCTCTCGCGGTTGGATCCGCTAGCCGATGCCGAAGTTCGGCAAGTCCAGCTGGCGATGGCGGCAAGCGGGTGTCGGCAACTGCAACTGGTCGTCGACGCCGATGGCCCCTACTTGATCGATCCCTGGGAAGCCGAAACGACCAGCTTGTTAGAGGCCACAACCGCTTGCCAGCGAAGGCAGGAGTACCTGGCCGCGGCGGTCGAAATGGTGGCCGAGTTGGGTGGCGGTTTAGTTACCTTTTCCACCGGCGCGATCTCGTCCGATCTGGACACTCAGGTCGCGCTTGATCGTTTGGCAGTGATCGTGCTCGAACTCGGTGAGCTGGCGGAACGAGTCGGAGTGCGATTAGCGCTGCGTCCCCGGCAAGGACACTTTATCGATTCCGTCGGCCGCTTCGAACGTCTCTTGCGTTGGACCAATGAGAGTCCGCTGGTTCAGCTGGCTGCCGATGTGGGCACGATGGTCGCCGGCGGTGAAATGCCGATCGTCGATTTGTTAGCACGCGTTGGCGATCGCCTGGCCTGTGTTTATCTGGCCGATGCCAGGGCCGTTGTCGGTGGTGAACCGTTGATTGGCCAGGGGAGTGTTTCCGCGGCTCGTGTCGCCGCTGGACTGCACGAAGTGGACTTTCCCGGGTCGGTGATCGTCGAGCCGGCTGCGATCGGAATCTCACCGCAGCAGGTCAGCGATTACCATCGAGCCATTTTCTTACGCTAAATCAGCTTTCGATCCGCGGTGAATATCAGACCGCTGCTGCCCACCCGCATGCTGCCCGCCGGCATGATGCGGCGTGTCAATGCGGAACGCTGCTGAGTTTAAGGACACCCAGCTCCCGTCGCGATCAAACCGATAAGCTTGGTTGTCATCGAGCGCGATGATTTGCAACCAATCGCCGGCAAGCAAATCCTCGATCATCGGATGCGCGTTGATGACTCGCTCGATCGACGCTCGCTGGGCTGCGATCACGACTTGCAACCGCAGTGGCAAGTGTTGATGCTCGCGCCCGTTGTGTAATGATTGCCATGGTAGGCCAGTCATCAAGTCGCCGCCGTTGCCCGACAAGATGCCAAATCGACCGACAACGTTGTGAACCGTTTTGTTGCCGCTGCCGAAATGTTGTTGGTCAACCGTCGAGGCGTAGTATTGCATGTTGATCCAGTGAGCCACGATCATCGGGGCGGTCATGATCGTTTCCAATACGTTGCCCGTTGCATCTTGACGATGATCATAATTGTGCAGGAAAACTTGACCGGCCAGGTTGATTTGATTGGTCACCGAGCGTGGTGCCACGATCAGCGCTGAATTGCCAGCCAAGCCCCATTCGGGGCGAACTTCCGACCAATCGCCAGCTCGTTTCAGCAGTCCCTGCGGCGATTTGCCAGCCAAGCTGGGCAGACGTTCCGTACGCGTGTTCTCGCTGGCCGTCGCGCAGTGCTCGCGCAGTTGCTCAAATTCATCACGATGACTGGCTGGGACATCGTCTTGATCAAACAACTGAATTTCATCGGTCACCGTGTTGTGCAGCCCACCGAGGAAATAGGTGTCGGCGGGAATTTCAATACCGCGTTCCGCCAACATCTCGCGAATCTGGGGTTGGTTCAACAACAGAGCGGCCAATCTCGCGTTGGGTTCTCCCGAATGGCCGCCACAGGCACCACAGTCGAGACCAGCGGCGAGCGGGTTGTTGACCGTTTCGCTGGCGTGGCCGCAGAAGACCACCAGGCGTGCGAAATTTTCGGTCATGCTCATGTTTCGCAACATCGACTCCACCA
>CAZHTX010000461.1:0-4934 GCA_964535475.1 uncultured Pirellulaceae bacterium
AACCAAACGATTCGCGCGCAACAAACGGTGGCTAGCGCCAAAACCGCTAACCGCGCAACAAACGGTGGCTAGCGCCAAAACCGCTAACGAGCGGTTCGGGCCGCAAACAACGCCTTGGCGATGCTCAAATCATCGCTGACCGTGATCTTTAGATTGATTGGCGAACCTTCCACCAAACTCACCGCATGCCCCATCCGCTCGACTAATTGAGCGTCGTCGGTGACTGGAAACCCGCGCCATTTCTGGTAAGCCTCGCGAAGTAGTTCCGTGCGAAAAACTTGCGGAGTTAAAGCCTCCCATAGTTCGCTGCGATCGACCGTTGCTCGCACTTGAGCGGCTGCCTTTTCGACTGCCATGCTCGGCGGCTGTTGCCGTTTGATCGTGCCGCGAACGCGAGCTGCCAGCAGGGCAGCGCCGGTATGGTCGGCCGCCGCAAAGACTCGTCCGATATCATCATCACTGAGCAACGGTCGAGCGGCATCATGAATGGCGATCCAAGCAGCATCGCCCGCCACGGCCAAGCCGGCCAGCACGCTATCGGCACGTTCATCGCCTCCCGGCACCAGTCGAGCCCCTAGCAGCTCGACTAATGGCTGAAATTGCTCGCGATAGATGATCTCATCTTCGGGATCGATCACCAGAACAACTGTCCCCACCTCGGGCCGCCGGCGGAGCGCGGCGGCCGCGTGGAACCAGACGGGACGATCGTCCAGCAGTTCAAAAATCTTTTTGACGGAGCCGCCGAACCGCCGGCTCTTTCCGGCCGCCGGCAAAATTGCCGCGACGGAACCTGGCGGCCAGATCGGCGACTGCGATGGCTCGGCGATCACATTGGGAATCACCCCGGTGCTCACCGTCGAGCTCGCTGGTGCTGCAACGGCAGCCAAGCGCCATTTTCGGCGCTGCTGGCAACGCACTGCTGGATAAAGTACATGCCTTCGACACCATCGTGCACGTTTGGATACAACGTATTTCGTTTCTCAAAATCTTGCCCATTGGCTCGCAAAATCATGGCGTCAAAGGCGGCCGTGTAGACGTTGGCAAAGGCTTCGAAGAAACCTTCCGGATGACCGGCGGGCAAGCGACAGGCGGCAGCCGAGACGGGGCTGATGAAGGGCGCGTTGGGATCGCGAGTGTAAATCTTATGCGGTTGACCGTTTTGGCGAACGATCATTTCGTTGGGGTTTTCTTGCCGCCACACCAACGAACCCTTGGTGCCGTCGATTTCGATCAGCACGTCGTTCTCGCGCCCATGACTGATCTGCGATGCGGTGACCGTTCCGAGGCCACCGTTGTCGAATTTGATTACCGCGGTGCCATAGTCATCCAGCTTGCGGCCTTCCACAAAGGTCCGCAGGTGACAGCTGAGTTCGGCGGGAATCAGGCCGGTCATGTAGCGGCCCAAGTTGAACGCGTGCGTGGCGATATCACCGAAACAGCCTGCGGCCCCACTCTTGCTGGGATCGGTTCGCCAGGACGCTTGTTTTTGCTCTTCGTCCTCCAGTTTGCTCCGCAGCCAGCCTTGAATGTACTGCGCACGAACTGCGTTAATTTCCCCCAATTCGCCACCGAGAATCATCTCACGCGCTTGGCGAACCAGCGGATAGCCGGTGTAATTATGCGTCAGCGCGAAGACAACATCGGAGTTATCGACGACAGCCGCCAGTTCCTCGGCCTCCCGCAGGTCAAACGTCATCGGCTTGTCGCAAACTACGTTAAAACCGGCCTTTACAGCCGCTAACGCGACTTCGGCATGCGTGTGGTTGGGCGTGGTGACGCTGACAAAATCGATTCGTTGGTCGGCGGGCAATTTGGTTTCCGCATCGATCATTTCTTCGTACGAACCGTACGCGCGGGCCTCGTCGATGGCGTAACTTGGGGCGGAGGCCTTGGAACGCTCAGGGTTGCTCGAGAGTGCGCCGGCGACGACTTCGGCGCGGTTGTCCAGGCAAGCGGCAATCGAGTGCACGCGACCGATGAACGAGCCCGAACCTCCGCCGACCAAGCCCATGCGAAGTTTGCGGCCCAAGGGGGCGTTGACTGCTGTATCACTCATCGTGCGGGGTTCTCCGAATTGTCGGGGTTGAATGTTCGTGGGGGTTAAAACAAGTGGATCAGCGCATTTTTGCGGACATCCACCGAATTCGCATCGTAAGGGGGCGCAGGTTTACGTACAATCCAAGGTGCCCTGGAGCTTTTCGTCCACGACGCGTCGGCGGTCGCCGGTGCGAGGTATCCTCTGAGAGGGAGATTTTACGCGATGAAGATTTGCTGCGCCAAACCGTTGTTCACCGGACTTGTGCTGGGCGTCACCCTGACGGCGGCAACGCTGCTCGGATTTCTGCTCGGACGCCAATCGACATCCGAACAGTTATCGCTGGCTCATCCCTTTGCCGAGCTCGATGCCACCTCCGGAGTCAGCGGCGAACAATTCTCGATGGCCACCGGGCCAATCAGCCCTGATGCCGATGGCATCTTTGTGCTTGATCACGCTTCGGGGTTGTTGCAGTGTAACGTGCTTTACCCACGCGCTGGACAATTCGGGGCCGCCTTCCAGTGCAACGTCAAAGAAGCGTTGCCCAGCGTGGGAAAAAACAGCAAGTACTTAATGGTGATTGGAGCGGCCCAGTTTCCCGGAGCTTCCAACCGCGGCGGTTTCGCCAATTGCGTCGTCTACGTATTGGATGAATCTACCGGCGCCTACGCCTGCTACAGCATCCCCTTCAACAAGTCGATGGTAAACTCCGGCGCGCCGCAAATGGGTGTCATGATTCCAGTTTCCCGTGGCCAAGCTCGCGTGGCCCTCGACCGCGATGCTTTAAGATAGCCCCTTCGCATTGGCGGGAAGGTTTTTCGTTGCTGCGGCAACCGGAATAATCTGCGAGCGTGCTTTGTTTACCGAGGCGCGGCGTCTTGCTGTGTCAGGAAAGCCAACAAATCTCGCAGGTCTCGGTCTGTTAATTGAGAGATTAAACCAGTTGGCATCAACGATGTTTTCAATTCGGTCCTCTCAATAACTTCTGATTTCTGAAACACTCGCTCCTTGCCTTGCGAGTCTCGAAACACATCGACGCTGGACGATCTCAGTAAAATACCGCTGAAGACATTTCCGTCTGCTAACTCCAACGCGGTAACAAAATACTGAGGTGCCACGTCGCGGTTGGGCTGGAGGATCGCACGCAACATCGATTCCCGATCTCCCTGACGGTCAATCAGACTCAAGTCGGGACCGACGACGTTGCCGCGGCCATCATATCGGTGGCACTGGGCGCACTGTCCAACTTTTGAATTGACGAAGATGCGGCGACCAGCCAAAGCATCGGCATTACCTGGCAGCTGATCTAACCGCTCCAGCCAAGCGGAGGTATCTTCCACCGGGGGCCGGTCGGAATCGAGCGAACGATCTAAAACCATCCGCACCGCAGCTCGTTCGGCGGGGTGCCGCGTCGCAATCGTTGCCAAGACTGCTTTCGCCGCTGAATCCAGCGGCTGAGTACGCAACCCGCGGAGTGCTTCCTGGCGAATGCCAGCATCCGCATCATCGGTCAGGGTGATCAACAACTGCTGATGCTCCGGTCGGCGTGAATGTCCCAGCCCGACAATCGCATCACAACGGGTAGCCGCGTCTAATGCTTGATCCACCGCGAAAACGGCCAGGAGATTCAGCTTGTCTTCAGTGGGATGGCTAGCCAGCGTGCGGATGACCTCTTGCAATAACCCCGCATCGCCAATAGAGGCCAGCTCGCGCAAGAAGGGGGCATCAAGTCGGGGATGATCCGCGGGGACGAGGCGGAGGGCGAACCCTTTTAACTTGGCCGGAGTCGCCGAGTCGGTTAACCGCTCCAACAACACTTCCACGTTGGTCACACCCGCTTGCGGATTACCAGCCAGGGTATTCCAAGTCGCCAGGGCAGCCTCGAAGGTGGAATAATCAAGATTTGGTTGCTGGAGTAATTCTTGCACATCGTCCTTAAACTCTGTCAACACACCATCGGCTATCCAACGCAGCACTTCGAAGCGGATATCCCGGTTTGCGTCCGACCAGAGCGCGCGAACCCAGCGACTGTCACTTAGATCAACGCGCCGGAGTGCCACCAAGGCCATCAACCGATCATTGCCGGACAACTTCAGCAGGTTTTCCGGAGTCCATGCCTCGCTCCGCAGGGCGATTGCCGAGAGTGCCGCGTCGGCCAAGACAGGGTCAGACCCGCGACTAAATTCCAAAAGTTGGCTCAAGGAATACGTATCGCCACCACTTCGCAACTGGCTGGCAAGCTGAGCGTCAGCATTTGGCGGATCTGATTCAGGTTTAAGCCATGAGGCTGGCTCTGAATCGATCGTCAATTTCCAAATACGGCCGCGACCGTGAACCTCGTAAGAACTGAACACCCAATCGGTTAGGTAATAAGATCCGGCGGGACCGGCGGCAATGCAGACGGGGCGGAAAAATTCACCGCCACGCACCAGCTCGATTCGCTCCGAGCGATAGCCGGCTCCCTCGCGGCGCAACGGAAAATAGTCAATGCAATGGTTGCTCCAGGAGGGAATTAAGACTCCGCCACCGAGTTGGACGATGCCGCTGGGCCCCTCGCCGCAAGGATGAATCATTCCCAGCGTGCCCCGCAGTTCGCCGTTCCAAGCCACAAAAGGATGCACTGGCGAACTGCCATAGACCCACTGAAAACCATAGTTGGCTCCCTCAATAATTTGCAACAGACGACAGGGTGGTCGGCTGCCGGGATCATTTTCGGCGGCAAACATTTCACCATCACTGCGAACCATCAATCCAAACGGATTCCAAAAACCTTTGGCGATTCTGCGGAGCTGGGTCCCGTCGGCCTGACAACGAAAAACGCCCCCCTCGCCGCGACCGCTGACGCGAGTTCCATCGCGGGCCGTCAGCGTCCAGTTGGCACCAAAATTCTCCCCCAGCG
>CAZHTX010000462.1:0-4921 GCA_964535475.1 uncultured Pirellulaceae bacterium
GACTCAAGACTCAAGACTCAAGACTCAAGACTCAAGACTCAAGACTCAAGACTCACACTCAACGCAGAATGGTGCGGGTGCTGTAGGGGTCGCTGTTGAGCACGGTAGGCGGCATGCCTCCCAGTCTTGGGCGAGCCGGTGGCGCGACAGGTAGCGTGGCGACTTGCGTTGCCGGGCCCGAGCCGGGAATGGTTTGCGGACCGGGGCCTGGCGAGACCGCGACCCAATCTTCGACTTGTTCACGACGCATCGTCGTGATCCGCCGCGGCTCGTTGACCACTCGCTTTTCAGCCACCCAGCGGGTTGTCGTGCGGGGGCGATTGTAGGTCTCCGTGCGAGCTTCCCAGTGAGTCCGCGGGGCGTAATGGTAAGCCAACGTGGGTGCCACGAAGGGATTCCAAGTGTTGTGCCAGCGAGGTTGCCAGTCGTATCGCACAACCGGAGCAAAATAAGTGTTGTGGACTGGCTCCAGCTCCGTCACGACTTCGGGACGCGAAATTGTGACCACCTTGGGCTCCAGGCGAGTCTCCACGCTGGGACGCTCCACCGTGCGGAACCGTCGCTCATAAGTCTGGCCGGTGAGTGGATCGACCACTCGGTTGGGGTTTTGAGCGGCCAGCGGGTTGCTCGCCACAAACACTGAGATCCCGAATCCAAAAACGATTCCAAACTGCAACTGCCGCTTTCGCATGGCATTCCCTCGCCAATAAGTGATTGCGGAGACCTCGCACTGGAGGTCAGATAAGCGTTAGATTGTGATATCGGTTGCCGCCTCGGCGGATGCTGAAGGTTTTCAGTTTGGCCCCGCGCGGTTTCTCGGTAAATTACTGATTTTCCTTCATGATTTACGCGAAATATTTTCCCCGCCTATTTTGGGGAATTTTCTCCTGATTACTCAACTCCATGGACCTTTTACCATCATGACAGCCCCAGAAGCAGTGATTGACCCGGTGCTGTTGGAAATTTTGCGTTGTCCCCAAACCAAACAGCCGCTGCGGATAGCCACACCGGCCGAACTGGAAAGCCTGAACCGGCGGATCGAGGCGGGCGAGTGCTTCGATGCCGCCGACGAACTGATCAAAGAGCCAGCTGCAGGGGGGCTGGTGAGTCAAGATGAGCAGTGGCTGTATGCGATTCGCGACGCGATCCCGACGTTAATCCCCACTGAAGCGATACGTCTGCAGTGAAGCGATCCATCTGCGGAAGCAGGGGTGAAACCAAGTAGCCGATGGCGCGAGTATGGATTGGTGGTGGATTCCCGATCGGTGACCGAGCCATGCTGGCTGTCGTCGCGTAGAAAGAGCAGCTCCACCGCACGAAATGCCCTCAGAGGGAGGGTCTGCGAGTGTGTTGTTGCCGGTTTGTCGGTCTCTTTTTAGTGTTTTTTCTTCTGCTGAGCCAATTTTTTCGCACTCGCGCGTCAAGATCGCCGCGTTGGTCTCGAATTCCTTAGTGTTGGCCGGCTACTTTCCTAGCAGCCGAGCCATGGCGATGGCCACGATCGACCCACCAGTGACGTCATGTTGACGGCGCAGTTGGCCACGCAGTCAGAATTGCGGGAATCCATCAAACGAGGAGACGGATAGCGATGATTAAGAAACTATTGATCGGTGGTGTGTTGGCTTCGGCCTTGGGTGGTTTGGTGATCGGCTCGGGACTGTGGAGCTACGCCCGCACGGCCGGTGGCTGGCTGCAGCAAACAGCCGAAGACTCGGTGCCCCTCGAATGGGAAATCAAACGAGCCCGTCAGCTGATCGCTGATTTGGCTCCAGAGATCAACTCGAACGCCAAGCGGATTGCCACGGAGCGGATTAACGTGGCCAAGCTGGAGCGTCAAGTTGGTGAGACGGAAGATAAATTGGCAGCCGCTCAAGCCGACATCATGCGGTTGAAGACTGACTTGGCCGGTGGCGACAACGTGTTCGTCTATTCGGGCAAGACCTACACTTCGCATCAAGTGAAGGATGACCTCAGCCGTCGTTTCGAGTTGTACAAGACTCGCAAGGAAATGGCTGATAACTTGAATAAGATGTTGTCGGCTCGCCAAGAAACGTTGTCTGCCGCCAATGAGCGGATGGAAGCGATGTTGTCGGCTAAGCGTCAATTGGAAGTCGAAGTGGAAAACTTGCAAGCTCGTTTGGCTGCCGTGCGGGTGGCTCAGACCAGCAGCGAATTGGCGCTCGACGACAGTGCTTTGTCGCGGACTCGCGAGTTGCTCGATCGGATTTCGGCTCGCATCGACGTTGAGAAGGAGATGACTCAAGTCGATACGGACTACTTTGGTGGCATCGAATTGGATGAGCAAGGTGAGACCGAGTTGCTGGACGAGATCACCCACTTTTTTGACGGGGATCAAACTGGCGACGGAGCAACCGCGTTGACGGGAATCCAATTGGGCGACGACGAGTAGAACACGGTCGATTGCAAAGTTTGTTTCCTGTCGTTTGATGCTTTTTTGAACAGGTGAGCGACGTGGTATTCTCCCTCAGCGAATCGCGAGCCGGCAAGCCGGTTGGAAAGGTGGAGTCGGTGGCCGGTCGATGGTTGTTGTGGGTGGATGGCGTAGGTGGATACTTGCTGCTGCCGGGCGACGACTGGACCATTGGCGGTCCGAGTGGGTCGGAAGACGCTGAGATTTGCCTGCAGGGAGATTTATCACGTCGCGAAGCTTGTATTCGACGACAAGGTCGAGATTATGTACTGCAGCCTTTGGGCACAGTATTACTAGGTGGACGCCGAATGAATCGGCCCACCATGTTACGCGATGGAGATTTTCTCACCCTCGGCAGCGGCGCGGCGGAAACATCGGCCGGATCATTCGCCGGGTTGACCGCTCAATCGTTCAGCGGCCCCATTGTGCGGGGAGTGCGGATGGAATTTTCCATGCCCCATCCGTTAAGTGCTTCGGCCCGCTTGCAACTTGACAAGCGACACAAGTCACGTCCTCGCAGCGATGCAATTATCCTGCTGGCTGATACTTGTATCCTCGGGCCCACTCGCAGCAGCCACATCTGGACCCCCTTGGCGACCGGAGAGTTGGTGCTGCTGCATCGTGACGGAAAATGGTTTTGTCGAGGAGAAGGAGAAACGATTGTCGACGGTCAAGCGAGTCAGGGGCGTGTGCCCGTGCCGGTTGGCGGGCGCGTCGAAGCGAATGGGTTGGTATTCACACTGGAGGCTCTGCCATCATGAGTTTGCGTCGCTGGCTAGGGCCAAAAAAACAATCTGAAGACGAAAAAAAACAACCCGCAGCGCCTCAACCAAGCCAGGAAACTGCCTTGGAACATAGCCCCGCGTCGGATCAACCTCATGCCACGGGCGTCACTCAGCCTTCGGGAGAACCAGGAGCCATGTCAGCATCGGTCGAAACGTTAGATAGGACTTGGGCCTTTGATGAAGGTCAAGCCGAAGCGGCCCGCACAGCAGCTGGTCCCAGCCCAGTCACAGCCACGAGCCCAGTCACAGCCGCCAATCCGTTCCCCGGTCGGGAAGCTAGCGGCCTCAGCTTCAGCTACGCCAGCGGCAGCAAACCGCTGTCCGGCTATACGCTCAAGCGGGGTGTTGGCGTGGGCGGTTTTGGCGAAGTGTACTTTGCCCTCAGTGACGCCGGGAAAGAGGTCGCCCTCAAGCGGATCCAACGGAATTTGGATATTGAATTGCGGGGCGTTTCGCACTGCTTGAACCTCAAGCATCCTAACTTGATTTCGCTTTATGATATTCGTTACGACGACGCCGGTCAGGCTTGGATCGTGATGGAGTATGTGGCTGGCGACAGCTTGCGGCAAGCGCTCGATCGCGCACCGCAGGGAGTCAGTGAGGCGGAGGCGAGACGTTGGTTTGCCGCGCTGGCTGGCGGTGTTGCCCACCTGCACGAAGCGGGGATCGTTCACCGTGATCTCAAGCCGGGCAACATCTTTGATGATGACGGCATTGTGAAGATCGGTGATTACGGGCTGAGCAAGTACATCTCTTGTTCCCGCCGCGGTGGACATACCGAATCGGTTGGTACGTTTCACTATATGGCGCCCGAAGTGGGACGCGGAAATTACGGTCGCGAGATCGACATCTACGCGATGGGTATCGTGCTGTTTGAATTGCTAACTGGCACGGTTCCCTTCGATGGTGAAAGCAGCCATGAAATTGTGATGAAACACTTGACGGCCAATCCCGATTTGTCGGCAGTCCCCGAACCTTATCGCAGCGTAATCTGGCAAGCCCTGCAGAAGAACCCTGCCGCTCGCCAACAGACGGTGGCGCAGATGGTGCGACCACTGGGGATCGTGCTCGATGAGCACGGATTGGCACGAGCCGTGAATGGCAATTTGAGTGACTCGGTGGTCACTCCGGGTGGCGGCGCGTCGGCCTTTAGCGCGGGCCCAAGTAACGCGGGCCCAAATAGCGCGGGCTCGATGGATGCGGGTATTCAATTTACGTCCGAGTTAGGCACTGCCGAGCGGCCCTTCGCGGCGCGTCAGACGCGGGACTTTGGGCCGGGCGATGGTGCCGGGAACGATCTGCACTTTGGCGAAGTACGACATCATCGGCCTTCGCCGGTGCCGTTGGCGGGTCAATTCCCGCATCCCCAGGCGGCAGGCCATCAGCATTTGGTCGGCAATCAAACGGGTGGCGGAGCGTTCAACCGTGAGGAGCCTTTGGCCCGTGTGGTTCGCTCCACGTTTGGAGATGTGCGCCGTTGGTGGGCCAGCTTGGCTCCCTTTCCGGGAACGCGGTTGGTGCTACTGGTGATGGGTGTCATCTTGTTGATTCTCAACACCCAGTGGCTGGTGCCGTTGCTGAGTTTACTGGCGATCTTCTATGTGCCTTACTACATTATTCGCGCGATCGTGCTGGGCATTTCGCAGCCCACCACACCGCAACCGGCTCAGCAGTTTGCCGGGGTGCCTCGCCAGCAACCGCGGAT
>CAZHTX010000463.1:0-4920 GCA_964535475.1 uncultured Pirellulaceae bacterium
ATTGCCCGGCGTGACCAGCAACATGTTGACGACCCGCGGCGGCGGCAACACCGCTGGTGGGTTTGATCGTGACGGTGATGCTGGGGGGACTGGTCGAGGAAAGCGAGACGCTGCGGAGTACATCGGCGACGATACGTCACCATGGAACCAGCGGATTCTTGTTGCCCCTGGTGTTGCTGATCGGAGTTACACCGGCGATTTGCGAGGAGATTCTTTTTCGCGGCTTTTTGCAGCGGCGGTTGACGCAACTGTTGCCCGCTTGGGTGGGGATTTTGCTTGCTTCAATCGCGTTCGCCGCTCTGCACGTCGATCCGATTCATGCCCTGGGTGTGCTGCCGCTGGGCATTTGGCTGGGGTTTCTGGCACACGCCAGCGGCTCGTTGTGGCCAGCCATTTTGGGGCACTTTACCAACAATACGCTGGCAATTCTTGGTGTTTTGGCGGAAGACAGCGGAGCTTTTGATCTGCCCCCGCTGGCTGGTTTCGTTTCGATTACCGTGGTCGGTCTGCTGGGCTTTTCCGGAATTGTGTTGGCCTCGCTGCGCACGCCTCTCGCAGGGGACGGTGGAGCGCCCCCTAACGAGTAGGGATTTCTTCACGGAAAATTCACTTCTCACTGCTGGAATATTCAGCGCATTCCGCCTAACCTGTGGTGCCAATGGGGTTAGTTTGGACTATTTTTGGGAATTACATTCAATGAAGAGTTATTTTCGAGGGATACGAGCCGCTTTGTTGGCGGTTTGCACAGCAGCGTTGCTGGTTCCCCAAGCTCAAGCGAGCGTGGTTGTCGATTTCGATGACGATGCCAAATGGACCGCTGGTAGCGGCGGACTTGGTAGCTATCAGGACGATCACGTTTACTCCGACCAAGGTTTAGTGTTCACGGGTGGGCCGGCGCTTCGGAATACGACCTCTACTACGGATGGCGTCGCCGGAGCGCTGGGGACATTTTCATGGCGATTGCGAAACCAACCGGTGAATTGGACCGCAACATACGCTGATACGAGTGGACTCGACACGGTCAGTCGATTTTCGTTTGACGTGCGGCGTTGGGATGGTAATCCGAGTCCGGAGTTTGCGGTTGAGTATAGCGTCAATGGTGGCGTGGACTTTACCAACGTGGGCCTGATCGACAACGCCTTCCTGGGTGATTCGTCCGAGTGGTCGACGTTCAGCCACAACTTTGGTTTGACCACGTTCGCTGACAGCGATTTTGTGGTGCAGTTGTCGGCCACGACGGGAGAGCGAATCATGGTGGACAATTTCCGCTTGACCGCAGTGCCCGAGCCAGGTTCGTTGGCAGTGCTGGGAGTCGGTTGTGGTTTGGTCGCTTGGCGTCGTCGCCGCAGCGTCAAGTAGCATTCGGTTTACCACGATTTAACGAATTAGCCCCGCGGAGTATGCTCTGCGGGGCTTTTTTCGTTTTTGGGTCGGCATGAAGTTAGGAACCTATCGGAAAACCCAAAAGGACCGCGGCTAGCGCCAAAGCGGCTAATGGTTTTCCGATGGGCTCCAAAATATTGGAGAGTGGCACCGTGCATTTGTATTTGAGTGGTTATCGGGGGACGGGCAAGAGCACGGTGGCCGAGTTGTTGGGCCATCAGTTGGGAGTGGGACACGTTGACTTAGACGGAGAAATCGAGCGAGCGGCTGGAAAAACGGTGGCGGCGATTTTTCAGGAGGTGGGCGAAGCTGGCTTTCGGCAATTGGAAACGGCCAGTTTGGTCGAGCTCGCTCAGCAGACGCCGCGGGTCATCGCCTTGGGGGGCGGGGCGGTTTTGGCTGCGGTGAACCGCGGCATTATCGAGCGGACGGGGCGTTGCGTCTGGTTGCAAGCGAGTGAGGAGACGATTTGCCGGCGGTTGGCGGCCGACCAGGCGACCGCAAGTTTGCGTCCGCGATTGACAGCATTACCAGCAGTGGAAGAGGTTCGCAAACTGCTCGCCGAGCGCGAACCGTTGTACCGGCAAGTGGCCAGTTTCATCGTGCAGACGGATGATCAGTCCGTACCGGCGATTGTCGAGCGGATTGTTGGCTGGTGGGCAGGCTGAGCTTGCGAGTGAGGTTTGCGACACGCTCGCGATGCTAACTTTTTTTGCGAGTTTTGCTTTTTGGGGTTGACCCGGTTTGCAAAGAGGTGTTACTTCCCGCCCGTCTCGACCTCTGCCAGACATGGTGTGGGTGAGTAGACGAGGAAGATTACCGATACTGAGCCGTCGATTAACCCGCGACTTGAAACAGCGTTGTTTCGGGGTGGGGAAAAATCGGCCGCCGGGTACGAGACCAGTCGGATTGGACAACATCCCAGAGGCGACACCACGGTTCCAAGGATGGAGACGAGGTATTGGCAGGGGGGATTTTTTTCCGAGGTGTTGGTACCGGTGTGAAGGATGGAGCGTTCGTTCGGTGCGAACGACACCTTCGGCCAACTGAGAGCCGTCGCCAAAGCGTCGGGTCTGGTTCAACAGCGAAGAAGGAGAGTCGCGTTGAGAGTGACCGTGCTGAACCGCGCTTGGCTGGTCGCGACCGGCCTAGCAGCCGCCGTGACCATTCCGGCCGCCCATTCCCTGGCCCAAGTGCCGGGTCCCCAATCGGGAGCGCCGCAATCGGGCGCCCCCCAAACGAACTCAGCCCAGTCCGCCAGACCGGACGCGGCGAGAGCGGAAGCGTTGCTGCGTCAAGCACGCGAAGCATTGACTGCCAAGAACACAGAATTGGCAATCACTCGGTTTCGCGAAGCGGCGATCGCTTCGGCCGGACTGCCCGAGATGCGCAAGTCCTTGATGGATACCGGCAGGACATTTGTCGCAGCGGGGGTCGATCCCAATCTGCTGCGGCCACCCGCTCAACAAGCCGGCCCGCAGAATCCTGGCCCAAAAAATTCTGGGGTTCAACAGGCGACCGGTCCTGTCGGTCAACAGGCTCCTGGTCAAGTCTTGCAGACTGGCTTTATGCCGATCATGCAGGGTCAGCAAAATGGTGTCCAACAAGTGCAAGCGTTGGCTTCGCCCTTAGCTGGCGATGGCGCCGCGTTATTCAACGAGGGAATGCGTGCCATGGCGGCGGGTAACTCCGGCGAAGCACGGAGTAAGTTCCTGGAAGCGTGGAAATACGAAGCCGAGTTGGCTCCGGAGATGCGACAGCAGTTACAAGAAAAACTAACGTTGCTTCAGCCGGAGCGTTTAGCACCGGTTAGCGGCGCTGCATCCAGCAGTCCGCTGGACACGGTCGACCAGCAGCAGCAACAAGCGCGTCAACGACTCTATCGCGAGATCAGCAGTGAGTTGAACGACACGCAGAAGATCAGCACGGCGCGGCCCATGGAAGCGCTCGACCGTATCGTGCAACTACGTCGTCGTGTTAACGACTCGGCTAGCGACTCGGCCTTCAAGCAGCAAATGTTGAGCATCGTGGATCGGGCCTACACGCAGCAAGAACGCTACGTGGAGGAAAACCGCGCATCGATTGATCTGCAGTTGCGGAATGAACAAGTTCAGGCCGACATCGACAACGAGCAAACGCAGCGTCGCGCCGCGAACGATCAAATTGCTCAGTTCGTGCAAGAGTTCAATCAAATGATGCGGGATCGCCGCTACCACGAAGCGGAGACCATCGCTCGTAAGGTGCAAGTCTTGGATCCAGATTCCGAGATCGCTGCACAGTTGATGACGAACAGCCGGGTTGCCCTGCGTGGTTTGATGTATGAAGAAATTCAAGCCGCGAAAGAAGAAACCGTGGTTGATTACATGATGGATGTGGAGCGGAGCGCTGCGCTGCCGGATCCCTCCTTGCCGTTAACGATGCCCGACGCACGCGAATGGGAAAGCTTGTCGGGACGTCGCCTGCGGACTGACGGCAGCAGCATTGCCAACCTCAGTCCAAAAGAGGAAGAGATTCGCAAAAATCTCTCCACCAACGTGGAAGTTCGCTTTGAAAATCGCCCCTTGGGTGACGTGCTGAAGACATTGAGCACCGTCACGGGCGTGCCGATCTATATCGATGAACAAGCACTCCAAGCTGCTCGCTTGACCTTGGATGAACCGGTCAACCTGGATCTGCAAGGGCAGGTCATGTTGAAGAGCGCTTTGAAGTTGATTCTTAACAAGTATGACTTGACTTGGATGATTCAGGACGAAGTCTTGAAAATCACCAGTCCTGAGCAAAAACGATCGAACGTACGGACGGTGCCTTACAAAGTTACCGACCTTGTGATCCCGATCCCAAACTTTGTCTCGGGGTATGACGACGGTTTGGCGGGTGCTCTGCGGAATGCGTATCAAATGACCGCGCAAACCACGGATGTGCGGATCGCTCCGATGTCTTCCATGGACATGGCGGCGGCCAAGCAGAGTGGCCAGCAGGGCCAGTTGAATCCGAACGCGTTGGCTCAGTACGGTGGCGGCGGTTACGGAATGCCCGGTCCCTCCGGACCGATCGGACAGCCAGGCTATGGTGGTGCGGCAATTGCCGACTTTGATTCCTTGATGGATTTGATTCAAACCACGATCGCGCCCGATACTTGGGAAGCCCTCGGTGGACCAAGCACCATGGCTCCCTATCGTGCCAACCTCTCATTGGTCATTAGCACCACCACGGACGTGCACGAGCAAATCGCCGACTTGTTGGCCTCGCTGCGTCGCCTGCAAAACTTGCAAGTCACGATCGAAGTTCGCTTTATCACGCTCAGCGATTCGTTCTACGAGCGAATTGGGATCGATTTCGACGTCGCCTTTGACGACAACGAGTCGTCCTTGCCGCCGGACGATCGCGGCCCCACCGTGACTGTCGGTTTGTCGGGTGAAAACCGCTTGTTGACCAGTGACTTGGATGTCCAGTTCAACCAAGGAAGTTTCGGTGCCGCGGTGCCCACCTTCGGTAACTTTGTCGCCGGGCAAGGTGGTCAGATCGGGTTTGCCATCC
>CAZHTX010000464.1:0-4898 GCA_964535475.1 uncultured Pirellulaceae bacterium
TAAAACCCAAATTTTCCAAGTAGGCAGCCACGTATGCAGTCGCGCGACGTTCGCCATCAG
The DNA here is from genome assembly GCA_964535475.1 of uncultured Pirellulaceae bacterium. Taxonomy (GTDB): domain Bacteria; phylum Planctomycetota; class Planctomycetia; order Pirellulales; family Pirellulaceae; genus Laterigemmans. The sequence goes on from CAZHTX010000464.1 coordinate 61, forward strand.
TGCCCGTCATGCGACCGGCCAACTCCTCACGTGTTAGATAGGCGACGTGACGCCCGACATCGGCTGCGGAAAAACCGGCTTGCGTTTCTTGGGCCGCTACCGCACCAGCCGCTTGCTCCGCTTGCATGTCCGCCAGCACCTCGCTGACGCCCGCGCCGGAATCATTCAGTCCCAATGCTTGGCGTGCTTGAGCATCATTCCAGTCAGCAAGAAAGATCTGAGATTGCTTGTCAGCCGTCCGCGTCGATGTCCAGCTGATCCGCTCACCTCCCGGCAGGAAGACCGGCAAGCCGTCAAAGCCTGCCGTGTGCGTCACGCGGACAGGTTCACCCTGGCCGTCGGCGCGAACTAGGTACAGCTCAAAATTAGCAAAGCCGTGGACGTTGGTGGTGAAGACCAAGTAGTCGCCTGACGGATGGAAGAAGGGTGCCCAGCTCATCGCACCGATGCTGGTCAACCGCCGCACATCACTGCCGTCGGTTCGCATGGTAAAGATTTCCGCGGTGGCACCGTTCTCACTAAAACGTCGCCAGCAGATACGTTGTCCGTCTGGTGAAAAGAACGGGCCGCCATCATAACCGGGCGTCTCGGTCAGACGCCGGACATCGGTACCATCAGCATTCATGATGTAGATGTCCATCATGTAAGCCGGATCCATGTCCATCATCGCCTGATCCCGTTCCGACAATGTTTCCGAATAGGCGAGGCGATTGGAGGCAAACACAATTTGCGAGCCGTCCGGGCTGTAGGCACCCTCCGCGTCGTAGCCCTCGGTATCGGTCAGCTGGGTATATTCGCCGGTTTGACGATTCCACGCGAAGAGCTCATAAGTTGGGTCGTAATCCCATGAATAACGACTCTGCGGCCCATCCCGCAGCATCGCTTCCTGTTTGGCTTTCGCTTCCGGATCTTCATGCGTGCTGGCAAACAGCACCTGCTGGCCGCTAGGGTGAATCCAACCGCAAGTCGTTTTGCCAATGCCCGGGGAGACTTGTTGCAGGTCGCCGGTTTCCAAATCCATCATGTAAATCTGATAGAAAGGATTGTCCCCGCCGCGGACACTTTGGAAGACCATCTTGGTGGCGTCTTGGTTGAAATAACCTTCGCCCGCTTTCTTTCCCTCAAACGTCAATTGTCGCGGCGAGGAAATCAGCTTCTCTTCCAAAGCCGCGGCGGCCGCCGGGTCGCGTTCGATAATATCAGCGTCCGCGTCAATCTCAGCGTCCGCCACAATCTCAGCATCCGCGACCGCTGGGTCACTCGACTGGGCGAAGCAACGCGAACCGCAGGCGACGCCCGATAAATTGCCCAGCAAGTCGCCGCAGGGCGAGAGCGAGACGAACAGCCCGAGCAGGCAAACGACATGAATCGGTTGGGGTGATAATCGCATTTGTATCAGTGGTTAAGGAGCGGGGGGGATGATTCGAACAGCTCACGCTTGACGATCCGCTCCAATTATAGCCCACCGTCTAGCGAACACGACCCGCCGCCCGCTCGGCAACTTGAGGATTGCGCGCCCCGTCCCCAGTTTGCTCGCCCCCCGCTGCAACCACTCGCAAATATCCGGTCTGGCCAAATAACGGCACGGCCCCGGGGCCGCGCTGCTCTGCGATTTGGATTTCCCCGAACAAAGACAATTCTTCCGGCTGTAGTTGGCTGTTCAACTCACCATGCACGCGGCGGTTGGAGTAAAACACCCACGAGGGAGCTGGTTCTCCCTGGACCGACCAGTGCACCTCGGGGACCGCGGCAAAAGCGGCTTGCAGTTTCGTCAGATCTCGCCTCGATTTATCGATCGCCAGCGGGGCAATCGCGTGGCCTCCCCAGCAAATCACTACGGCACCAATCACGAAACACCGCATCCCCAATTCCGGCTGGCGGCGCCGCGCCAAGGCGGCTCCCAACAAGCCGCTGATCGCCAACGCCATCGCGACCAGGGCCAGCGGACGCAGCGGTGGCACCTGTTGACTCAACGGGCCGGCAATGCTGATGAACAACCCCAGCCCAACCCCGCTGGTAATCAGCAGGCTGACAGCAAACGACCGGGGGCAACTGATCTTTCCGGCAATCATTTGAGCGACAAACCAACCGACCAACAACGCGGCGGCTGGATAACTGGTGCTGATCGCTGCGGCAAAAATGCCCGGGAAAAGGCTGGAAAATCCCACCGCGACCGCCACCCAGACCATTCCCAGGGCGAACAGCGGATGCGGGTTTTCGCTCCGACGCCACTGCTTGACGATGGAAATTGCCACCGGAATCGCCAAACAGGACCAGGGGAAACTGCCCACGATTAGCCTGCTAAATATTGCCAGGAAGGGCAGATCGGGGCGGTCGTCAGCCAGCAAGCCGCCACCGGAAGCTTCCAGCGGTGCGAACGCGGCGAACGCGCCCAGGAACATGGGGCGCGATGGTTGAGCAAAGAAAAAAGCATCGGTCCAGACGCCCGCGGTCGCTAAGCCGACAGCCAAATACCAAGGACCCGCCAGCAGCGCCAGCACGCACAGGGCGGTCACCGGCCGCAGTCGCCAACCGTGGCGGAGCAGTTTCTTGAGTGCTGCTGCCATTGCTGCTGCCATTGCCGCTGCCGCGTGCTGGTGCTTTTTTTCTGATGAGCTCGGTGGGCTGTGCGGCGGGCTGTGGGTCAGCAACGTCGTCAAACCGATCACCGTCAGCGGCAAACAGAATCCCAGCGGACCTTTGGCCAACACGGCGATCGCGCTGGCCGCATAAATCAGCAGCCACTGGCGAAAGTTGGGCCAGGTTGCCAGCAGTTGACGCAGCTGAGTCGACCCGTCAGCGGGTTGCTGCGGCGAGCGATGGCTTGTTGTTGTCGGCAAATAGGCAAAACGAACAAACAGGGCAATCGTCAGCGTGCTGCCAGCGACCAGCAGCGAATCGGCGGTGGCAGCTCGGGCCGCCAGCACGAACAATAACATGGTCGCCAGCGATACGGCCGACCAAGTTGCCACCTGCGGAGCCGCAACGCGGGTTGCCAGCGAATAAACCAGCAACACCGTGAGGAGGCCCGCTAGCGCGGACGGCAGGCGAGCGGTCCATTCGTTGGTCCCGCCGATTTTGTAAGCGGCAATTTGGCACCAATACAGCAGCGGCGGTTCGGCGGTCCGCAATTGGCCGTCGAAAGTGGGGACTATCCATTCGCCAGCAGTCATCATTTCGCGTGCGCACTGGGCGTTCAGCGGTTCTTCGTTGTCCCACAGCCGGGCGCCGCCGAGGTTTGTCAACAGCATGGCCAGGGCGACGATCAAGCCAACCCACAAACCGGGTTGCGGCTTGAAGCCAAGTTTGCGGGCAGCCGTTTTGCTGGGATTTATTTCGCTGAATCGCATCGGTACCGGGATTCTTGGTGATTCCGTTCACTTGGTCGCCGGTGGCCAGCATTTTATGGGACTCGCCGCGAACCCTGCTACATTTCAGTTGCCACTGGTACCAAAACGAAGCGGGAGAGCGAAACGGCAAGAAATTCTTCCGCCATCGCGCAAGATTTCGTCCCGCAGTTTGTTAAACATGATGAAGCGAGTACGCACGGCGATCCTTTTCAGCACGGCCACCGATTCCAGCATTGACTGCTAACCGTTCATGACCTCTCAACCAACCACTCGTCACAGTTTGCTGCTGCGTCTCCGCGATGTGGATGACAAGCAAGCGTGGAATGAGTTTTTTGAGATTTACCAGCCCTTGATCTACCGCTTGGCTCGAGCCCGCGGGGTCCAGGAGGCGGAGGCGCACGACGTGACCCAGGAAGTCTTGATGGCCGTGGCTGGATCGATTGAGCAATTCGAGAGTCGACCGCAGCGGGGCAGCTTTCGAGGTTGGCTAGCCACGATCACCCGCAACACGACCATCAACCGGCTGCGTTCGTTGGAGACGCGGCCGCTGTTGCAGGCGAGCGACAGTAATCGCTGGGAGGAGTCGCTGGTCGGCGATGCGGCCGTCGATCAGGTGGCGCAGCGAGAGTTCGAGTACGAGCGGCGGCGGCAAGTTTTTTTGTGGGCCGCCGAGCAATTGAGGACGCGATTTCAGACTCGCAATTGGCAAGCCTTCTGGTTGACTTGCGTGGAAGGCCAAGGGGTCGATGTGGTGGCGGAAAAATTAGGCATGTCGGCGGGCGCCGTCTACGTGGCTCGTTGTCGAGTCATCGCCCGGTTGCGGGAAATCGTCGAACTGAAAACGGGAGAATAAACGTATGGTCCGCAACTTGAATGCCTGCCGCCCTGGTCTGCTCGGCGATCTGCTCGATGATTCCTTAACGCCGCGGCAGGCTGAGGAATTGACCAGCCACTTGGATGGCTGTGACCAGTGTCGCGCAAGGATGGAACGGTTGGCTGCGGCGCCGCACGTGTGGCGAGAGACGCGGCTGGTGTTGTCCGATCCCGCGCTTCGCAGACAATCGCCAAAACAGCAGCCGCCAAACCACCAGTCGCCAACATCGCAGGGGGCTGGTCAACACTCGTCGAAACAACATTTGTCCTCACAATATTTGTTTGAACAAGCGTCTGCGGCGGACGAGCCAGCGGATGTGGATGATGATCGCCAGCGGCTGCGAGCTTTGTTGCCGCTGCTTGACGCGCCCCAACAAGAAGGTTCGCTGGGCCGGCTGGATCATTACGAAGTTCGTTCGATTGTCGGTTGGGGCGGGATGGGCGTGGTCCTGCAAGCCTTCGACACACTGTTGGGCCGAGCAGTCGCCATCAAAGTGCTGCATCCTCATCTGGCGGCTCACGGCGCGGCGCGAAGGCGGTTTTCGCGAGAAGCTCGCGCGGCGGCGGCGGTCAATCATCCTTCCCAATCGGCCGCCGACGCGCGGCAATTGGGCG
>CAZHTX010000465.1:0-4889 GCA_964535475.1 uncultured Pirellulaceae bacterium
CCGTGGCTAGCGCCGAAGCGGCTAACAAACCGTGGCTAGCGCCGAAGCGGCTAACGAACCGTGGCTAGCGCCGAAACGGCTAACGAGGACCGTGGCTAACAGCTGATCAACTAGCCGCTGATCAACTGCTTGGCCGCTGCGTAGGCGGCATCGGCGGTGATCCCAAATTTCTTATACAGGCTATCAAAGGGACCGGACGCTCCGAAGCCTCCCATGCCAATAAAGTGCCCGTCGATGCCGATGAACGGATACCAGGAGAGTGCTAAACCTGCTTCCACTGCCACTCGGGCGCGGCAACTCGGTGGCAACACCTCGTCTTGATACTGTTGCGATTGCAGGGCGAACAGGCAGAGGCTGGGCATGCTGACCACGCGGGCTTTGACACCGTCGGCGGTCAGCCTTTCGTAAGCTTCGACAACAAACTGCAATTCGCTGCCGCTGGCCATCAGGATGACTTCGGGAGTCCCTTCGCAATCTCCTAAAACGTAGCCGCCGCGGGACGTGCCCGCAGCCGCAGCGTAGCGAGTCCGGTCGAGGGTCGGCATGTTTTGCCGCGAGCAGACGATTGCCGCCGGATGATCTTGAATGTTGAACACCGTGCGGTAGCTTTCCACCACTTCGTTGGCATCGCCGGGGCGGAACACGTTTAGCCCAGGGATGGCTCGGCAAGCGGCCAAATGTTCGATCGGTTGGTGCGTGGGGCCGTCCTCACCGACGCCGATCGAGTCGTGCGTCAGCACGTATAGCACCGGTTGATGCATGATACTGCTGAGCCGCATGGCGCCTCGCATGTAATCGGTGAAGACAAAGAAGGTGGCACCGTAAGCACGCAGTCCGCACAGAGACATGCCGTTGCAGATCGCCGCCATGGCGTGTTCGCGAATGCCAAAGTGTAAATTGCGACCGGCATAATTATCGGCGCTGAATGAATCGGCACCGGGGAAGGTCAATTCGGTCTTGGTACTCGGCGCCAAGTCGGCCGAGCCGCCAATCACGAAGGGAATGTTCTTGGCGATTGCGTTCAGCGCTTTGCCGCTGGAATTCCGGGTGGCGTCACCCTTTTCGGAAGCCTCGAAGGTCGGCAAATCGCGATCCCAGCCCTCGGGTAAACGATTGGCAAACAAATCAGCCAACTCGGCGGCTTGGCTGGCATTGCTCTGCTGATAGGTTTCCCAAACTTCTTGCCAAGCTTGAGAGGCTGCCGCACCACGCTGGCCGACACCGTCGGCAAAATGCTCGCGAACTCCGTCGGGAACGTGGAACGGTTCGTTGTTGGGCCAGTTGTAGACCGCTTTGGTGGCTTCGATCTCGTCCCAGCCCAGCGGTGCACCGTGGGCACCGTGGGTGTTGGCTTTGTTGGGTGCCCCCCAAGCGATCACGCTCCGCACGATGATCAAGGTCGGTTTGCCGGTGGTTTGCTGGAAAGTCGCCAAGGCTTTACCGATGGCTTCCAAGTCGTTGGCATCGGCCACACTCACAACGTTCCAGCCGAGTCCCTCGAAGCGGACGCGGACATCTTCGCTGAACGCTAAATCGGTGTCACCCTCGATGGTGATTTTGTTGTCGTCGTAAATCCAGCAGAGGTTGTCGAGCTTAAGGTGCCCAGCCACCGAAGCGGCTTCGCTGGCGACACCCTCCATCAAATCGCCGTCACTGCAGAGGGCATACGTGTTGAAGTCAAACAGCTTGTGCTCGGCCGTGTTGTAACGAGCCGCCAGCCATTTCGAAGCCATCGCCATGCCGACGCTGTTTGCTACGCCTTGGCCCAGGGGACCGGTGGTGGTTTCAATACCAGCCGCCTCGGCGTACTCGGGGTGGCCCGCGCAAGGGCTGCCGATTTGACGGAAATTTTTGATGTCGTCCAGCTTGATCGATAATTCGTCGAGCACTTGCTGTTCAGCGTCCAAGGCTCGCACACCGACCAGATGCAACACTGAATAGAGCAGCATCGAGGCGTGGCCGCAGGAGAGCACGAAGCGATCGCGGTTGGGCCACAACGGCTGGGCCGGATCGTAACGCATCGTTTCGTTCCAAACTTGATACGCCACGGGGGCCAGCGCCATGGGGGTACCAGGGTGGCCGCTATTAGCCGTTTGAACCGCATCCATGCTAAGTGTGCGGATAGTGTCGATGGCCAATTGATTGAGGTTGGTCGTCGATACGGACATGGTGGATTCCAGGAGTAAAGTTGTCAGGGTTTCCAGAACAGCGGTTCAGCAACCCAAAAGTTAGACCGAAAGTTAGCTTGAGACCAGGGGATGCAGCAGCGGCAAGGTGACGAAAAGCGATTTGCCGTACCGCTGGCCTAGCGGTTCGCTCGACAATTCGCCCTGTAGTTTTCCTAGCAGTGGCTGGGCGTTCGCCGCCGGCTAGCTCACCTCGGGTCGCAGCAGGGGAAACAAAACGACGTCACGAATCGATTTCTGGCCCGTCAACAACATCACCAGGCGATCGATCCCCACACCCAGCCCCCCGGCAGGAGGCATGGCGTATTTTAGCGCACGGACGAAGTCGTGGTCCATATGGGCCATGGAATCTTCTGCGGAAAGTCCGGCTAATTGCGTTTTGAACAGCTCTTCTTGCAAATCGGGATCGTTCAGTTCGGTGTAGGCGTTGGCGATTTCCATGCCGGCGATGAATAATTCGAACCGCTCGGCTACGGCCGGATCGTCCGGCTTTCGCTTGGTCAACGGGCAGATACTGGCCGGGTAATCAATCACGAACACGGGGCCCACCAGCGTATCTTCGACTTTTTCCTCAAAAATTTCGTTCTTGATCACGTCGGGGTGCCGTCCGGCCGTTTCCAATCCCAGTTTGGTAGCCAAAGCGATCATGGCCGCTTCGTCACGCGGGTCGACGCCGGTCGCCTGGAGGATCAAATCGTCGTAGCGGGCGCGGGTAAATGGAGGCGTGTAATCGATCGTTTGGTCGCCAAATGTCCGCTGGAAACCACCTCCCGTGGCCTCGATCGCACCGGCGATCAACTGCTCGGTCAAATCCATCATGGAGCGGTAATCGCCATAGGCTTGATAGGTCTCCAGCATCGTGAATTCAGGGTTATGACGCGTGCTGATGCCTTCGTTGCGATAGACTCGCCCCAGTTCGTAAACGCGTTCGATGCCGCCGACGAGCAACCGTTTGAGGTGCAATTCGAGCGCGATCCGCATGAACAGCTTCATGTCGAGCGCGTTGTGGTGCGTGGTAAAGGGTCGAGCCGCTGCACCGCCGGCGATGGTGTGCAGCGTGGGGCCTTCGACTTCGACGAAATCCTGGCTATCGAGCGTGCGGCGGATGGAACTGACGATCCGCGTGCGATCGAGAAAAATCTCTCGCACCCCTTCGTTAAAGGCCAAGTCGGCGTAACGCATCCGTTGCTTGAGCTCGGGGTCGCTCATCCCGGCGTGCTTTTCAGGCGGCAATTCCAACATTTTGCTGTGGAAATGCAGCGATTCGGCAAACACCGTCAGCTCGCCCGTGTTGGTCCAGCCAAGTCGTCCTTCGACGCCAATTAAATCGCCCAGGTCGAACATTTTGGCCAGCTCGAAGGCCTCTTCGCCAACTTGTTTGAGCCCGATGAAAATCTGGATGTCACCAGTCCAGTCACGGAGGTTGGCGAAAATCAATTTTCCAGTGGGGCGCATCAGCATGATCCGGCCGGCCACGCGGACTTGGGGCCCCACTTCTTCGCCGCGCTGCCCAGTCGCTTTATTTTGCGCCTCTTTCCAGCCGCGATAGTCGACGGCCGCTTGCTCGCCGTCAGCGGCAGGGCCGCTGGCCAATTCCGCGGGGGGCAAGACGCTGGTGCCGTCGGGAAACTGGTATTTGATCTGTGGAATTAGCTCGCGAGCTTGCCTTACCGTCAAGCGATCATCGAAGCGAGCACCCCAGGGGTCGCGACCTGTGGCGGCGATTTTGCGAAGTTTTTCCCGACGAGCGACGCGGGGATCAAGGGGAGAGTCTTCGTTGGGCTGGCCGGCGTTGCTGTTCATGTTCTCAAACGCGAGAGGGTGGAAACCTGTGGTCCGCCGGCGGCAGTTGCTGACGCGGGAACCGTCGCCAGGATTGTAGCGCCCCAGGAAGCGATCTTGAAAGACCGGGTACGCAACGAGTAAGAACCATGACGCTGATTCTGATTCAAGGAACTCCCTGCCAGCACCACTTCCAACTTCCCACTTCTAACTTCCAACCGTTCCTGCTTGCTGAGAACTCAATGAATGCATCGCAACCCGCGGGTCGATCCCAGCCGGCAGCCAGTTTGTTGGTCGTCGATCCCAGCCCGATAACTTTGCTGGGGACTGCTGGAGTTTTGGACAGTTTTGGATACACCTGTTATTGCGCCCGCACCTCGGCGGCGGCTTTGCAAGCGGCAGCCGAACACCAGTTGGACGGGGTGGTGATGGATGTTGGCGGGGATGCCGAAGCGGCCTTGGAGTTGGTCCCGGAGCTTCGTCGGCAAGCTGGGGAGAGTGCCTTGCCTTGGATTTTTATAGCCGATCAGCGTTGGGTCGGTTTGGAGAAACGTTGTGAGCAACTGCCTGCCGTGCGTTGTTTGTTCAAGCCGATCGACCCCAACGTGTTGCGAGACTTAGTCGATCAGGCTTTATGGTTGCCGCAGTTGGAAACCAATCATCGTCGCCGTGGGGGGCGTCCGCTGCGGCCGGGGTGGATCGAGCTGAGCTGAGCTGGATTGATTTCAGCTGGATTGATTTCAGCTAAACAAGGGGGGTGACCAGCCGCGCAGCTTTCGATCTTGTGGGGGTTCCGCTGAGGTTGCTACTCTCCGCCGCGATGACTCGGATTTCATTCTCTGACGTGCGAACAGATACGATGCGCAAGAGCCTGCTGCGGGAGACTGGTTTGGCGATACCCCTTGGGATTGTCACCCTCGG
>CAZHTX010000466.1:0-2775 GCA_964535475.1 uncultured Pirellulaceae bacterium
TCGCGTCGGTATTTCTGCTGTCAGCGGTCGCACTTGCCTTCGATCGGGCGTTGGGGCTAGCTGCTGTGGCGGTGGTCTTTTCCACTTGGCCGGACTCTGCTTGCGGCTGGCCGTTTGCTTGTTGGACGTTCTGTTCAGCCAGCCCATTTTGCAGTTGATTGTTGCTCGCCGCGGTCACGCGTGAATCGGGCAGCGTGGGGAGGCGTTCGCCCTCTTGGTCGCTGAGGAAGCTGCTTTCGCCTTGGTTGGATGCCTTCAAGCTGGCCATGCGCCGTTCGGCCAGTTCGCGAATTTCGGGGCTGGCGTCGGCGAACGCTTTGCGGAGCAGGGCTTCCTCTTCGGCGGAGAGGGCTGATTTCTTGCCAGCCTGGTTTGCTAGTTGTTTGGGCTGGGTGCTGTTGGGCTGGGTGCTGTTGGGCTGGGAGTCGCTAAAGGAGAAACGAGTGCCGCCGGTTGGTTCCGCGGCGGTTCGTTGGGCCACGGCCGAAGAGCGGGTTTGTCCTTGGTCGGGCGTCGCTTGGCCCGGTTGCGGCGCGCGGCGAGAGTGAAACAAGCCGCGCAGACCCGACGGTGCGGGATCGATTTGGCGATCTGCCGCCAGCGGGCTCGATTGCATCTGGATGCGACTATCGGGCGCGGTGTTACGGCATCCACAGTTGGCCGTAATTGCCAACAGCGTCAAAACGAAAACGGAATTACCGTGGCTGGGATGCATCCTTGCCTCTCGCCCAAGAGCTACTTTTCTGGAAATGACTCGGGCGGGAGTCTACGGAATCAAGCGGCTGGGGAGCAAGAGCATCCTGTGCGTCGGATTCAGTCGTCGATTTTGGCTGACTCAAGCGGCGAGTTCTTTCGGCTTTTCGGATCAGCTTATATTGACTATTATCCGCTTCGACTCATTAACAACCTATCCGCGAACCTCAAAAACGCCCGCGGCTAGCGCCGTCGGCTCAGGGTTAACGCCCGCGGCTAGCGCCGTCGGCTCAGGGTTAACGGATAGGTTCTAAGCTGATGTGCCCAGCGGCTGTGGGAAGCTTTTTTTTGGTTTCAAGTCATTCGGATCCCGGCATTAAGGACTTAATCATGAGATGCACTATGCGACGTATGGCTACCTTGACCCTTTGCGCGTCTGTCGCGGTGGGAACGCTGTTTTGGAAGGCTCAGCAAACGACGCATGCGGACGAGCCCGCGGGGACAACCACCGATCAGGCGACGACCGCCGAGGAAGAGCGTTTTGATTTGGTAGTTCGAGAAGATATTTTTGGTGGATTCAACGGTGACGAAGCGGCCATGAAGCGTGGCTTGGAAGCGTGTGACGCGGCGATTGCAAAAAACCCAAAGCATGCCGAGGCGTTGGTTTGGCGAGGAGCGGGGCGTGTTTTCTTGGCCGGTCAAGCGTTTCAAAAGCAGGACATGGTTAAAGGGATGCAGATGTGGTCGTCAGGTTTACAAGATATGGATAAGGCCGTTGAGCTAAAGCCGGAGGACATCGCAGTCCGCATTCCGCGAGCTGCCGTGCTGATGCCCGCCTCAGCGGGCGCGCCCGACTTTATGGCGAAGCCGCTATTGGTGAAGGCCAAAGCGGACTTCGAGTTTATCTACAAGCGGCAAGAAAAAGTGCTCGACAAGCTGAGCGAGCACTCGCGCGGTGAATTGCGAATGGGTTTGGCTGATGTCTACCGCCGACTCGGTGAAATCGAGCAATCGCGGAAGCAATTGGAAGCGATCAAGGCGGAGCTGCCCGAGACGAACTATGCCGATCGGGCGGAAAAGTGGCTGGCAACCGATGCCCAGGTGAAGCTCGCGCACACCTGCATCGGCTGTCATGAAGGCTAATAGCCAATAGCTAACCACTAACCACTAGCCACTAGCCACTAGCCACTTACCGGACTCGGCAGCGGAAGCGGATGATGGCTCCTTCGCCGACTTCGAAATCGTCGGTGAATTTCCAAGTCAGCCGCAGCGAACCGCCTTCGTTGGCCTCGGTTGAGAAGACGGCACCCTTGGAGGATGTTTGACTGTCTTCCACGTACTCCAAGCGAGTGGTCAAGTTGTCAGTCAGCTCCACTTGATCAAGCGGACCTTCGCCAACGTTGTCGACTCGTAGCACAAACGTGATGATCTCGCCGACTTCCGCAGCGTTGCGGTCGGCAACTTTGATCACTCGCAGGCGACCGTTGGGCAGATCGTAGGTCGTCAGCCCTTGGGCAGCCACGTCACGCGTCGCTTCCGCGGCACGGATGTTGTCGACCATCACCACTGGTGATAAGCCGTCGGACCATTCGACAGCCGCGTCGGCTCCCTTGGCTAGCCACGGTTTGTCGGCATCGCGGAGCACTCCGGTGTTGATCACTGAGAGGTTTACTAAAGCGGCCAAAATTTCGCCCGTCATGATGGGACCTTGTACCATGTCGATCGGCACGCCCAAGTCGCGAGCTCGTAAGCCGTCGGGGCCTTTGGCCAACGTATTCAGCTCGGGACCAACCGGGGCCATCAGCCCGCGGTTTGGCTGTTCCGCCAGCACATCGTTGGGACTGGTTGCCCGTTCGTAAGCGACCGGCCCGGTAGCCAGTTCGCCCGTCACCGCTCCGTTGATGCGTCGCACTGAGGCAAAACGGGGCGCGTAGACGCAGACCCGGTTGCTGGGGGTGATCTGAATATTTCCGTCGGGCGTTTCGTATTTCGCCACGGTGTCTTCCAAGTTGACACCGATCAGGTTGTCTTGTTTGGTGTAAACCGCGTTGGGACGTTGGTCCCCGCCGTCACAGAGAAACT
>CAZHTX010000466.1:2785-4879 GCA_964535475.1 uncultured Pirellulaceae bacterium
ATGGTTGGATAGATCGGTGCCGCCGTGCCACAACAACCTGCGGTGCACTGTTGCGGTTGTTGGGAGTATTGAGGAGTGTTGCAGGGAGCGCAATTCGCGTGCCCTTGGTAATGCCCTTGGTCATGGCTCTGATAGCCACTCGCCTGTGTCATCCCGCCGTGGTAAGCGACTTGTTGGACGGCACCAGTCATGGAACCAACTTGACCCGGAACGGGCTGCTGCTGGGCGGCCAGCGGTTGCGATTGTGGTTGCGACTGCAGCGGTGTTGGCCCGTCGAGTGCTTGGTTTCGAGTCGCTTGGTTTCGAGCCGTTTGTCCTGGCAGGGCACATCCGGCCAGCAGCGGGGCCACGACGATCAGCAAGCCCAGCAAGTGTGCCGTCCGCTCGAATTGTCGGCACTCCACCGCGCGTCGGGACGCCAGTCGTTGTGGCAGCCAGCAGCCAGCGGTAATGGTGCGGCAGTGGTTGACGCAGCAGTTGTTGATGAGGCTGAGCATTCTCTGGCTGAGCATTCTCTGGCGGTTATTCGTGCGGCTCGACGTCATTGTGCAGCTCGACTAAGGGGAGCAAGGTTAGCGGTTGCCTGCGGAGCGGCGGTTGGAATCCAGTGCGGACCACCGAGCAGGAAGGCTTGAAGTTGACCTGGATCAGTGGGCGGAATTCGCGAGCCGATGCGAAGGATCGCGATCGGTCTGCCCAGCCGGTCGGCTTCCAGCATGGGATCCATTTGAGGGCGAATGTCGAGCGTTCGTTGAGTGCTCGGTTGATCGGCCAGTGGTAACGCGGTTTGCGGATCTTCGAGGTAGATCACGCGAGTCACTAGGCGACCGGCGGCCGCGTTAAGGAGATCGTTTTGGTCGAGGTGGACCGGGATGGGAAAGCGAGTTTCTTGCCCGGGTGGGGGATAGAGCCGACCGATGATTTCCACCGTCGGGTACAGTTCCAGCCCGGGATTGTTAGGAATGCGGCTGACTTGCAGACGATACACCGCTCCCACGAGCAGTCCAGCTTGCTGGGTCTCGCCAAGTGGTGCGAACGAACCCAAGTTGGTAGCCAAAGCGACTTTGGCACCTTCCGGAGGTACGATGCGAACCGGCTGGTAATAGCCTTGCAAGGGTCCGCCGCGGTGCCGCGCCATGTTGCCGATCGTTCCCGGCGGCAGATCGGCTCGCAGTAACTGATGGCCGGAATTGGGTGGCAAGGGACCTTCCGTATACTGACTCCAAGCCACGTTTTCACCAACGGCAAAGGTTGCCAGTAAGAAAGCGGCCAGCAGGGAGTTGAAGCGTAAAGGTCGATACATGGTGTAGCCTGCGGCGGTACAGGAAAAAACGGCCGGGAGCGAATTCATCCGTTATGATTCGTTCCCGACCGCCAAAGAGCTTGTCGACGACGGGTCGCCGTCATGCTGAAATCGTGAGCCTCCAGCAGTTTAGTGCACTGGAGTGCTGGCCTTTTCGTGCTGCGGACGTCCGTAGGGAACACCCGGGTGGATGTTCTGTTCGGTGATGCGTGCCCGGCTGGCGGGCTGCGGATAGCTGAAGCCAGGATTCTGGCGAACACCAATCCGAATGTCCTTGGTGGGACGTGGCATCATCATCGGAGTGTGGTTCCGCATCACGTGCTTTTGCAAACCGGCTGGAGCTCCCAATGGAATATGAGGAGGTCCGGGAAGACCGATCGGCGTTCCGCTGTGAGGCATCCCGTACTGCGGAGCGGTCATGCCGGAGATCATGCCTGGCAAATTCGGCGGAGCCCCAGCGGGACCACCCATGATGCCTGGCCTGTTACCGCCACCACCACAGATTTCGCTACAAGGAGCAAACGGAACCGGCATGCCGGTATCGCTGCCCATGCCGTAGCCACCAGCGAACATGCCCGGTTCGCCTCCCATCCCCAACATCTCGATGTCCTTGTCACCGATCCGGATGATCGCGAGGATCGAACCGCGACGGTCGGCCTCCTCAATCGGATCGACGCCCGGTTCCAACCGCGTGCTAACCAGGGTATCGATACCTGCCAAAGCGGCTCCGGCAAATTCCGGATCTGGCAAGTAGATTACCTTGGTGACGAAGTTACCCGTCAGCACTTGAT
>CAZHTX010000467.1:0-4869 GCA_964535475.1 uncultured Pirellulaceae bacterium
CCTCGGCAGCGGGATCGGTTTAATGGGCGTGCCCGCTCGCACGACTTGCCGATCAATGGCCACGCCGCTGGAACCGTAGAGAATGACTTCGAAGTCGCGCGTCTCGGTGACGATGCGAGGAATCTCGCTGAAAGAACCAAACCCGACCAGTGCGTACTGATTGTTGCCGATGCCTTGTTCGACCAGAGCTGCGACGAGGGCTGGGATGGGCTCTTGCATCCAGCCTTGTTCCCGCATGGAACCACTTTCATCGATCACGAAGACAACATCAGCGGTTGTCAACATGGTATCGGGGGGTAGCGTTACCGAAGCAGGAAACGTGTTTGATTGGCCGACGGCTAGCAGTTCGATCACTTCCTCGGGAGCGACGTTTCCGACGGCTTCCGGCAGTTGAAAGATCGGTAGCTGAAATTCGGTCTTCGGCGTTGAGACAATCAGTGGCGGCAGGTTGCCCGAAAATGGGTGCACCCGAATGGTGTAGTCTTGCCAGGCCTCGCCTCCCCTGCCGTCATCGGCTCGCAGCGTAACATCAAAGGTGCTGCCGACAGCTTCCGCCGTGGGCGTCCAGGTCACAAGGCTCGCTTCATGACTGGGGCCGGCGTTCTCCGTTGGCAGTTGAAAACCGTCCGGAGCAAGTACGATATCGTAAGTCAGCGCATCAAAGTCTGGATCGGCTGCTTGCGGCCGATACACGTACGGTTGACCCACATAGGCATCCACAATTGGGGAGGTGATAAACGAAGGGGGTTGGTTCGCCAAAAGATTATCGTCGACGACATGCAGATGATAGGTTTGACGTGCGCTCAAGCCAAATGGGTCCGTCGCAGTGATTGCAATTACGTGCCGTCCAGTGGCCTCCGCTCCAGGAGTCCAACGCAGCTGGCCAGACTCCGCGTCGATGGACATGCCCACCGGCCCCGCCTGAAGTCGGTAATTTAGTCGATCATCGTCGGGATCGACCGCGGATGAGGCATAGGTGTAAGGATTGTTGAGTCGCACCGACAGCGGTGGATCAGTAACAAATAGCGGGGCACGATTAATCGTAGCCAGTAAACTGCTGCGATAGTCAAACCTTTCATTTGTGGGGTTGCGAAACTGGAGCATGAACCTCACAGATTCACCTGGCTGCAAGTTGCCATCGTTGGTCAATGCGGTCACGTCATAGTAGGGTGCCCCCAGCAAGGATCGCGGAAATAAATCCGAGACATCCGTTTCTCCACGAGGCGTCACGTTGGTGTAAGCAATCGGTGTGACCGCTGGTAAGTCGATATCGGAGACGGTAAATAAAAGTGGTCCGCGAAGCGGGTAAAGACCATTGTTAGTGATGGTGACACCGGCTGCCACAATTTGGCTGTCAATGTCATAGGTGGTGTGGTCGTATTTCAGGGCAACCGATGATGTTGCATCGGTAAGGTGTCTCCAATCACTCTCGGTAACTGTTGAGCGGTAAGCGGCGGGCGAGGGTGCAAACTCAGCGGGGGTCGTAGTTGAGTTTCGCAGATTCGCTGGTCCCGAAATTTGCTCAATACCCGGGAATAGCGTCACACGAGTTTGATTATCTTCGTCGTTGTTAACCAAACGCTGGACTAGCCGCAGCGGCATGCCGGCCTGCAGATGGGAGACATCGATTTCGATGATCGTCGTTGCGGCATCTTGGAAGACGAATGTGCCCGCACCCAGCAGCACAATTTCATCCTCAGTATGGTTGAACAATGAGTCTCGACGAGGACTGATAATCGGAGCTAGCGGAATTCCCCGGTCGTCTACGAGTGCGATTTCAAAAGCGTCATTGATGGAATCAGCATCGTTGTTGTCAAAAATTAAATCCGTAAAACGCAAACGCAGGCGATTCCTGTTTGGCAGCAGTTCGATGCGTTGTTCGTATGCGGTTACGAAACGATCATCTTCGGTTAGCAGCAAAATTTCCGGAAGTACCTCAATCGCCACGGGTTGTGTCGCTGATAGTGGCGGAGAGCCATTGTCGCTAACGCTAATCGAGAAGTTATAGAACGTTGGCTCGGCCAGGTTGCTGCTGGTCCACTGAAAGCTGCCTGTTTGGCTGTCGAGCGTAGCACCTGGAGGCGCGACTCCAAGCAGGGAATAGCTGAGCTGATTGGCAGGTAGATCGGGATCGTCAGCTTGTGCGGTGAAGCTGACCGACTCTCCAGGGCGCACGGCGAAGTCAGTGACGGGTTGGAGGTGTGGCGGTCGATTAACCTCGTTGACGTGAATGTTGAAAGTGCTACTCGTTCGCAACGCATTGATGGCGTCATCAGAAACGGTCACGGTAACTTGGTAAGTACCCGGACCTTGTTGTTCATCGGGGGTCCAGCGAATCACGCCTTGGGAGTCAATTCGCAAGCCATCCGCGACGGCTTCATCGTTCAGTTCGTAAAAGAGAGCATCTTCAGGTATATCAGGGTCTGTCGCCGTGACGGCCAATTGCCAATTCAGCATCTCGTCGATGGTAACATCGGCGATCGGTTCGATTGTGGGAGGGCGATTGACTTCGCGAACGGTGAGCATGAAAGTGCCGGTGTCGTGCAGGCTGGGAGAGCCATTGTCGATAACCTGCACGCTGATAGGTGTCATCAAAGGGCCCGAGCTTTCGTCCGTTCCCCACTCGATCACGCCGGTTTGCGGATCGATGTGCATGCTGGCGGGAATCGGCGTTGTGTCAGCAAACCGGAAACGTAGGTTATTGGCGGGAGTATCTTCGTCGCTCGCCGTCACTACTGTGCGTAGCGAATCTCCTTCATTAATGGTGATTGCGCTTGGAACAGAGATCGTCGGCGCTCGGTTTACTTCTAACACATTGACGATTAAGCGATCGGAGTCAAAGAACTCTGGTGCCGCCGGATCAAACGCTTCGATCGGGATGACAAACCGTCCCGGCCCGTCGCGCTCCGCCGGGCTCCAGGTAAACTCGCCCGTCAATGCATCTAAGTTCGCATGCGTTGGAGAATCGTCGCCCAGTCGGTAGCGTACTTCGCGGTTCTCACCTCCGGGTGTTGCTTCAATCGTGACTGCCAGTAAGTCATGCTCGGGTATTGTCAGTTCGGGCACTGGTTGCAATTGTGGTGGCATCAAAGCGGTGTCCACGGTGATCAATACTGGCCGACTGTCATGCAATGGTGGCGTGCCGTTATCCGTCACCGTGATGCGAAAAGAGAACACGCCCGCCGCGATCGGTGTCCAAGTAAATTCACCACTGGTAGGGTTGATTTGAGCACCCAGCCCCAGGCCTGCGGAATCGATTGAATAGGTCAGGCTGTTTTCCGGTAGATCCGCGTCGCTGGCGATGTTCACCAAGCGGACCTCTTGTCCGACAGTTGTTGCTTGGTTGTCAATCGCGGCCAATTGAGGAGCTTGGTTGACCTCCATGACGCGGATTGTAAAGCTCTGCTGACTCCCCGCCCCCTCGGCATCACGCACCGTGACGGTGACGGGAAAATTGCCTGGCCCCTGTTGTTCATTGGGAATCCACTCGATCAAGCCCTCATCGTCAATCGTGATGCCAGCAGCTTGTGCTGTGTCATTCAGCGAAAAGGAGAGACCAGCTGCTGCAACCGGTTGATCGTCATCGAAGGCGCTGACGGCAAATTGCCAAGGTTGTTCTTCGGGTATCAGCTGGTCGGGAATCGGTTGTAGGCGTGGTGCTTGATTATTTTCGCGAACGTGAACGGTCCAAGACGTTGTATATTGTAACGAGGGAATTCCGTTATCAATTACTTGGGCTGTTATTTGATAAGAGCCAGGTCCATCCTGTTCATTCGTGGGCCAGCTTAAGACGCCCGTCACGGAGTCAAGCTGTAGACTGGGAGAGGGTGAGTCGAGCAGTGAAAACGTGAGTTGATTCTCCGGTAAGTCTTGATCCTCAGCGAGCAGCCGAGTTTCGTACAGAGCGCCCTCGTCAATCGTGACGTCAGCCGGTTGCATAAGCTGCGGCCTGAGGTTCACCTCGCGGACATTGATTTGTACTGGCAGGCGATCGGCAAGTTGGGGATCATCGGCAGCCGCGGCTATCACGACGGGAGTGAAAACACCTGGCCCATCCAATTCACTCGGTGTCCAAGTTAACACGCCCGTGACAGGATCAATGACCATTCCCGGCGGATGGGAGAATGGTTCCAGACCATAACGAATTTGTTGTTCTGAGTCGCTGGAAACAGTCGCGATCTGGAGACTTAAGGTCGTTAGCTCGTCGAGCGTTTGCGGGGGTATCGGGATGATGCTGGGCCGTTGTGCCAATAGGCTGCGACGCAGCCAGACGCCGCGGCGGTCGACGGCCCCGCTGCCACTCCAAATGACTTGTAAAGGGCCACTGCCAAGTGCGATTGCTGAGTAGTTTTGATGCCCCGAGTTTTCTCCGGCCTGCTCGCTGACGATAAACTCTGCGGAGCTGGTGAGCCCGCCGGAGCCGAAAAGCTTTGCATAGACTTCCCAGCCGCTGCCGTCGGGGATTCCGGAAGTCCAACTAATCGCGTAACGACCATCTGTGGTCATTGCCAAATCAGGGTCTTTCTGAATTCCACCGAGTTGTGAATGCACCAATTGGTCCGCTTCATTCAGTGGAGTTCCATCGGCCGCGAAGTGCCGCTTGTAGATACTCCAGGACTCCGTTTCCGAGGAGAAGCCCGACCAACTTACGAGGAAACGCCCTAGTCCATCGACCCCCACGCGACTTTGTTGCTGGCTGGATGCCGTTTCCGCGGAAACCAGCCGCTCGTGTCGCGCGGCCGGAAATGATTGCGCATCCGAAACTCCCGCTGTCTCGTGAAGAATATCAAATCGAGTTGACCAGCGGCCGTTGGCTAAATCGTGGCTGCTCCAAGTGACGATTGCTTGATTCTGAGGGCCGAGGACTAC
>CAZHTX010000468.1:0-4862 GCA_964535475.1 uncultured Pirellulaceae bacterium
TAGCCGTCCAACGGTTGCCGTGGGACCCCTACATCGGATTCATTCAATTATAAGTAAAGTTGCATCAAGGTTCTGCGTAAAGCTGAACGACGACTCAAAGTCAAATTGTCAAGGACAAGCATCTCGATGAATACCAAGGACCTCGCAAATCGCGTCCGCCGCCACGTGGTGGAGATGACCAGTCGCGGCGGCAGCTCGCACGTTGGTTCTGCACTGTCAATAGCCGACATCATGGCGGTCTTGTACGGCCACACGCTGCGAGTCAATCCAGCGGAGCCGCGGGCTCCCCATCGGGATCGCTTTATTCTTAGCAAGGGACATGCCGGAACAGCCGTTTACGCGACCTTGGCGGAAACCGGTTTTTTTCCCGTAGAGACATTGCTTGATCACTATCAGAATGGCTCGAATCTTAGCGGCCATGTCTCCCATAAAGGCTTACCTGGAGTGGAGTTTTCCACTGGATCGCTGGGCCACGGATTACCAGTGGGCACTGGGATGGCCAAAGCTGCCAAGCTCGGCGGCCTTCGTCATCGCGTCTTTGTCTTGCTCTCAGACGGTGAATGCGACGAAGGTTCCAACTGGGAAGCAATTATGTTTGCCGCCCATCATCGTTTAGATAACCTTGTCGTCGTCGTGGATTACAATAAACTTCAGAGCCTTGCTAGTGTTTCGGAAACTTTAGGTTTGGAACCATTCACCGATAAGTGGTCCAGCTTTGGTTGGTCGGTGGTCGAAGTCGACGGACATGACCATGCTGCCCTGGTCTCGGCGTTTGATACCATCCCCGCCGAAACGGGAAAGCCAACTTGTTTCATCGCTCACACCACCAAGGGAAAAGGTATTTCCTTTATGGAGAACTCCGTGCTTTGGCATTACCGTACGGCGCGCGGTGACGAATTAAACGCCGCGCTGGCAGAACTGGAGCAATCAGCATGAGAGACGCCTTCGTTGCTCGCCTAACGCAGCTGGCCGAAAACGATCCAAGTATCATGCTGATTACAGGTGATCTCGGCTTTGGAGTCTTAACGGACTTTGCGAAACGGTATCCGAATCAGTTTATTAATGCGGGTGTCGCCGAGCAAAATATGACTGGCCTGGCAACCGGGTTAGCGCTGGAAGGCTATAAAGTTTTTACTTACTCAATCGCCAACTTCGTGTTCATGCGGTGCTTGGAACAGATCCGAAACGACGCAGCCTATCATGGCTGCAACGTAAATGTGGTCGCAATCGGCGCTGGATTTAGCTACGGGGCTTTAGGTGTCTCCCACCACGCGACGGAAGACATCGCCATTATGCGTTCCCTGCCCGAGATCACGGTAGTCTCTCCCGGCGACGATTGGGAGGCAGCTGAAGCAACCGAGAAGATCGCTAGCGAACCTGGTGTCTGTTATTTGAGGCTCGATCGTCAAGGTCTTGTCGGCCAACCGTCACCCTCGGAAACATTCCAGTTGGGCAAAGGAAGAGTTGTTCGTTCCGGGGAAGACATCACGTTGGTGGCAACCGGCGGGATGGTCGCAGTTGCCGCAGCAGCGGCAAAAACGCTCGCTCAGCAAAATGTCGACTGCCGCGTGATCAGCTTACATACGCTCAAACCACTGGACGAAGAACTTTTGATCGCGGCCGCTAAACAGACCGCAGGTATCATCACGGTCGAAGAACACACAATCCACGGAGGGCTGGGCGGCGCGGTCGCCGAGTGCTTACTGGAAAGCGGAACACCACCCAAATACTTTCAGCGGATTGGTTTGCGTGGTGGCTTTGCCTCAATCGTCGGCAGTCAAGAATATCTTAGAGCGCAATATGGGCTGACGAGCGAGAACATTATCGAATCAGTTAATGCGGCAATACCACGCCGCAGGAATCAGGCGGCCTAACCTTTTTTTCTTGCAAACAATTTGACAAGCCAGCACGATTGCTTGGTTAACGTTTTTTTCTTCACGTTAGTAATTTGAGACAAGAACGTCTCTCACCTTAAGAACAAGGATGTCACATGAGCGCAGTCAACTTCGCCCTCATCGGTGCGGCAGGATATATCGCTCCCCGCCATATGCAGGCCATTCACGACAGCGGCAACCAACTCGTGGCGGCCCTTGATCCACATGACTGCGTGGGACGGCTCGATAGTTTTTTCCCGGAGGCTCGCTTTTTCACCGAGTTTGAACGATTTGATCGCCACCTCGAGAAACTGCGTCGCCAAGGACCAGAGCAAAAAGTCAATTACATCAGCGTCTGCTCACCGAATTATCTGCATGATGCGCATGTTCGACTGGCGCTGCGTTTGGGTGCCAACGCTATCTGCGAAAAACCACTGGTCATCTCACCCTGGAATATCGAAGCTTTACAAGAGATCGAGCAGGAGAGTGAAGGGCGAGTTTATAATGTGCTGCAATTGCGGCTACTCCCATCCTTGATCGACTTGAAAGCCAAACTCTCGCAATCAAGTTCGCGAGAGAAAGCCGATATATGCCTGACTTACATCACTCGTCGTGGGTCATGGTACAACGTCTCTTGGAAAGGCGACAAGGAAAAGTCGGGTGGGGTAGCAATGAATATCGGCATCCACTTTTTTGACCTACTGCTGTGGCTGTTTGGGGAATGCGAACATCAGGAAGTGCACGTAAACTCCTCGAATCGCATGGCGGGCTTGGTTCGCCTAGAAAAGGCCAACGTCCGCTGGTTCCTCTCCACCGATGCGAAAGATCTTCCGGAAACGGTCGTCGAAAATGGCGGTTTTGCTTATCGATCGATGACCTACAACGGCCAAGAGATTGAATTCTCCAAAGGATTTGCCGACCTCCACACGCGGGTCTATCAAGACATCCTCGCCGGCGGCGGATTTGGGCTGGCCGATGCCATGCCGGCAATTTCGATCGCCCATGAAATCAGCAATTCCCCAGCGATTACCGCTACGGGAGCGAAACACCCGTTCGTCGACGGCAAGCCCCAACGTCTACGCGTTGCCGCCTAAGCTCAATCCCCGCAAGCTTGCCCAACACCCATTTTGAATGGGTGTTGGTTCTCCACGGTTTCGCTGCACCTGTTCATCCCTCTCAACGACCTGTTCCTCCCCAACGCAATGCTGCCGAGCTGTTCGCACCATGACCACTCCTTCAAAACCTGCGTTCGTACATGAATCGAGCTATGTCGACGAGGAAGTCTCCATCGGTCGTGACACTCAAATTTGGCATTTCTGCCATGTGCTGACCGGAAGCAAGATCGGGGAACGTTGCCGGATCGGGCAAAACGTAGTGATTGGCCCCAGGGCTGAAGTTGGAAACAACGTCAAGGTGCAAAACAACGTTTCCATTTATGAAGGGGTAACTCTTGAGGATGACGTCTTTTGCGGCCCCTCAATGGTGTTTACCAACGTCACGACCCCTCGCTGTGCGTTTCCCAGAAACACGGCGGATCAATTCGCTCCAACGCGAGTCGGCCGAGGTGCAAGCATCGGTGCCAATGCGACGATTGTCTGCGGCATCACGATCGGGCAGCATGCGTTAATCGGAGCGGGTGCAGTGGTCACCAAAGACGTTCCCGCGCACGCACTCGTGTACGGCAATCCCGCTCGCCAACATGGCTGGGCGTGCGAATGCGGAGTGCGTTTGCAAGCCAGCGACGACGCGAAATCCGCTTTCAGCTGTCCCGACTGCAATCGCTTATACAGGTTTTCAAACTCCAGCCTAGCCCGGGTCACTGACAACGCAGCTTGATTGCCAGCCCTCCACATTTAGAAAATTAGATATAGGTAAACATCATGATTCCAATGTGCGACCTCAGTCAACAGTACGCGGAATTGCAAAGCCAATTAGAAACGGCATTGCTCAATTCGGCAGCCGCTTGCAACTACATCATGGGGCCCAATGTGCGAGCATTCGAGGAGGAAGTGGCTCGCTACGCGAAATGTAAATACGCAGTCGCGGTGGGCAACGGTACAGACGCTCTGCATATCGCCCTGCGGGCGGCCGGCGTTGGCCCAGGTGATGAAGTGATCACCACTCCATTTACTTTTATCGCCACCTGTGAAGCCATTCACCTGGTCGGCGCCACACCAGTCTTTGTCGATATCGACCCCAACACTTTCAATATCAATCACCAACAAATCGAACAAGCAATCACCCCCAAGACGCGTGCGATACTGCCCGTTCACCTGTATGGTCAGCCGTGCGAAATGCAGGCCATTCAAACGATTGCCAAACAGCATGACTTACTGGTGATCGAAGACTGCGCACAATCATTCGGGGCGAAATATCAAAATCAACATACCGGTACCATCGGTGACCTCGGTTGCCTCAGCTTCTTTCCCAGCAAAAACCTCGGCTGCATGGGGGATGGCGGCATGATTTTGACCAACAACGACGAGCTCTACGAACGGGCCGAGATGCTCCGCCGACACGGCGGTAAAGTCAAATATCTGCACACGGAGAACGGTGTCAACAGCCGCTTGGACGATATTCAAGCTGCCGTCCTCAGAGTCAAACTACCGTTACTTGATGACTGGAACCAACGCCGCATCAAGGTCGCGGAGCGGTATCGCAATCTGCTGGGGAACTGCACTGCGATTAAGACGCCGGAACATGGCTCGGCCGACGCGGGTTCCGTCTTTCACCAATACACAATCATCACTGAAAATCGTAGTTCTCTGGCGGAAAAACTTTCCGCCGCGAACATTGGTAATGCCGTCTACTATCCGATTCCACTTCACTTACAAGAAGTAAATCAGAAGCTCGGATACCGCACGGGAGACTTTCCCCATGCCGAGTACGCAGCCGCGCACTGCCTCAGCTTACCGATGAGCCCGCACCTAAGTTCCGCCCAGCAAGATTGTGTCGTCCTCCGCATCCAGGGTTGGCAAAGCATTCTTG
>CAZHTX010000469.1:0-4848 GCA_964535475.1 uncultured Pirellulaceae bacterium
ACAGTCAGCCATGGCGATTGCAACAAGCCGCTGAGCGTGGGGCCGTTGGAATCGCGGAGCTGCCAGGGCTGGACCGCTTGTTCGACGCCTAAGACCTCGTCGCCGGTGACCACGATTGTCACGCGAAGCGGCTGGCTGACTGTTAATTGTTGGGCACCAAAGTTTGCCGCCACGCCGATTTGGACGGCGCTGAGCAGTTGACCGCTGCCGAGCACCACGCTGTTGGCTGCCGCGTTCTCGCCTCGCCAGCGAATGTTGGCTCCCGGCTTCAGGCCTTGGTCTCCAAGCTTTATCTCGGCCGCGACGTTAGTCGTTATGTTGGCCGCCGGTTCTTGGACATCTTCGCGTTTGATCACCAAGTCGCAACCTTGAGGAACGATTGCCCCGGTAAAGATGCGGACTGTTTCGCCGGCAGCTGGCGCTGGTGGTGGGGGCGAGCCGGGTACCGCTTCGCCAACGACCTTGAGCATGCGACCTGCGATCGCGTCGCTGTGTCGGATCGCATAGCCATCCATGGCCGAGACGTCGGCGGCGGGGCTGTCGCGATCGGCCAATACATCACCGGCGGAGATCCTGCCGACTGCTTGCTCGAGCGGAATGACTTCGCTTGCAACCGTTCGCAGTTGTGCGGCAAGTTGTGCGACGATGGCAAAGGGGGGGATCGCTTCGGCAGCTGGTTGATTCATGGCTGGAGGGACTCTGCATCTTGAGGCGTATTGACGTTGGCTGCGGCGGCTGGGGGCAATTGGCAGACGAGGTGCGGATGTTGCTCCAGCCAGCGGCTGAGGCTGCGGCTGGCTCCCCGTTCCCAGCGACGCAGCGATGCGGTCGTCGACAAAGGATAGATGGCCACCAGCGGCTCCGAGCGACGACCATCAAAACTGGCCGTGACGACCGTGTCGGGGTCGGCAGCTTGATCGTAACAATCGACTAACAGGCGCAGATGATCGCTGGTTAGCAGGGGCATGTCGAGCGGCGTCACCAGCAGAGCGGTTTTCGGCAGGGGCGTTGTCAGTTGAGCGGCACTGTCGAGCGCGGCCAACAAACCGCTGAGAGGTCCGCGGTATTGCTCGGGATCGGGAATGGTAGCCAGCGAGCGATTGGCGGGGATTTCCAAGTTGGGTGGCGGGGCGGGGCGGCCCGCCAAAATCAAGTGACCGCAAAGTTGCCAAGAGCGCCCGGCTGCGTAGCTGAGAAAGTCGCCGCCGCGTGGATGAGGCAGCAAGGCCTTATCGCGTCCCATGCGTGACGAGCGGCCACCGCAGAGGACGACCCCCAGCAGGTGCTGACCGGCGAGTCGCGAGGAGGCTTGATGTTCGGGCGGTAGAGCTGGCATGCCGGTGAAGTGCTGTTAGCCGGTTGGAGTGTAGTCAGCGATCGTCTGGCAGAGGCAGTGCATCGTAGCGCTCGGTGATTCCACGGTTGCTGGAAAGCCGAGTTCGTTTAGGGTGGCCGATGTTGTCGGGCTGAGCGAAGCGAGCTTCGTATGACGCAGTGATTCGCCGAACAGTTTCACCAGTGAGCGGGCGATGCCGCTGCTGGTTACCGTGGTCCAGTCGATGAGGCCGGCCTGGAGCTGGTTGACGATCTGCGGATCCGCGGCGGAGACATCTGCATGTTCGTAGCAGACCACTTCGGTGACGTTGCCGCCGAGTTGGCTGAGACCGCGGGGCAGGGTATCGGGTCCGCGGCTGGCGCGGGGCAGCAAAATCCGTTTGCCGGAGACTTGTGAGCCGAACATCTCCAGCAGCCCTTGGGCGCTGTAATCAGCAGGAATAAAGTCGGCAATTAAACCATGGGCGGCGAGTGCTTCACCGGTGCGAGCACCGACGGCGGCTATTTTCAAGTTGGCAAAATGCCGCGAGTCGTAACCGAGTTGCCGCATTTGAGCGAGGAAATAATCGACCCCGTTCTGGCTGGAGAAGGCGATGATGTCATAGTGGGAGAGTTCGGTAATCGAAGTTTGCAAGCTCGTTGCGGCGGCCGACTCGGCAGCCAGGGGGGCGATCGTGATGGCGGGTTGGAAGCGTGTTTCAGCGCCGAGTTCGGCTAGCGATTCACCCAACGCATCGGCTTGATCGGCGGCCCTGGTAATCAGCACACGTTGGCCACAGAGAGGTCGCTGCGAGAACCAGGAGCCGGTTTCCGCCAATTGAGCAACTGGGCCCACGATCACGATCACGGGAGGTCGCATTTTTGTCGCCGGCGTGAGGTGCCCGGCGACTTCGTCCAAGCGGCAGAGGACCGCTTGCTGGTCGGGCAGGCTGCACCGCCGCAGGATGGCCGCCGGGGTGTCGGCCGCTTTGCCAGCTTGCAGCAGCGCGCCGGTCCAGCTTTGCACCGTCGTGACGCCCATGTAGATCACCAGCGTTCCGGGGAACTTGGCCAGCGCCTGCCAGTCGAGCGCCGAGGCGGTTTTGCCCGGCTCTTCGTGGCCAGTTATTAAAGCCACCGCCGAAGCCAGACCCCGATGCGTAACAGGAATCCCCGCGTAGGAACTGGCCGCCAGGGCGGCGGTGATTCCGGGGACGATCTCCCAGTCGAGATTGGCCTCGCGAAGTGCCGTGATCTCTTCGGCCGTGCGTGCGAAGACGGCCGGATCGCCCCCCTTTAATCGCACAACTTTACGGCCACCGCTGGCTTGCTGAATCATCTCTTGATTGATTTCAGTTTGGCTCCAAATCCGGGTTTGGCCATGTTTGCCCACGCAAATATGTTCGGCTTGCGGAGCCAACCGCAAAATCTCGGGATTGCTGAGCCCGTCATACAAGACGACATCGGCACGGCGGAGCAAGCTTTCTCCACGACGCGTTAGCAGCCCCGGGTCGCCAGGTCCAGCACCGACCAGCGAGACGCGAGGGGGGCTGCCAAAATGAGTCATAGTTGTAAGCAATCGTGTTGAAGGAAACGCTGGAGTCGGGAAATGGCACAATTTGGATAGCCACCCTCCACGCCCCGGCGGTTTCCGGTTAGCCGTGAGGGACCCGCGACCGATAGCCAATTGAGCCTTGCCCAATTAGGCTGGAGAGCTGATTGCAGCCGCTTTGTGCTATTTTGGAAGTCCAGGGAGATCCTGGGAAGGTCCCGAGATGCGAACTGTCGACGAAATTTTAAAAGATCATGACGCCGGTTTGACCCCAGCTGGAGCCGAAAGCCAGTTGCCGTTGGCCCGTTTTTCCCGTCGCCGGCACATTGATACGGTGCGGGCTTTGTCGCAAGTCAATGGCTGGCGGACCAGTGGTTACTTGTTGCTCCACTGGGGGGTGATCGCCATCACGCTGGCGATCGTCGCCGTGACGATGCACTGGGCCGCTTTTTTGCTCGGCGGGTTGGTGATCGCCAGCCGCATGCAAGCCTTGGGGGTGATGTTGCATGACGCGACTCATTATTTGCTGTATCGCAACCGCGCGGTTAACGATGTGGTCAGTGATCTGTTGATAGCATTTCCCTTGGGCATGGGCACCACGCTCTATCGCAAGACCCATTTTCGCCATCACCGCTTTACCAACACCGCAGAAGATCAAGACTTAGTCGCCCAGCGGCAAGAGCGTGAATGGTATGAGTGGCCGAAAACACGCTGGGGATGCGCCCTGGCGATTGTTCGCAGCGTGCTGGGGGTGAACGCGCATCGAGCTTGGGTTTTGTTTAAGCACTGGGCGCCTTGGAATCATCTGCGTGATCCGCTGTCAGTCGATTTTCCGCTCCGCGCTCGTTTGCTGTACGTCGGAATGACCGGCCTCGTGTACGTGCTCTTTGGTTGGGCTGTTTGGAGCTACCCACGCATTGTGTTGCCGTTGTTGGCGCTCTACATGGTTTCCGGTTTTACGCTGTTGAATTTAATTAACCGGATTCGCACCACGGCCGAGCATTTGGGGGTGCCGGGGACGCACGAGTTGAATGCTACGCGGACGGTGCTGCCCAGCTGGTGGGAGCGGATTTTCATCGCGCCTTATGGCGTGAGTTATCACTTGGAGCATCATTTATTTCCTTCGGTGCCGGGCTGTAATTTGCCAAAGTTGCATCGGGCTTTGATGCAAGATGCTGAGTTTGCCAGCAAGGCCCATTTAACGAAGACGTATGTCGGTTTGTTTCGCGAACTGATGACTCCCGCACAGCAATCGCCGGCGGCTAGGCTGGCGGCAAGTGGAACTTCAGTAGCAAGTGGAACTTCAGTAGCAAGTTCAGCGTTAGCCGACGCACAGCGGGAGATTTAGGCTTCCTTTGCGCGCTTCGCAGTTGTCGTAAACCTCTGCGAGTCGCTTTTGCGGTCGCTCAACAGGTTGGAATTCCTCTGGTCTCAGCGAGGCGCAAGATGGTATATCGGGCACGGGAAGCCGCCGTTACGGATGACGGTTGGCAGGAACAGTCCGTTGTTTGCCTGGGAATCGCTGTTTGCGATGGTCGTTGCCCCGCGCAGTCAAGAAGCCACGCTGCGGCGTGCCGCGATATTGGTCAGCAATTTAGATGCTGCATCACGGCGCCAGCTGTTGGCCCATTTGCCACCCCGCGAAGCAAACCGGGTGCGGGCCGCGGCAGCTTCGTTGGTTGACGTCGATCCGCTGGAAGTGCGGCGCGTGATGACCGCTTTCGTGGGGCGATTCACCGATGCGACTCAGCAGACGCAAGAAACGGCCGCGGAAACTGGCCCCGGCAACCAGCAACCGGGCAACCAGCAACCGGGCAACCAGCAACCGGGCAATCAGCAACAAGCGGGCAATCAACAATTTGGCGGTGCCAACGGAACGGCCGAATCGCTCGCCGCACGCCCTCAATTGCAATTTCTCAGCCACGTTTCCGACAGCACGTTAGTACAGCTGGTGCAGGCCGAGCATCCACAAACGGTGGCCG
>CAZHTX010000470.1:0-4836 GCA_964535475.1 uncultured Pirellulaceae bacterium
TCCGATCTCCGGATTCCGCTCGACGAATCAATTCGTCGAGCGGAATCCGGCGGTGCCCCCCGGCCGTGCGAATCATGGGAATCAAGCCCTGGTCACACCATCGCTTGACAGACGATTCGCTGACTTGCAACGCATCGGCGACCTGTTTTGGTGAAAATAACGACGGCGGGGCTGGCACGATTTATCGAGTCCAATGAATACGAGAGCAAAGCATAGAAATTGAGTTCTTAGCGGCAGTAAATCGCCGTGAAAACAGCCAATCGAACCGTGGCTGTTTTGCGATGAACGTTTTATCGGTTCCTTGAAGTGAACGATTTGACTGTTTCCAGAATTCAAACCTATTGTACCTCGCCAGTCAACCGTCGACCGGATTCCAGCTCGTTTTCGTGCATTTTTCCTTGGGAAAAACGAACTAAAGACGCGGCTGGGACTTTTTTTGGTAAAATTCGGAGCAGAGCAGTTGATTCGTTCGCCCCAGCTCGTTATCACTAGGAATGAACGTTTTGAACGATTTACTGGTGCGAAACGTTCACTGGCGACGAAATAGTGGTTTTCGGGATGGGTCGTCCATCTTGCAGGCCAGCAATTGGCTCCATGACAGGAATACACGAATGGCCACAGCAACTGAGCGAACGAAGTCGGGCACGCGGAGCGGACGCGCGAACAAAAAAGCTACTTCCGCCTCACCTGCCGCCAAAACCGCCCTGCGTCGACCAACTTGGCTGAAACATCCCGAATTGGCCGAAGCGACTGCCGCCTACCTGGCCGAACGTGCCGACCTTGACCAACTCGATGAACAGCAATTACGTGCCCGCACCAAAAGCTGGTTGCGAGAAGAGATCGGGTTCATCAACAACTCCGAATTTGTCACCAGCGGCATCGCCCAGGCCATTTTTGCCGAACCACTCGCGCTGAATCCGGTCGCCGCGGGGGGCGGGAACGTGCTCAAGCGGCTTCGCTTGGCTGATTTGCCAGCTCACCTCGGTCGCCTTTGCGAAGCCGAACTGCTGACCCCCGAACAGGAGCGGATGCTGTTTCGGCGGATGAATTTCTTGCGACATCAAGCTACTTTGCACCGCGCCCGGTTGAATCCCGAACGCCCCAGCAAGACGCGGATCGAGCTGGTTGAGCGTTTAGTTGCGTTGGCGGACTGGCACCGTGACGCGTTAGTGCAAGCCAACATGCGGCTGGTCTTCTCCATTGTGAAAAAATTCGTCAATGCGAACAATGCATTTGATGATTTGCTCAGCGACGGGATCGTGGCTTTAATCCGTGCCGTGGAAAAATTCGATTACGATCGTGGATTCCGCTTCAGCACCTATGCCACTCAAGTTGTCCGACGTAACGCGTATCGCATCGTCGTGCTGAAGCAAAAAGAAAAGTCTAAAATGGTTGGCGGGCTGCAGGAATTAGGGCTGGATGTTAGTGACGAAGAACGCCAACCTGCCATCAGCGAGCACCGCTGGCACGAACTTCGCAGTCGCTTGGCGGTCATGTTGGGCGATTTGGACCGGCGAGAAAAATTTATCATTCGCGCTCGCTTTTCACTCGGCTCACACCGTAAAGTCCAAACCCTACAGGCGCTTGCCGACCGCTTGGGTGTTTCCAAGGAACGTGTGCGTCAGTTAGAAAAGCGTGCGCTCGACAAATTGCGAGGGATGGCTTGTGACGTCAAGCTGGCCGATTTGGAGGCGTAAGCAAGCGTTGCCAATCCCCTTCGCGTAAAGTCGTTCCGCATGAGTGATGATCTTGTATTTGAGCGCTCGCTGGATCTCCCAGTGAGCCAGGAAGAGGCTTTTCAGTACCATGACCGACCGGGAGCTTTGCAGCGGTTGGTCCCTCCTTGGGAATCGATCACGGTTCCGCAGTCCGACGGCAGTCTTCGCCCGGGCAGTCGCGTGGTGTTGCGGATGCGTAAATTTGGCATCCCTTTGACTTGGCGAGCCGAGCACACCGAGTACGAACCGCCCTCTCGGTTTGTTGATGTGCAACGCAGCGGCCCGTTTGCCAGTTGGCAGCACGAGCATCGCTTTGAAGTTTTGCCAGTCAACGGAGCGGCCGGCGACGCAACGCTGCAAAGCCGAATGACCGATTATATCCGTTATCGGTTGCCGCTCGGTGGCTTGGGACGGATGTTGGGTGGGGCTAAAATCCGCCGCGATTTGGCGCAAATGTTCGCGTATCGGCACTGGGTTACCGAACACGATCTTCGCGCCTTCAGCCGCCATCATGTTGCTCCGCAGCGAATCGCAGTCTCCGGAGCCAGCGGCTTGGTCGGCACCGAGTTAGTCTCATTTTTGCAGTTGGCCGGGCATCAAGTGGATCGCATTGTCCGGCAATCGAGTCGCTCGCTGCCCGGTTCCAAAGATAGCCCCGACACCGGTATTGAGATCGCCGCTTGGGAATCGGCTGAGGAAGCCAAGAAGCTGTCCGGTTGTGAAACGGTCATTCATTTGGCGGGAGAATCAATCGCCGCTGGACGTTGGAGCGACGACAAAAAGCAAAGAATTCGCGACAGTCGAGTGATCAAAACGCGTCAATTGTGTGAGCATCTGGCTTCGCTGGAACGACCGCCGAGCGTGTTGCTGTGCGCGTCGGCCACCGGAATCTACGGCGACCGGGGCGATGAATTATTGACCGAAGAGTCGGCTGCCGATGATTCGTTTCTGGCCGAGGTTGCGCAGCAGTGGGAAGCCGCCTGTCAGCCAGCGGTCGATGCGGGCATTCGGGTTGTCCATCTTCGCTTTGGGTTGATCCTGACGCCCCGCGGCGGTGCACTGGCGAAAATGCTGTTGCCAGCGAAATTCGCGGGTGGCTCGACCGGTTCGGGTGAACAATGGTGGAGTTGGATCGCAATGGATGATCTGTTGGGTGCGGTTTATCACTGCCTGGCAAATTCGGCCATCGTGGGGCCGGTGAATATTGTCAGCCCCGACCCGTGCCGCAACCGAGACTTTGCCAAAAGTTTGGCACGCGTCGTCGGCCTGGCCGGCTTGCCAGCGTTGATTCCGGCGCCAGCTTTTGGTTTGAGATTGGCCTTGGGTGAGATGGCCGATGCGCTGTTGTTGGCAAGTACTCGAGTGCAGCCGAGCGTTTTGCAAGAAAGTGGCTTTGAATTTCGACTACCCGACTTAGAAACCGCGCTGCGGCATATGCTGGGGCGTCGCACGGCACCAGGGGAATCATCAAGTTGATGGAAAAGACTTTGCTGCTGACAAATTTCGCCGCCACGTGGTACTTGGTGGGTTTGATCTGGATGGTCCAACAAGTTCATTATCCGTTGTTCGACCGCGTGGGGCAGACTGAGTTTCCCCGCTACGCCAGCGATCATGGCCGCTTGATTACTCCCATCGTGGCCGTGCCGATGCTGGTGGAATTACTCACGGCTGGCTGGTTGGTGCTGCTGTCCGGCAAGACCGAGACACCGACCGCTGTGCTGTGGCTCGGTTTGGCACTTGTCATTGTCATCTGGCTGACGACGGCCTTCGTTTCGGTACCTTGCCACCAGCGTTTGGGATCGGGGTTCGACGCGGCGGCCTATAACAGGTTGGTCGCCTCGAACTGGATTCGCACGATTGCCTGGAGCGTCCGCGGATTGCTGACCGGTTGGTGCATTTGGCGGTTGCTGACCACGACTTCATAGTGGGATCTATCATTGCCCGGCCTTAGCCAACTCGTGGCCAAACCGGGCCGCTTCCAAAGTTCAAGTTTTTGAGGATTCCAAGGTGTTCATGGAATTAGGGTGCACGCGCACCGATCTGCGTGCTTTCCCGCTCAACCCTGGCAAAAAATGCAGCCGAAACGTTCGTCAGTCGATGTTCGCCTAGTGCTCGCCTGCGAATTTCCAAAGCCTCCGCAGCCAGCTGGCGTACTCGGTCGATGACGCGAACGTCAGTTGACCCTTCAGCAATCCATCGACGACGGAGCAAACGTGCGTAGCTTGACAAGACCATCGCGAATCGCGGGTGCTTGCGGCCGAGCGTTCGATCGACCAACGCAATCAGTTCTTCGTAGTGTGAGCAAGCTTGCTCGTGATCCTGCATGCGAGCAGCGGTGATCGCTAAGGCATACAATGAAAATGCGGTTAAGAAATGATCGGTCCCCAACGCGGTGGTGAGCTGATCATGCATCGTTTGGTAGGCCGGATACGGTGGGACTCCCATGGTGTTGTAGATGACTTCTGCGCCAACCACTTTGCCAAACGGTTCAAACAGGGTACTCTCGAGACCTCGCGTGTTGATTCCTTGCAGCACGGACATCGCTTTCCAAATCGACAGTGCTTTGGAATCTCCCTGCACCTCCGATTCGTAGGCCTTGACAAAGCCAGCCAACACGCGGGCGAACTCGATTAACATTGGCATGTCGCTGGAGCCATGCGGGTCGGCTTGCATTATTTCGCCCAATAAATCAAGCGCGTTGGGGAACTTGTCATGCTCGACGGCGATCGCAGCCAAGACGAATTTCGCCAAGTTTGCATCCCGGACCAATTCGGGCGAACTGTGCGAAGCGAGCTCGACTTGTTTCGACTTCCTCAGCGACACCAAAAGGCGTTGTTCGCCGGAAACCAAGTCGCCTAATAGATAATCACAGATTCCGATTGCCATTTGTGTTTTCACATAGGCTGCCCCATGATCGCTGCCAGCTTGTTGGCAAAGTTGTTCCGATTTCTCAAAGACTCGCCGACATTGGTTGACCTGACCATAGGACAGGTTGATATCTCCTAACGTATTGAGCAGTTGGATTCTGATCTCAGGAACATCGATCAAAGTGGTTGCATCGTCTAGCTGAATTTCCGTGGTCTGCGCCACGACGTCTCGCATTGAGGCAACGCTACCG
>CAZHTX010000471.1:0-4829 GCA_964535475.1 uncultured Pirellulaceae bacterium
GATGTTCGTGATTACGAAATCAGTTTTCTTGTAAGCGATGTCAAATTAATTGGCCATTGCCGAGCCGGACTTTTTCAGCACGGCATACATCGTGTCGCTGGAGGGCAACTTATCAAGGAATGACTGCTGACAGACAAAGCCGGCCTCCGCAGCCAGGCAAAAACGACGACATCACCACCACGTCGAGACTCTTTGGATCCAGCGCCGAGACGCCGGCGAGCGCGCTGGCTTGAATTACTTGGCCTCCCAGCGGCGAGAGGACTTCCTGCGCGACTTTGGCACTGTGAATAAGCGGGCGGGTTTTGCAGAAAAACAAACTTGGTCTCGCGGCACCGCAAAATTTTCCAGGGACCGCTGGAAAATAGCGTCGGCTCAGCGACAGTCGTACGCCCCAGAATTGGACAGAGAACTTCCATGACGCTAACTCACTCGAAAGGGCGGATTTTTACGAACACCATCGTTAATATCGACGTCCCTGGCCTGAGGTCTTGCCGCGAATTGGTCGAGTCGCTGCGCAAGGCACAGTTCCGGCAGCCGGGCACAATGACCCTACAGGAAGGGGCGACTATTCCACGACTCTCGCTCTCTTCTGGGGGGAAGATCGGGTACCCGACTTGATTCTAGCTGCCAGACAGTTCATAACGTTCTCTGGGGTTATTCATTATTTTAGCTTCCCCCAGATACCTTCCACATCCCGGCGGAGTTTTTCACGGTTACTTTTTATTTGTTATTAGGACCGATCAACTCAGCACACACCTCTTGTCCGTGGCCTTAGCGGGAACGAGAAGGCCACGAAGTTCGAAACCGTCAACTTTTGTGTTAGGTGCGGCATGCAGGTATTCCTTAAAGTGGCAACTGGAAGCCACGCTGGCAAGGAAATTGCGATCGTTACGGAAAAATTTCTGATTGGGCGTAGTGACGATTGTCAATTGCGACCGAAAAGTGAGTCGGTGAGCCGACGGCACTGCATTTTGGTCGTCCGCGATGGCCGAGTCCTTGCTCAGGACCTGAAAAGTCGCAATGGGACGTATGTCAATGAGAAACAATTGCCACCCGAGCGGGCCAAGGTCTTGAAGGCCGGTGACGTCTTGCGGGTTGGCAAACTGAGCTTCGAAGTGGTCATTAAGGTTCCCGTGGGGGGAGCAAAGAAACCGCAAGTCAAGGATGTCGCCGATGCGGCAGACCGGACTGTTAAGGCTGCTTCGGACAGTCGTTTCGAAGATGTGGATATCAGTTCCTGGCTGGATGAAGCGGATCAAATTGACCGCGTGAGAAAAACATCCGATCCCGACACCCGCCAACTGCGGCTAGACGAGACAATCTCGGGAAGCCTCGACAGCGGTGAATTATCGGTATCGGACGCCCCCTCAAAGGACGAGGAAGCAGAAGAAGACCCGGAAAAGCGGGTGCCGACCAAGCGACCTCCTAAAAGTGCTCCCGGCAAGCTGCCGAAGATCGCCAAGGGGCTGGAATCGGCCGATTCGCGTGATGCTGCCGACGCGGCGCTGAAGAAGTTTTTCGGCGGACGTTAATCGCTTTGGTGGCTGAAGAATTACAGACTTTGCGGCAGCGTTTGAGCAATGAGCGGTTTAAATTTCGTTTTTTTTGCCAGCGCTGCGAAACTTTGGGGCGTCGCGTCGAATACTCCCGGTACCCGCTTCGCTCCCACTTTGTGATTGCCAAATTCGGCAACAAGTCGTGACACTGTGAACGAACCAACAAACTCCCTCTTGGTCAACCGATACTTAAACCACGATGCGTCGGCTTTTGCGCAGCTGGTGAGTCGGTATCAGGATGTCGTTTTTCGGCTTTGTTTCTCCATGCTGCGGCACCGCCAGGATGCTGAGGATGCGGCCCAAGAGACCTTCTCGCGAATGGCCAAGCACCTTGATCACTGGGATTCCAAGCGACCGCTCGAGCCGTGGTTGCTAACGATTGCCGGCAACCGCTGCCGCACGCTGCTCGCCAGGCGACGTCCCGTGCTGCCGCTGATCGACGGTTCTGAGCCGGCCACTGATGCAGCCGAGCAACAACGACGGGCCGATATTCTGGAAGAGGAATTGTTGGTAGCCATGGATGAATTGCGTGAGGATCACCGTCAGGCTTTTTTGCTGTTTCATCAACAGCAGTTGTCCTATGCCGAAATCGCCGCACAAATGGACTGTCCGGTGGGCACCGTGAAAACTTGGGTACACCGCGCTCGCAACGTGCTGATCGAACGATTGCGCGAACGCGAGGTTGTAACGGAGAGACGCCATGCAATGTAGTGAATTCGAGAACCGCCTTAACGACCTGCTCGACCATCGACTCGACCCTGCTAGCGATCAGGAATTGGCGCAGCACGCGGGACATTGCGCGCGGTGTGAACAAGATCTCTCCGGTTGGCTGACACTGGCCACGCAACTGCAGAACCTCGAGCTGAATCTGCCCAGCGAGCAACCAGTGCCAGCGACTAGCAACCTCGCAGAGAGCG
The DNA here is from genome assembly GCA_964535475.1 of uncultured Pirellulaceae bacterium. Lineage (GTDB taxonomy): Bacteria > Planctomycetota > Planctomycetia > Pirellulales > Pirellulaceae > Laterigemmans. Next base: position 2,474 of record CAZHTX010000471.1, read on the forward strand.
CTGGTCAATTGAAGCTCAGCCCCACTGGTCCAAGCCGTCAGCGACGAAGAGGTCGCCAGACGACGCAACCCCGTCATCGCCCTGCCCTGCTGACGGCCATCGTCACCGCAGCGGCAATCTGGTGCGGGCTTATGCTGTGGCCCGGCCATCCAACCTCAGGGACTCGCCCCGGAGATAGCATGCTGACCTTTGCTGAGCTGCCCACAACGGAACTGGCCGGCAGCTTATTGGGGCCACAAGGAACCACGGTCGCGCACGTGTCCCAAAAAACGTTGGCGGTCCCGGCGGCAGACGCAGCCTCCTACCCCGTCCAGGCAACCCTGGTTCCAACGATTGATTTCAACCGCATCAGCGCCAATGTTTCGACGCCTCACTGGTGGGGATCGATGGTGGTCGCTGCTTGGAAGCCGGTCGATCCGCTCACGACCAGCATCCGTCCGTTGACCGATTCATTCCAGACCGCACTCCAGCTACTCACGCCCCGCAGCACCCCTGCAACCAGCACATCTCCGCCGGCGGTTCCCGAGGATGCTTCGGTAGATCACAAGAGATTCTTGGCATCAATCGCCTAGCATGGGTTATGCTGGAGCAGAGACGGGTCACCGTTCCTTTGCTTCTCATCACAGGTTTCCCATGGGTCGACACACTGCGCGGAATGGTTGGTTCTGCGGCTGGTTGCTTGCCAGCCTCACGGCAACCTCTCTATGCCAAGCCGAGACCATTGTTCGTTTAACCAACGGCTACGAACTTCGCGGCAACGCCCAGCAGTGGGTTGGCTTAAACAAGAACGCTGCCGCAGCCGGTGCGGGCATTGGTGGTGGGTTGCCGCTGTTGATGGTTGACGACGGGCTCAAGCGAACCTTCGTGCACAATCGTGCCATGGTCGCCAGCACGGCCGACTCGGGGGACTTAATACTCAGCATCCCAATTTGGCAAGCGGTCGCCCGCAGCTCCAACCAAGTCGCCGCGGTCACGGCAAACACGTGGGCGACTCCCTTTAACAGTCACGGCCGACGTTGGATCAACACAGCGACCGCCAACGGACCGCTGCGAGTTTTGCAGGGCATTACGGAGATCAACGCGCGTTACGTGCAAGTCCAAGGCTTGCAGACCGCGGTCTCATACGAATGGGAGATGCGACTGGCAACCGATTCCATCCCCGCCGATACCTTCCAACGGATCTTCGAGGAGGCGATCGAGCGGACCGATTTGGACCGCCGCCTAGAAGTGGTCAATTTCTTTATCGAAGCCGAACGGTTTGCCGACGCACGCCGCGAACTGCAAGCGGTGATTGCGGAGTTTCCCGAAGCAAACCATCTCTCCGATCGCCTCAAAGCATTGACTCAGCGGGAGGCGCGGCAGATCCTCAACGAAGCACTCGTGCGCCGCGACGCGGGTCAATATCAGCTGGCTTTGACCATGCTGCAAAACTTCACCAGCGTGCAGGGAATAGCCAGAGAACGACGACTAGAGGCGCAAGACTTCATCGCCGAACTGACTGGGCAAGCGGAAACGGCAGGCAAGCTGCTCGAGCAACTCGAACAACAAATCACACAACTGCCCGCTGGCCAAGACAAAGGCCTCAATGACTTTCTGCAAGTCATGCGACGGGAGATGAGCTTTGACACGTTCACCCGCTTGAACGATTACCAGCGGCTGGGAAACGAAGCCACGATCCCGCTGGAGAACCGAGTCTCGCTCGCGATTGGCGGCTGGCTGCAAGGACCCGGCAGCGGCATGCAGAACTTAGCCGTCGCTCGCTCCCTCATCGCTGTCCGCCAACTGGTCAGCGAATACTTAGCATCGAGCGATGCGTTGCAACGCGCTCAACTGCTCAAGCAACTCGAAGATCTCGAAGGCGCACGCCCCGAGTATATCGCCCGCCTGCTGCCCACGCTGCCGCCACCGGTCCCTTTGCCGATCGTCGAAAACGCCAATCCAGCGGCGGCGGGCCCTCAAAACCCGGCGGCCGGCCCGGCACCCCAATTACCGGTCTTACCGGCCATCCAACCAAACGTGCAACCGGTGACCAGGCCCGCCAGTCAAGATCCAGCGGGCCAAGATCCAACTGAGCAGGCTCCAGCGGGAACGAATACGAATGGAGAGGCGGCTGCGGACCAACCCCCTGCCGACCCTGCCGACCCTGCCGACGCGGATCCACAGGCAGCCGGAGCGGTCCCTCCAGCGGCAGCGGGCAACATGGGTGGGGCGGCCGATGCGGAGAAACCGCCCGGCTATTTTGAACTAGAGATTGAGACCAATCGCGGCCCGGTAACTTACGTTTTGCAGCTCCCACCAGAATATCATCCACTGCGCAAATACCCGACTGTCGTCGCCTTGCATCCACTCGACACGC
>CAZHTX010000472.1:0-4827 GCA_964535475.1 uncultured Pirellulaceae bacterium
AGATAGTCCACCTCGGGGTTGCGCGACCAAGTCGATAAGGCTTGTTCGCGGGCTTGTTGCTCCCCTTCGCTGTCTCCGCGGAGATGGGCTAGCACGCTACGATAGGCCCACAGCAGCGGGTTTCGCGGATTAATTTCCTCGACTCTGGTCAAGGTTTCTTCCGCCAAAGCGTACTGTTCACGATCGATCCAAAAGTTGACCCGCTGCAGCAAGCTGGGTACGTGGTTGGGATTAATCTCCAGTGCGCGACGAAGTTCGCCTTCGGCTTTTTCTTGATCGCTGGACTGCCAAGCCCGCGCCGCAAGGAAAGCGATTTGGGGATCGCCGGGAGCTAATTCAGTAGCCCGCGTGAGCGCTTCGGCCGCCACGGCGTCGTCATACTTGCTGAGTGCCAGCTCGGCAGTGGCCACGTAGGTTTCGACAAATCCGGGCTCGCGATCGCGGACGCGATCGAAGAAAAGTTCTAAAATTTTTCTCGCATCTTCCCCACGGGACATGAAATATCGCCCCGCGGTGATCAAATTCTCGCTACCTGAGTACCGCGATGGCGAACTCCTTAGCAGCTCAAAGATCTGCGCCGACACGCTGTCAGCTGCATCGAGTTGATCGGTAAAGCGGTAGGCCTGGACGGCCAGCATTCGCAGTTGCAGGCTACTGGTGTAGCGATCCATGGCGGTCTCGAAAGTATCGACCGCCGCCGCGTACTGGCCGGTGGTGAGCTGGGCTTCCATCAACAGCCGGGGCCATTGTTCGCTCCAAGTTCCCGCCTCAATCGCCGTTTCAGCCAAGGAGATGGCGGTGGCATAATCGCCCACTCGGATCGCTTCCCGCGCCTCGGAAATCGTCGCTGCGGCCGCTGTTTGAGGAGCCCCAAAGGCCATTCCCCAAACACACCCAACGCATCCGATCATCAGCAAAGCGAGCCGAGCCATCCGTCCCATCCGGTCTGTGTAAGCCATCGAATTAGCAATCTCTCCAAGATTGAACCCCACGATTCATGATAACGATCGGCAAACCGGCCATGGTCAAAAACTCGGCTTTTGAAAAGCAAAAAGCTGCTGGGAGTGTGCTTGACAACGCGGGGAGGTCCCCCGGCCAGATGGCAGAGGCTTCGCTTGCGACCCGCAGGACCACCCTACAAGCCGATAAGGGGCCCGAAAGTCGCCTTTCGCTCCGTCGAAAGTCCCGCAAGCTTCGCGTTCGCGCAGCAAAAGCCGAAACTTATTTTCCGCCCGTTCCCGAACTGCCCATTCCCGAGCGACTAGTTCTCGAGCAGTTCCAGCATAGCTTCACCCATGCTGCGGCCGATGCGGTTAAACCAGATGGCGCTGCCTAGATAGTGGTAGGGGTGGTCGCCGCCCGTCTGTTGCCAGACTTCAAAATTCTCTTTCCAGGTGGGGTAGAGTTTTTCGGCCGCTTTGTCGACGAGCGAATCGGTGCGGATCGATTGCACGTGGTCAGCGAATTCGGGGCGGGACGCGATCGCCAGCTGGGCGGACTGGATAATCTGCATTGGTCCGGCGACTGGTTTGGAGCCGTGTTGTCCCATTGCCGCGATGACGACAGGCAATTGGGGACGTTGCCAAGTCGTCCGCACGTCGTCAAGCAGGTGCGCTAAGTTCTGTTCGTAAGTTTTCTCATAGCCGTTATATTGGTCGTTCCAACCTTGGAACCACACGAATCCGCTGAGCTCAAAGCGAGTGTCGGCAAGTTCGGGAAAGAGCGTTTGATACTGTTTGGCCACCGCGCTGACTTCGGCCATCATCTCGCGATAGCTGTTGCCATATTGAGCTTTGATATCATCTAGACTTGGCAGCGGGTCATTGCTTTGCCGCTGTTCGTTTTTACGCTGCGTTTGACTAATTGCTTTTTTCAGCTCCTCACCCAAAACCTCATCGCTGGGGAGTCCAGCAGATGGCGGGCGAAAGTCTTTGAATAGCGAGCGTCCTCCCCAAGCCGTTTTGATGAGCAGCACGGGCGCGGCGAAGTGGTTGCCCAGGGCGTGACCAAACTCCAGTTCGGGGCCGGTGCGATCGGGCGAGCCGTAGCCAAGCGTTAAACGACCGTGGCGATTTCCAAACTTGATAAACACGTCGGACCGTTCGACCCACTGGTTATCCTCACGGAGGTGGGCGAAAGCGGGAGCCGTTTCTTCGGCTGTGGCTTGGTGTTCGTACAAGGCGTTGGGTGCTTTGCCCTCCATGTTGGATTGGCCGGCGAGCACGAAGACTTTGACAACGTCTGGGGATTGCGCCGCGAGCGACTGCCAAGTAGAGAAAACGAGCAACAGCAGGACCGAGCAAAGTGTCAAATATCTAGCAGGTAGCATGCGAGGAAGGCCGTGGGGGTTGATAGTACGGTGAAAGCTGGTTCCGCATTCTAACCCAATTTGACACTGAAGTGGTGCAACATGGTACGCGCCACCTTGTCCGCTCCAGCACCCTCGCTGACAACCCTCGCTGAGCACCATGCAAAAAGCTCGGCTGAAACCTTGGGGCATGATTATCCCCAAATTTCAACCGAGCTTCACTTATCAGGACGACAAGTTACAACAAGCGTCGACCTGGAATCTAATAATATCAACAGTCAGTTAATATCAACAGGCAGTGATTGTGGACTACCAGTTATAACGAACGCCGACGTATCCACCGTGCAGCAGGATGCTGTCATCGAGCCAGTTAAGGTGTCCTTGAGCCAAGTGCGCTGGGTCTTCGGAGATGGAACCGACGCTGGTTGCCACTCCGGTGATTCCCAGCAGACGATAACCGCCAGTCAAGGTCCAGCAATTGGTCAAGCGAAATCCAACACCGAGGTCCAACTCGCCCAACGTGCTCATCACCGTCTCACTGCGACTGACGTTGACGCGTTGGTTTTGCATCGCGGGATAGAAACCGTTGACTTGAGCCGCTGCACCGGCGGTACCGATGCGGGAGTTATAATCAACGTTGTTGCCGTAGATACCAAATTTTCCGCCGGCGTAAAGATTAATACGAGGGGTCAGGCAGTAGTTGACGAGACTGCCGAATTGATAGCCGAGCAGGTCGTTTTCGACATCGATATTGTAGTAATAATCATCGATCCCCGTGCCATAAACAGCATCTGTCATCGAAGCGGCAAATTCAAACTCGTCGCTAAAGCGGAACCAGCGAATACCGTGGGAGACTTGCAATTGCACTCGGCTGTTGCAAGCGGGCAGCAAAGGACCGCCCAAACCGCCGCAGCCGGCACCACCACAACCACCGCCGCAACCGCCACCGCAGGCACCATGGGCGCCACAACCACTGCCGCAGGCGCTACCGCAACTGACTCGGCCAGCTCCACCGATCCCGAAGCTGACGAAGTTCAATTCTAGACCTTGGAACTCCACGTCACGGCGGACGCGATAGTGGGCGGCTGCGTCAAATACACCATAAAGATGATCATCGGCCGGCCCCACCGCACCGACGTCATCGGGCATGCCATCGCCATCGCGGTCAATGTACATGCGGTCCCAGTTTCGCATCGCAGCCCGGTAGCCGTTGGCGACCGGCGTCGCAACGGATGCCGTTTCGCGGCCTGGATTCAGGAAAAAGTAACTACCGGTGACGGCATATTTTCCATTCCCAAAATAACGCCCGATGAAGGTCTCAAAGCCAGTCGAAGCGCCCGGATCGACTTGATTAGTTTGCAAGTTCGTGTCGGACGGCATCGCATCGGGGAATACCAATCGGCGATTGTAGTCTTGCTCAAAATCGAGGAACAATATGCTGGACCCGGCAAACCAGTTGCGGACGGGAGCCACGGTGGAGAAGACCGGGGCTGGGCCACACGATTCCAACGAAGTCGAACCCATCCAGGGAGCGCCGGCGGCTTGCTCATAGATGTTGCCAGCATTGCAAGCTTGGCAATCGCCAGCGGGTTGTCCATGCAGGGCGTGATTGTGCCCGTTGTGATTGTGCAAGGGGGATTGCTGCATGGGCGCTTGCATTTGCATGGGCGCATGTTGCTGCACAGGCGCTTGCATTTGCATTGGCGCTTGCTGCTGCATCATTTGCGGCATCGTTTGCTGCAGTTGCCCGCCGCCGGGTCCCGTGGCTCCGCCATTGGATACCGTTTGAAAAGGAAACTGTATTTGTTGGCCGGCGACGGGTTGCGGCGCAGGCTGCTGAAAACCGTTTCGTGACTGTGAAGCGATTGGCTGGCCAACCTGCGCAGTACCGGGATAGTTATTGGTATACTGCGTGGACTGACCGACCGGCGAGTACCCGACGCTAGCTTGACCGGCGTTGCTGCGGTTCGTTGGAGGCAGCGACCGCAAGCTGGGATGCACAGGCACGCTGTGATAAGCTGACGAGGGCGGGTTGCTAGCCGGCGGCTGCCAGGCTTGCTGAAGTTGATTCGCACCCGGCTGCTGATTGGGAATCTGGTAATTTGTCGCCTGCTGTCCCTGGTTGGGAAAGCCGTGCGATGGGCCGGCGGGTCCAGTCGGGTACCCGCCGTACTGCGCATGAGCGACGCCGCTCAGGCAGATGCCAAGCGACAGCGCGACGCTTCGCAAAATGTTGGTTCTCACCGTTCAACTCCTTTGAAAATATGTCGTCGTGATCCTTCAACTGCACGCCACGAATGATTGTGACCACGTGCAGGTGACGACTCGGGAACCTCTGGGGGCGGGTTTCCTGTCCCAATGAGCAACAACTTTTTGCTCGTGACATTCTGGCTGCCGATGTGGCTCAGCCCCACGTCGTAAACATCCATCGACAGACACCCCGCCCCCTCGCAGGTCGAAAGTGTCGTGCGCGAGGTTTTCTGAAAACCGCAAAGCTACAGCTGTTTTGAGTGTTGGAT
>CAZHTX010000473.1:0-4819 GCA_964535475.1 uncultured Pirellulaceae bacterium
CGTCACCCGCTTGGTCGGGAATCGTCCAGCGTCGCAACGTGCCAGTCGGTTTGGCTTTGCAGCTCGATCGTACCGCCACGCGTTTGCCCACTGACGCGGCGGTCTTTGTCGGTCGCGGAGTGCCGAGCTTGGCCGCCTTTACGGGCGCCCACGAGGACTATCATACGCCTCGCGATACGGCCGATAAGGTGAATTACGAGGGTGCCTCGCAGATTGCCCGGCTGTTCGCCTTAGTCGCTCGCGGATTGTGGACAGCCAAGGAGCCAGTCGAGTTCAAATTAGACGAAGGCGAGGCGGAGCAGCAGGAAGTTCCCCGCGCCCGCTTGACTGCCTACTTGGGAACGATCCCCGATTACGCCGGGGCCGACTTGAAAGGGGTAAAACTATCTGGCGTGGGCAAAGCGGGCCCCGCCGAGAAGGCTGGTTTGAAGTCGGGAGATGTGATTGTGGAGTTGGCCGGTCGCACGATCGAAAACATCTACGATTACACCTTTGCCATCGAGGGACTGAAGATTGGCGAAACGGTGCAAGTCGTCATCATGCGAGGTGAAGAACGACTCACCCTCGATGTCACCCCCGGATCACGAGAGTGAGTCGACTGCCCGCCGTCCGGTTTCCCCTGCTGAATTTATGGAGGAATCCGTTTGGCGAACTCACCACTGAGCAGCGGGCCGAATTGGCGCTCTGTGATCTCTCCCGAGAACTCGCCTGGTTGCGGAACGGCCCGCCAGGCGAGCGGCGAGTGGTTGAATTTCTCGGTCCTTGCGGCCACGGCAAGACATCGCATTTGTTCGCTCTGAGCAAGGCATTCCCGCTGGCACGCTACATCTACGTACCACCCCGTGCCGTCGGTTTTCGGCTACCTGCCGATGCGCAGCTGTTAGTCGACGAAGCCGACCGGCTGCCTTGGCGAGCGCGTCGCCAATTGATGAACGGGGTGGACGTGTTGGCGATTGGCGTTCACCGCAGCCTGAAGGCGGGATTCGCGCGTCGGGGAGTGGCGGTCCTGACCCGCGACGTCAGCAACCTTTGCGTTGCGGCCACGCTGTGCCAGATCTTCCAGCGCCGCATCGACGCTTCGACGGTCGATCCCCATGCCACTGCTTTAACGTTCACCCCAGCGGACGCCAAAAAATTAATTCAGCGATACGGTGACGACATCCGCGCCATGGAACATTACCTTTATGAGCGTGTTCAATTGCTCGGGGGAAATACGAATGGCGAAATGCGACTTGTTGATTGAGTTGGAGGGTCAAGGGAGCTACCACGCGGGAGCTGCTCTGCCGGGACGACTTACCGTGACCGCGAATGAAACGGTAAACTGCAACCTGATCTCAATCCAACAACACTGGTTCACCCATGGTAGCGGGAATATCGCATCGGGGCTTGGCCCTGCGGTGAATCTCTTCAGTGGCCAATTGACAGCGGGCGAAACACAGATCTTTGAATTCGAGCTGCCCTTGCTGCCAGGTCCGGCAACCTATCATGGTCATCACCTGAACGTTGATCACAAAATTGTCGCCCATGTTGATGTGCCGTGGGCTTTCGACGTCAAAGCGGAAAAGCCGATCGCAGTCGTCGGCTCGGCGACGACAAAAGACGAGGCCGCTCGCGAAACCGAAGCGGTGGCGGCGGGTAAAAATATTCTGTGGGCACTGCTGCTAATGTTTTTGCCGGTGTTCATGATCTTATTTTTCGTCGCTATTCCTCTGTTCTTGTTGTTCCTGCCGTTTGCAATCATAGGTGGACTGTTCTGGTTGTTTCGCACTGTGTTGCCCAAGTGGTTGGTGGGCCCCGCCAAAACAACTTTGAACGATCGGACTCTTTCGCTGGGCAGCTCCTTGCAAGCTCAGTTCAGCCTCGTACCTAGTCGTCCGCTCGCGGTGAACCGAATCTTTTGCGAATTGGTCTGCGAAGAAGTCTGTATTTCAGGTTCTGGTTCAAATAAAAAAACGCACCGGCATCGGGTGATTGAGAAAGAGCTGCAGTTGGAACCGCCCGGCACGGTGCCCACAGGCCAACGCAGCTATCCGATTGAGTTGATCATCCCCGCGGACGCGCCTCCCACGCTGACCTTGGGGCAGAACAGGATTGTTTGGACTCTACAGACTCGTGTCGATATTCCGCGCTGGCCCGATTTTGTCCAAGTCGACACCTTGGACGTATTTAATGATCAAGATATTGACGTCGTATCCGAACAAGCGAATGAGACGACGGAAGAAGAAGCCTATTTCGCGGAGACCGCTCAGTTTATTCTCAACTCACGGCATAACCGTGAGCAGTTAGAACAAGTTATCGGGGCGGTGCGAGGGATGGAATTTCCGCTGTGTGCCACAATCGAGCAAACGGTACTCTATGCGGGACCGAGTGACCAAGAGTACGCTTACCCCAACGGGCGAATTGCGTACGCCCAAGACGTTGCCGTACCTCTCGCCATGACACTTTATTTCCCGCCCGAACAATTGCCTTCGCTCGATAACTTGACGGCGCATCAGTGGTCCGGACGAGGCGTGGTCATGGGATATGATTTTCAACACGAACGACTACAACTACGCGTGGTCAACAAGCAATAATTCCACCACCACTGGAGCAGCGATTTCCCATGGCCGGTTCGAGCCTCTTAACCCTGATTGATGATATCGCTTCGTTGCTGGATGACGTTGCCGTGATGAGCAAGGTGGCTGTGAAAAAAACAGCCGGAGTGCTCGGCGATGACCTGGCTCTTAATGCCGAACAAGTCTCTGGGGTGAACGCTGATCGCGAGCTTCCAGTCGTGTGGGCTGTGGCTGTCGGTTCGCTAAAGAACAAGTGCATTTTGGTTCCCGCGGCGCTATTGATCAGCGCCTTCATTCCCTGGGCGATTAACCCGCTGTTGATGCTTGGTGGCTCCTTTCTGTGTTATGAAGGGGCTCACAAAGTATTGCATAAGCTGTTTCCCAGCAAAGAGTTGAAAGCGGCGGAGGCGGAGGCCCAGGCGGTCAGGCGGCAAGCTTTGATCGATCCGCAGATCGATCTGGTCAGCTTGGAGAAGGAAAAGATCAAGGGGGCGATTCGCACTGATTTTATCCTCTCGGCAGAGATCATTGTGATTTCACTAGGGGTGTTGGCGGAAGAGACTTATATATTACAAGTAGCCTCATTGATCGCGGTCGCTTTGTTGATCACGGTCGGCGTTTACGGACTGGTCGCCGCGATCGTTAAACTGGACGACTTGGGGCTCTACTTGCGAAGTGACGAAGGGACTCGCCCCTGGGACCGCCTGCAACGCGGCCTGGGCAGCTCCATTCTGGTCGTCGCTCCCTATTTGATGCGTTTCCTGGGCATCGCTGGAACGATTGCCATGTTTCTGGTTGGTGGCGAAATTATTGCGCATACGATTCATCCAATCGAGGTCCAATTGCATCACGTGGCGGAATCGATCGCGGGCGACTCCGGATTCTTCGGTGGACTGGTGCAAAAGGTCCTTTCGGGGCTGGTCGGATTGGTGGCTGGATTGCTGATCGTGGCCGTACTCTCAGCTGGAAATCGTCTGCTCGGACGCAAACCGGCAGCCCATTAATTCGCCCTTCGCTCCGCGAAAGTTCTGCAGAGTGGTTCCTTCGCGGAGCGAAAGGCGACTATGTGGCGTTTCGCATTTCTGGGCCAGCTTGCTATACTAGGCCGAGTCGAAATTCCCCGCAGAGCTTTGGAGCCCTCCGTGATCAGCACCGCGCACGTTAAACAGCTGACCGTAGTCCTCTCCCGTGGCCAATCTCGGGCTCCCGAGAAGCGTGCTTTGGAAGCAGCCGTTCAAGAGGCGACGACGAGTTTGGCCGGCGTTACCGTGCTGTCGATCCCGCACCTCTACGATTTGCCCGCCAAGGGCGAAACGATGCAGCGGCTGCGAGAAATTGACGGCGATATTATCTTTCTCTCTTGGGTTTTCCCGCGAGCCGCCCGCTGGGTGCTCGACCGCAACGGTATCAGCGGCCAGTTTGGTGAGGTCCAGCTGACCGATGCAGAGGAAGAGCCGGAAGAACAGCAGGCGCACGAAGCTGATTTGGCCGACAATCCGTTGGTCCAACGCGTGATCGATAGTCGCGACATTCCGGATCGCAAGATCTACTGCCTCGACTTGCGTGTTTCTGAGCAAGCCGCGGAGTTCGCTGCTGAGATCACTCGCATCGCCACCGATGAGGGTGTGCACGGCGAGTTGGCCGATCTTCGGCTGAGGACCGCTGATGATCTTTCTCCCTTGGAACAGATCGAGCCGCTGAAGATTGACGAGGGAACCACGCGGCGTTGGTATCCGGTGATCGATTACAGCCGCTGTACGAATTGCATGGAGTGCATCGACTTCTGTTTATTCGGCGTCTACGGCGTCGACGGTGCGGAGACGATTTTAGTCGAGCAACCTGACAACTGCCGCAAAGGCTGTCCCGCTTGCAGTCGTGTGTGCCCTGAGAACGCGATTATTTTCCCTCAGCACAAAACACCCGCCATCGCGGGCGCGGATACCGACGATGGCACTGGATTGAAGATCGATCTATCACTGCTGTTCGGTGCACCGGAGAAAGACGAAGATCCGATCGCCGCGGCTGCTCGAGAACGTGACGAACAATTGTTGCTCGCTGGCCGAGCCGCCGTGGGGTTGGAAGTGGGTATCCCCAAACGTCACACCGAAGAGCAGCGAGGTCCTAAAGACGATCTCGATCATCTGATTGATGCGCTCGATGAGTGTGAGTTGTAAGTTTTTGTTTGGCCGCGGTTTCTGTTAGCCGTTTGGGCGCTAGCCGCGGTTCCCGTTTTGAGCCGAATTCGCCACGTGCAAGCAAACGGT
>CAZHTX010000474.1:0-3773 GCA_964535475.1 uncultured Pirellulaceae bacterium
GTTTCGCATTGAACCGGGGGAGATCGAATATCAAATCACGCGGCATCCACGGGTGCTCGAAGCGCTCGTGTGTTGTGAAATTGTTGATCAACAAAGGACCTTGATCGCTTTCGCCGCGACCGGTTCCGAGTCATTAACAGCGGCTGAATTGGCAGATTTTTTGCGGGCCCAGTTGCCCAGCTACATGGTGCCATCACGCTATTGTTTCTGTGACCAGTTTCCCAAAACCGTCAATGGCAAGGTTGATCGCCGAGCCTTGCCCGCTAGTGATCACTGGGAATCCCCCCGGCAAGATTTGGTTGTCGCGCCGCGTAACCCGATCGAATCATTGTTGGTCGATATTTGGGCGGAAGTTTTAGGGATCGCCAAGATCAGCGTGCATGATGACTTTTTCGCGTTGGGAGGTAGTTCGCTGTTAGTGACGCGAGTCATCACCAAGATTCACGAGCATTATCAGTTGTCGATTCCGGTGCGAGATTTTTTTGCCAATCCGACTGTCGAATCGATTGCCGCGTTGCTTGGCAGGCGATTGGGAGTGGTTACGGAAGTCCAGCACGATCATGCGGAAAGCCTGCGTGCCAGTCAGCCGCGAATAGAACCCTTTTTCTTTAACTCCGGGGGACGGCAGTTATTTGCGGTTCGTTATCCGTCCATGGCGAGCGGGGCTGCTGTTGGAGCAGCAACTTTGGGCGTGGTGTTTTGTCATGCGGAAGGGCATGAGTACGCGCGCGCTCATCGGAACGTCCAGCAATTGTCGTTGCAGCTGGCCAAAGCGGGAGTGGATGCGTTCCGCTTCGACTATGCCGGAACCGGTAACTCATTAGGGACCCCCGATCAAGTCGATCTAATCCAGTGGCGGGTGAATATTTGTGATGCTGTTCGCGAATTGCGACGCCGAGCGAATGTCTCCCGCGTGGCCGTCGTGGGGGTTCGCTTGGGTGCTACGCTGGCCGCGACTAGCCAGTTGGAAGAAGTCGATGAGCTGATTTTGTGGGATCCGGTGATCTCAGGAAAGTTATATCTCAACTTGCTGAGTGATCTACATCAACGTGCGTTGCGTGGTGGGCACTACTACCAAAGGACGCGACGGACCAACTCATTGCAACGTTTCGGCACCATATTATCGCCCGACAAGCACTCGCAACTCACGCAGCTGGTCCTTCCCGATCAACAGGCTATTCCCACGACGGTGATTACCAGCCAAGGATATCTGGCTGCCGAAGGAGCTGGTTGGAAACCGCGGGGCATGGATCTGTTGGAGACAGAGGATGCAATTTTCTGGCAGCGACCTGAGTATACCGAAAGTGCCTTTTCTGCTCCCGGCGTAGCCAGGGCGATACTGCGTTTGCTGACGGAGCAAGAATGATGAATGAAACACCGCATGTGTTCGGTACCTATGAGAATTTGGTAGGCGTTTACACGCCAGCCGAAGCGACGACGGTTGGTGATATTGGGGTGATCATGTTGACGCCCGGCATGTTACATCATGTCGGTCCCTTTGGTCTGCATGTGGAATTGGCTCGCGGGCTCGCTGCCCAGCGGATTCCCTCGCTGCGTTTTTGTTTATCGGGGATTGGCGAAAGTTTGGCGGTGGGAGCGGCTGGGGAATCGACTCAGCGAGCCGTTGACGAAGTTCGCCAAGCGATCGACTTCCTGCAGTCAACTTACGGCTTGCAGCGATTCATCCTGTTTGGACTTTGTTCAGGCGCTGACGATAGCGTCAACGCGGCGCTGGCCGACGAACGCGTGATTGGAGCTGCGTTGCTCGACGGTTGTGGCTATCGAACGGTTGGATTCTACCTCCGCAAGTATGGCACTCAGCTGCCTCGGAAAATTGCCCGACGGGTTCTCCGCTGGGGATCGCGAATAGGGGCACGCGGTGACGACTCTGCCGCTGTGCCGACGAGCCCTACCTTGCCGGCTGGCGATGATGTTCGCGAGTTTCCCACCCGCCGCCAAGCTGAACGGGAATTACAGCAATTGGTTGACCGCGGGGTTGAGATGCTGTTCCTGTATACCGGTGGCGTTGGTCAGTATTTCAACCATCGTCGACAGTTCTCAGCGATGTTTCCTCAGTTGAGATCTCATGGCAAAGTAGAGGTTCACTATTTCGAACAACTGGACCATGTGGTTCGGCTGGCCGAAGATCGACGATTTGTCGTCAATCAGCTGGTGCATTGGATCAGCCGCACGGGTGATCGATTTGCCAGTCAGTTGAAGACTAATTTAGCATTGAAGTCAGGGGGGAAACCGTCAAGTATGGCCCTTTCATCTGAACCTGATATCAGTCACGATGGTGGGTTGTTGGTTTCGTTAGAACCGAGTCGCGAAATGTGAGCCGACGGCGCTAGCCGCGGGCATTTTGTCGGTTTTCGGATGGATTTCTCGCAAACCAAGTCATAGCCGCAGCAGTTAACCGGAAATTTGCATGGCCAACCGAGGACGTCGGGCGGAGTTTGGGGCAGGAATCTTAACGTCTCAACAAGGGAGTGTGGAGACAGCAGATGTCTACTTTAAACGGATGGCCGAATGGCTCGATTTGGAGGCGGAAGCGGAGCGGGGTCGTTTGGCTCGTCGTCGCCAGATTCGCAACCAGCGCGACGTTGAACGAACGGGCGAGGCACTCATTCGGCTCGATTTGATCGACCACAAAATTGGTTTAGGTGGTCGTTATTTGCTCGATTTTGCCAAGCCGGCCGAGGCTCCGTTGCCGATGAACCGGCTGAAAGTCGGTGCCCCGGTGGTGGTTTCCGATGACGATGATCCCAGCGACGAAGGGGTTCCCGGCGTGGTTAGCCGGCGTCGTCCCAACACCATTCAAGTTGCTACCGAACGCTGGCCCGAGGGCCGTCGATACCGGCTCGACCTCTCGCCCGATGAAACCACGCGACAACGCCAGTTGGCCGCCATGGGACGTGCGGAAACGGCTGGCGGGCGAACCGGGCGGCTCCGCGATATCCTGCTCGGTCAACGCCCTTTCGAGTTCGACGAACAACGGAGTGTGGAATTTTTTACTCGCCTGAATCCTCCTCAAGAAGAGGCGGTGCGGTTTGCCATGGCGGCTCGCGATATCGCCATCTTGCACGGTCCACCTGGCACTGGAAAGACGACCACCCTGGCGGAGTTGATTTATCAAGCGGTTCGCCAAGGGCAACGCGTGCTGGCCTGCGCGCCGTCGAATACGGCGGTCGATAATATTTTAGAGCGACTAGTGGCGATGATGCCCAACGTGTTACGGGTTGGCCACCCGGCGCGCGTTTTTGAATCGTTGCGAGGTCATACGCTCGATGAGCTGGTCGAGACCGATCCCTCCGCCGCCATCATTGCCGACATGCGACGCGAAGTGGATGAATTGACGCGGGCCGCAAATCGCCGTGGCCGTGGTCGCGATGCCGCCCGGGAGCGGAGTGAGTTGTTTGCCGAGGCTGGTCGCTTGCGAGGCCAAATCCGCTCGCTGGAACGGTCCATCGTCCGCTCGGTGGTCGACTCAGCCGACGTGATTTGTACCACCACCACCATTGATGATGATTTGTTGGGACAGCAGCAGTTCGATTTAGTGGTCGTCGACGAAGCCTGCCAGAGTACCGAGCCGAGTATTTGGCAGGCTGCGCTGCGGGGTGATAAGATTGTTTTCGCTGGCGATCACTGTCAATTGCCTCCCACCGTGTTGAGTGACGTTGCCGCGAAAGCCGGTATGCGACGCTCTCTGATGCAACGTCTGGCGAGCGGGAGGCAGAGCATATTTATCGACGGCTGACAGTCCAATATCGTAT
>CAZHTX010000474.1:3783-4811 GCA_964535475.1 uncultured Pirellulaceae bacterium
ATGCAACGTCTGGTGGAGCGGGAAGGTGAGCATATTTATCGGCGGCTGACGGTCCAGTATCGCATGCATAATGATATTATGGATTTTTCTTCCGAGCATTTTTATGATGGTACGCTGGTCGCCGATGCCAGCGTGCAAGGTCACCTGCTGGCCGATTTGCCGCATGTCGAGGCAACTCCGTTAACCACTTGCCCGCTAACGTTAATCGACACCGCCGGCGCGGAGTATGAGGAAGAGTTGGAGCCCGATGGCGAAAGTAAACGCAATCCTCGTGAGGCGCACTTGGTCGTGCAGTTCGTTCGCGAGCTAACAGACGCAGGGCTTAAACCCGAAGAAATAGGCATCATCGCACCCTACGCGGCGCAAGTCAGGTTGCTGCGAAATCGCTTAGATTTTACTGGCCTTGAAATTGATACCGTGGATGGATTTCAAGGGCGGGAAAAGGAAGCGATCGTGCTCACCATGGTCCGCAGCAACCAAATCGGTGAGATCGGTTTCTTGGCAGACACTCGCCGCACCAACGTCGCGCTCACGCGCGCACGACGTAAACTGATCGTGATCGGTGATAGCGCCACGCTTGGGCATCATGACTTTTATAGTTCCATGTTCAGTTATTTCGAACTGCATGACGCTTATCGCAGCGTTTGGGAATTTGAATAGGCATTGGCTGGAGTGTGAGCATGAACCGTTCCTCGCCATTCTGGACTCCCCCCGCCTACGCCGGAGTGGACTCGCATTGTTTTCAATGGCAGTCGGTCGCTGTCCATCTGTTCTTCGGGATGCCAACTCAACCGCTGGAACAGTTTGCCGTCGAACCGCTGAGTGATGAGGAACGCCAGCGAGCAAGTCGCTACTACCGGGCCAGCGATGCGCAGCGAATGATTTGGCGGCGGTTCTTGCTGAGGACGTTGTTGGCGGGCCACTTGGGCGTCTCCCCAGGTTCGCTCTGTTTCCAGCAGAATGCTTGGGGCAAGCCCAGTCTGCTTGGCGGGCCCAGTCTGCTTGGCGGGCCCAGTCTGCTTGGCGGG
>CAZHTX010000475.1:0-4793 GCA_964535475.1 uncultured Pirellulaceae bacterium
CGCTAGCCACCGTTCTGTTGGGCGCGATTGGTTTGGTGCAAGGCGAGAACCGCGGCTAGCGCCATTGCGGCTAACGAGAACCGCGGTTAGCGGTTTTGGCGCTAGCCACCGTTCTGTTGGGCGCGATTGGTTTGGTGCAAGGCGAGAACCGCGGTTAGCGGTTTTGGCGCTAGCCACCGTTCTGTAGGGCGCGATTGGTTCGGTCCAAGGCGAGAACCGAGGTTAGCGGTTTTGGCGCTAGCCACCGTTCTGTAGGGCGGGATTGGTTCGGCCCAAGGCGAGAACCGCGGCTAGCGCCATTGCGGCTAAGAACCTAACCGAACCTTGCGAGATCAGCCACGAGAGTGCTTGAGATCTCAGCAGGCTGAGCGGCGGCGGCACGCTGGGCAAGCCACACCGGATACTCCTCACCCGGCATGGGTTTCCCAATCCAGTAGCCTTGCAGTACGGTACAGCCGATTTCCTGTAGGAGGTCAGCTTGCTCGGTCGTTTCCACCCCCTCTGCGACCGTCGTCAGCCCCAGGCCCGTTCCCAAAGAGACAATGGAACGAACGATCGCTTCGGATTGAGGGTCGTGCGTGACATCTCGGGTAAATGATAAGTCAACCTTCAAGGTGTGAATGCGAAAGTTCTTCAAGTAACTGAGCGAAGAATAACCAGTTCCAAAGTCATCAATGGCGATGCGGAACCCCAGTTGATCGAGCTGGCTGATCAAACAAATTGCCTGTTCGACATCCTCCATCATGGCATACTCAGTAATCTCCAGCTCAAACCACTCCGGTTGCGCTCCGGTCTCAGCCAACGTTGCTTTCAACGTTTCCACGAAACGGGGGTGACGAAGCTGACGAGGAGAAACATTGACAGCGATCGCTGGCTGCGTGCCCGCCGCGTGCCATTCGCAAGCCTTCTCGGCGGCGAGCCTTAACACCAATTCGCCCAGCGGCACGATCAATCCCGTCTGTTCGGCGATGGGAACGAAGTCACTCGGCGGAATAAAGGTTCCTTCGGGAGTTCGCCAGCGAGCCAAAGCTTCACAGCCCACAATGGCGCCGCTGGTCGCACACGCCTTGGGCTGGAAATACAAAGTAATCTCGCGTTCCAGAATCGCTTGCCGCAGTTTTGAGCGAATGCTGTGACGATTCATCAAGCGGTCTTGCATCTGCGGCGAGAAGACCCGCCGCTGGTTTTTTCCCGCTTCTTTAGCCACGTACATCGCCGTGTCAGCATTGCACATCAACGATTCGCTTGTTTCCCCATGCTCGGGAAAACAAGTAATCCCGATGCTCATCCCGATGACAACTTCCGCCTCCAACAAACGAAAGGGTTCGCGGAAAGCTTGTAATAATTCGTCGACTATCAATATCGAGAGAGCTTGCTGACCACATTCAGAACCGCTTTCCGCATCTGATAGATTTTCCGAGTCGTGATTCCTCTCGCTGGTAAGAATTAGGGCAAACTCATCACCACCGAATCGCGATATAAATCCGCGATCTCCCACCGTTTCCGCGATCCGTTTGCCAACCGTCTGCAGCAGGCGGTCCCCCGTGGCATGACCGGTTGAATCATTGACGTTCTTGAAGTCGTCAAGATCTAAAAAGCAAACGGAGACGTTGAAAGCCTTGCGTTTTGCCAGCTTGAGCACTCTTTCGAGCTCATCGGAAAAATAACGCCGGTTGGGAAGTCCTGTTAAGTTATCGAAAAGCGCCTGCTGTCGGAGTTGCGATTGCGTGAGCTCTAAATCACTAATGTCGGCGAGCACCGCGACAATTTGCAGCGTCTCTTTTTCGACGTCATAAGAAGGCGTAAGGGAAAGCCAAAAAGATCGTTGCTGCGATGCTTCCTCCCCAGCAATCGCTTTACCCGACCAAGGCTCGCCGTTGACTAACTGGTTTACCACGTCAGCCAACTCGCCCGCTTCCAATTTCACAGCTTGCCAGAACGACTTGCCTCTTGGATTGTCACTAGCTCTGAGATCAAAAAAGCCATTAGCCCGAAAGGCTGGATTGGAATTAAGAATTGTCCCCGCCAAATCGAGAGTTGCGATCCCAGCGGTTGTATCGCGATACACTCGCGCCGCGGATTGATAACCAGCCTCTTCAGCTAACTCGCACCGCAGACGCAGCAACGAACCAGACAACGGACTGTTCACGGAAACATCGCTGAGTAGTGCGTCAACCTGCTCGAGTATCGCCTCCAGGTTGGACTCACGGCACGGCGATGGACGGATCGAAGGGGACAGTTCCGGCATCAATTATGCTTCTGATCGCGCGTCAGTGAGGTTCTTCCGGGATGGGTAAAGCACTACTCCCACGGTTCAGTGCTACCACGAAACGGTAGCTCACGCCAAACTCCTGCGATGAACAAAAACAACATCATCCCTGCATGAAGTTGCACCCTAACGGACTTCATTTACCGGTTGCTCCGCATACGCCTGACAACTTGGGGGGCCTTAATGGTCTGTATTGCAGGAAGAGGAGAGCAAATCATGCCTCGTTTGCACTCAATTTAGGTACTCGATTCGCCGGGCCACTTCGCCCTTTCGGAACTCTTCCGGCACGCATTGGCTCACTTCCACAAAGGGAATCGCTAAGTGATCACGCAAATAAACGATCTCATTGAGCAGCAACAATGCCTCATTTTCAGAGGTGGCTTGCTCCACCGCCTCGGTCAGGATTGCCCGTGGGTCAAATTCAGAGGTGACAGCCAGCATCACTGCGGCCCGCCCGCGGACTAACGGTTGCTCCGCCTGTAACGCTTGTTTGGCGAGGGCGTGCCAAGCCGTGGGTAGTGGCTGGTCCGCAAAACTAGCGGCTGCCGTCAACGCCCAGTACTTTTGCCAAGGATCATCCGAGGTGACCGCTTGCTGCCAAGCCGAATCGATTTCGCTGGGGGATGATAAACACAGATCCGCGATTTCCAACAACTTGCCAATTCGCGTCTGTTGTGCGTTGCCAAAGCCCAAAGGGTCCTTCGCCGCCGCGGGAACGCCAATCGATTCCGGGAACAAACTAAGGTCGGGCAATGCTTTTAACCTCGCTTGCAACCTGGTTCTCAGGTCACGCAAGATGCCGGAGAACTCAGGGTCATTGGCTAGATTATTAACTTCGAACGGGTCGTGTTGCAGATCGAATAGCAACTCCGCGGGACGAGCTTCGAAGAAGGCTGTTTGACTGCTGTTTAACATTCCAGCGTGGAATTGGCCGCGCCACTGCTGGTAAGCCAACATCTTATAGCGGTAATTATTCTGCAGCCCATCAGGATAGAAAGGTTGATAGTTGCGGATGTAGTGATAGCGGCCCCGGTGCAAAGATCGCGTCATGTCAATTTTTTCATCGAATCGATCGGCATATCCGAGCGCCTCGGTGAACTGGTCGTCGCTCGCTGTTGATTCCCCTAAGAAAGGTTGGCCATCCATCAGGGGTGGCACCTCAATCCCGGCCAGGCTCAGGACGGTTGGACCAAAATCAACAAATTCCACAAATCGATCGTCATCCGCCCCGGCGACAAGCTGCCAACGTTGCAGGTATTTTTCCGGAAAACGAACTACCAGGGGCACGTGCAAGCCCACGTCGTAGATATAGCCTTTGGAACGAGGCAAGACGCCCCCGTGGTCACCAAAATAAAAGACAATGGTGTTATCCCAAACACCATCCTCCTTGAGTTGTCCAATCAGTTTTTCCACAGCCCGATCAATGACTTGCATTCTGTCAAGGTAGCGTGCATGGGTATAGCGGACCAAGGCGGTATCGGGCAGATAAGGATGTGGTTGCAGCGCCGCGGGGTCGTGCTGAGTCGCTTCGTTCCGAAAGACTTGCTCGCTGAAGTGGAGTGAGCTTTCATGAGACATGCCGAATGTCTGCACATGAAAAAAAGGAGTCTCCGGGGTGGGGCGACCCCGCCAGCTGGCACGCCGCGAAGAATCATCCCAGGCTTGCTTGGCTCCCGTGATGTTGTAATCTTCCTTGCTGTTGTTTGTGGTGTAATACCCCGCCTGTCGCAACTCCGCGGGAAACATCTTCAATCCCTCGGGTAACTGAATCAATTGGCTGCGACGATGGTACTGTGTCGCCAGACGGGGCGCGTAGCAACCAGTGATCAGCGTGGTGCGGGCAACGCTGCAAACGGGTGAGCAGGAAAAGGCGTTGCGAAAAGTCAATCCTTCGCTGGCGAGCGACTCAATCGCCGGTGCGGTGGCTCCACCCGGAAAGAAATGTTGCAAGTAATGGATGGAGTTGTCTTCCGACATGATCCATACCACATTGGGACGCTCCACCACGGATGGTGCTTGTGCCGAAAGCGAGCCTCCACAAAATCCAAGAAGCAAAATAACGAACGCGCGAAGCATGGAATCAGTCAGCAGATGTGGAAAGGTATGGTGATGCGTGCAGTTGTGTAATTCAATGTGGTAGTGTCGAGCTGTGCTACTGAGTTAGCCGCAGGAATCGTTCCAGCCTTGGCAGGGAGAGCGAATCGCGAAGAAAGATGTCGTTTCCCTTGATCGTTTTTTGCTTCGCATTTTTGTGATCCAACACTACCATCAACATGTCGTTGGTGTCATCGAATTTCACGCCCAACTCGCTAGCGACGGCGGATGCCTCGACGGAATCTATGGAAATGAGCAACAGCCGATAGGCCCTGAAGCGATCGACCAGGCGTCCTGCTGGTAGAAACCGATGCGCCATCAGCTTTAACGTCCGTGGCCCATCCGCGGAACCGAACAGGACAATCAAAGGCTGGTCGGCTGGCTGGTCGGTTGCAATTTGGAAGGCTCGCACCGCGCTGTCGGTGCTTGC
>CAZHTX010000476.1:0-4772 GCA_964535475.1 uncultured Pirellulaceae bacterium
GGATGCTCGATTGTGGCTAGCCGCTGGACACAAGCCAAAGCGGATTGCCGAGTGGTTGGATTTACCGCTGGCAGTTGTCCGTTCCCAAATCGGGAAAACGAGTTGCGGAGTGACGCCACCGACGCCAGTTGAGATTGCCGAGCGAGCGGAAGCCATTCGCAACGGTTGGCCGCCAAGTCGGTTCGGCAAATCGGCACCACCAGTTGAAACGGTGGAAATCCCCATCGCTGCTTTTTCAGGGCACCCGGGCTAAAAAACGAGCTTCCCAGGCGCCGCCTATCGAGCGATTGGACGCCAACCCGATAACTGAGTCACTAACCGCTAAGGTGCGACAGCGGGGAGCTGAGAAGCTTAGAAAAAACTACCGTATATCGGTGCGTAGGGGTGCAATTAGAGTTGCACTTTGCTATCTTGGGAAATGCTAGCAAATGCGAGTTTTTTCCGTAAATAACGGGACGAAATGGCGAGAGTGGGCAGTTGTGAAAAACGTCTTGACCGTTTTCGCAATGCAGAGGTCGAGGGTTCGACTCCCTTCGGCTCCACCTTTTACGTAAGTCCTTACCAAATTGCTATTTAGCGTCACCGCCAACCTCGGCGTGCGGGGCACTTCTGAAAAAGTTTCGCAGTGGTCGCTTACTGCGAAACGATATGAGCTAACGCCACGCCATGTCCGAAATTGACCGCCCCCGCCTATCAACTCCACATCTCGAGACAAGCTTTCGTCAAGCTTGACTACCAAGACTCCTACCTTGGTAAGCAAGCGGGAAATGATACCGCAGGGCAAGGTTGATGCTGCCACCATCAAAGCCAGCTTGCAGCATCTGACGCCCGTCATGCAAGCGATGGTACCGTTACAACTAATTACCGCTACCGGATGGGGCTCGGAAATCGCTGGGGCATCTCAATCCACGCGATATCAAGCTGAATGACCCGGCGGAGCAGGCTGGGTCGATTCCGCCTGGCAGCGCAAAACTCCTTCGAGCCCGAGCGACCGATCAAATGGATCAGCTTCAAAAGGCCCTGCGACACGGAGCCTCACCAAATGCTCCACACGAGCATGTCAGTTGCCGTTGATTCAGGCAATTCCGAGGCAAGCTCGAGGCAGTTCAATGCCTGATTGAGGCCGGCGCGGAAGTCAATCCCAAGGTCCGTTTTTTTCAAGAACCTCCAATCATTATCGCCGCCGATCGTGGGCACCCCGAGTTAATGCTGTCGGTGCCAGCCAGCCCAAACCATGAACCCAACTCCGGTAGCGTTCCCCCCCGACCAAACCAGGCGTAGCCAGGCTGCCATGTCAAGTTCCACCGGTGCGTTAGACTTCGTCTTGAAGTCCCTGCCTAAACCGCTCGCAGTGCCTGGGGCCATGGAACAGTTTGCTTCATCGATCGAAGCGTGTGACGATTTGGTAACTGGTACCTGGAAACGAATGCGCGGTGGTCACGGCGTCGAATCGTCCCCCAAACAACAAGGTAGACACCAACAAAAAACCAATCCGAAAATCCCCCAATATCGAACACAAGGCCTGCTCAGGGCGAAGCCTCCCCTCGCTGGTGCATAGCCTTGAGGCGATTCGGTTTGCACTCGGCCGGCTGAAGCCGGAACACCAGCGTCAGTTGGCGAAATTGGCTAAGGAATCTGGATCAGCGCATGGATGTGAATTGGCATCATGCCGTACGCCAAGACGACCCAACCGCTGCGTTAGACTTCATCCTGAAGTCCTTCTGTGAACCGCTAGTGGTGCCGTGGGGCATGAAACAGTTTGCGTCGTCCATCGCCGCGCACACGTGTTGGCCGCAGCATCGGCTCGGCACAGTTAGCAAGTGCACAGAAACGACCATCCCATCCTGCCCCCCCTTACGAAAACCGAACACAAGGCCTGACCCGAGTGGCACCTGACCCGAATGGCACTCCTGGCGAAGGCCCGCGTTGGGACGAGCTGCGGCTAATCGACTGACACGAGTTCGACAATGAAGTGTAGATTTGAATGAGCCGGAATGGAGCCCGGAGAACCGCGTTCGCCGTATCCGAGCCGGGAAGGCACCCACAATTCAATCATTCCGCCTTGACCTACGAGTTGCATTCCTTCGGTCCAACCGGCGATGACATTTTGCAACGGAAAGGTTGTCGGCTCGCCTCGCTCATAGGAGCTGTCGAACACCTTTCCGTTGCTGAGCCAACCGCGATAATTGACAGACACCGTACTAGCCGCCGTCGGCTTCGGACCGTCGGACTTTCGCAAAATCCGATACCGCAGCCCGGAATCGGTTTTTGTAAACTCGGTCGCGAAACTGGCATCCATCGACCGAGTTCCGGCTTGAAGTTCCGGTCTATCGATAAAAGTGACAGGCTTCCATGTCGCACTCTCCGTATCCGACGCCCCTTGCGCGGAAGAAACAGTTGGGCTGGGGGACTCGGTGGAGCGACAACCCCAAACCATCAGCACGACGCTCAACAGACACCATGGCAGACAAGTTCTCATCGCTGTTCCAACGCCCCTTTCGAGTACCGTATCCATCCTGTGCGCCGATTGGCAGCAACCTGGGCTTGCATTTTTCATCCAGGAGGGTAGCGAATTGATAAATCTATCGAAAGACCAACATGCTCCAGGAGTTGCTTGCGGGTGTCAGATGGGATTGACAACTTGAGCGTTGGGCGACGGCAGGTTTGGGTTGGCCATAGCAGACAATTTTCACGTCGAGACCATGTGCGCGGTGAATTTGGAACACTACCGGGATCGCGTCCGTAATCCCGTGGTCTCAGTTCACGAAAACGCCCACACCATCGAGTGGGGTAAATTAGGCGACACGGTTGCCATTTCGTTTCACTGCGCCTGCCAATTCAATTGTTTAAGTGATCTCTGCGAGTCCCCCGCCGCTGTCATTCTCTTGTTTACCTGCTTTCAACTCGACAGATTTCGACAGCCCGCACTGATGAATGACTGGATTATGTTTGAACACCTACGTCGGATCAGGAATGAGTTCTCCCGTCCTGTCGTCCACTCGATACAGTCGGGTGACCTCCACCACGGCTTCACTGCCCGATTTTAGCGAGACCAACCAGTAGGGATCCTCCGGCACGTTTGCGGAGACCATCGCTCGGAGGATCTCGGGATCATGCACTCCGTTCTCGCTGTACAACTTCGCGTAGAACTCCTTCTCATGGCGAATTCGCTCATTGTCGAAGAACACCGCCGAGCACTTTGTACCGGGTGCAATGTTTCCAAAATGCTTGATGACAATCATAATTGCGGCCTGCTGATCGATCTCTCGCTTTTTCAACTCTTTCTCCTTATGCATGACGTCTTCAAAAATTGGGTTGATTACTGTCGCTGTAATTGCGGGTAGCTTCGCCGGCATCAGGGGAGCCTCGCGGGCTCTGAAGCCTTGTGTTCGGTGTTTATAATTAGCGTGATTTCAATTTGCCGTGCCTGGTGCCTCCACTTTGGTGGGGCTTTCTAGCGATCCGCGGCTCGTCTGACCAGATTAGATAAGTTGGCGGTGCCGGCCAGCCCGAAACATGGCTCCAGATCCCGCGACGTCTTCACTGACCAACGCCGGGATAGCCAGGCCGCGATATCAAGTCTCCCCTCCTGCGCTGCGGAACACGGCGCGATCAGTCAACTCGCTTGCTGCTCCGTGTATGGCCAGCAAAACTGCGATACGGCCAGACGAGCACCAAATAAACGAAGAATACACTGTGTCGACAAACCGGATGCCTGGTGGTCGCGGCATCGAACCGCCCTTAACAGCAATTGGACACCAACCAACAGCCAGTCCAACCTCCCTTCAACACCGAACACAAGGCCTGCCCCTGGCGAAGCCTCCCTTTTTTCGTTTGAAACGTGCTGCGAACTACGCTAAAATCCGGCAACGCTTTATCGGCAACGCTTCTTAGATTGCCAGCCCGGTAATGAATTAAACGCAGTTTGGCGTCCTCCCACGAATCACGAGTGAACCAATGCGAACGAACAGCGAGATTCTATCTGATTTAGAGGAACCCAACGCTGACCGGCGTGAACCTGATGCCTTGGGTGATCGGCTTGATTCGGCAATCGGGGAAACCTCCAGCGGAATGGGAGCCATGTTGAGCGAGCTGATTCGTCGCTCGCTTAAATCGGGCGTGAGCGATATCGGAAAGTCCCTCGGTCTGTTCGCGGAAGAGCAAGTTGAGCAGGCCGTGGCGAGGCAGATGCCAGCAATTGCCGAAGCTGCCGATGAAGTTGCCGAATCAACCGCAAAACGAATTGTCAATTCCGTTGCTAAGGATTTGAACGATAAGTCCGAAAAGCAACAGGAAGAGATCGCAGTTCGACTCCAGACGGTCGAGTCATCGGCGATAGATCGTTCGCGCATGCATGTCGACCAGGTCATTTCACAAGTCCGCCAATCGATTAGTAAGACGCAGGAAATGGCGTCACAGCAGCAAGAGTCATCCGAGCAAAGATTGGAGGAAATTCAACTGAGAGGCCGCCGGACTTGGAACAAAATCAAAGAAGAATTGGAATTACTCAATAATTCTCAACGAAACTTGCAAGAAAAAAATACTGCTTTGCAGACCGAACTTGCAAACGTTCGCCAGCAGGCCCAATCACAACTGGAGGAAAACATTCAGCTTAAATCCCAACAGGCAACCATCGAAGAGCGGTTGGCTAAACTCGAAGCGCCGAAAGGGCTGCGAGGGTTGTTTGCTAAAATGGGAGGTGGCTCCAAAAAGAAAGCTGCTGATTCTCCCGCGGCCCCGGGTGATGCGCCGCCCGATGCTTCGCCCGATGC
>CAZHTX010000477.1:0-4769 GCA_964535475.1 uncultured Pirellulaceae bacterium
CTGCTGATTCTCCCGCGGCCCCGGGTGATGCGCCGCCCGATGCTTCGCCCGATGCCCTGCCCGATGAGAGCCGCTAGTGGATGGGGGAGACCTGCTCAAGTGCTTCGCTATTCGCTTGCTTGAGGTTGCCGGTTGCTCGCTTTAATACCTCATCGGCAGTCAGGGGCCGATGATGCGATAAGCACATGGGGCTGATAATTTTCATCGGTTCGCGCATACCAATTTCCGCGTTGTATGCATAGAAAACCCCACTCGGCAAGCGACCGATATCCCTGGCGTTACCGTTGAGTTGAGCCACCACATCTTTAATCGTTTCAATGGATGTCGTCGAGTTCGCTTTGCCAAAGAACTGAGTCGAACAGTTCCCGATAACAGTATTTTCAATCTCACGAGGATTCTGAGTCGCTAAAATCACTCCGAGTCGATATTTTCTAGCTTGCGCCGTCAGCCGCATGATACTTTGCTTGCAAGGCGTGTTGCCGCGAGCGGGGATAAGATCCTTGGCTTCATCGAGCACTAACAGCCCCCGCAGGTTTCGCCCGCTCGGTTGTGGGTTGGCTTTAATCCAAGCAAAGAGGGTTGTTGCCAAGAGGTTTACGAACCGAAGCCGCTCCACATCCGAGGGTAGAAAGGCGAGACTAATTACCGAAATTCGCGTTCTGTCGTGCGGCTTGTCATCGCCAAACAAAACGGCTGGATCAAGCGGCGCTCCCTTGTCCTCACTAACCATTGGGCTATTTTGGACGAGCACTCGCAAATCGTCAGCAATTTCCGCAGCCAACTTGGATTCGTTCGAAATGCCGAACTGCGCATCGACAGGTGATTCAGTCAGCAACTCGATAAAGCTTTCGAGGCCGGCCATCCCTTGTTGCACGAAGAATTTCAATGAGCAAGAAAGAATTGCTTTTTTGTTCTTGTCCGTCCGCCTGTTACCGAGATCCAAGACATCTGCGAGACCTTCTGTCACCATGGCTAAGGCACCGTCGAAATCGTCTTGGTCATTTACCAAGGAACGTAAGTCGGGGATTAATTCCAAACGCAGTGGATTGGCCGACCAACGCCCAGGCGTCCAGATGATTGTTTCGACCTGGTTGTGATACCTTTCCGCCAAATCTGCATCGGCAGCATCCCATGTAGCTGGTGCAGTTGCCCAGCGATCACCGAGTGCGGCCAAATCATTTCCGGCATCGATCACGATCGACGGAACGCCACGCAAGGCGGCTTGTTCAATCAGACGTTTCAGGAGAACCGTCTTGCCGCTGCCGGAACCAGCCCGTACGACAACATGTTTGTCCAACATTTCGAGCGGCATTGTCAACGGCTCTCCCGGCTCGGTACCGATCAAGCGTCGCCCAAGTGGAAATCCCACTTCGAGAGCGGGCCCCTTGGAAACAAAACCTTTTTCAGACGCAGGTGTCGCATTCGCTGTCTGCCTCGGAGTGGGCTCGACGCTCGACTCAGACGCCGTTTTCGCATCAGACTCGGTAACAGGATCGGTCCGTCGCGGTTGCGAAGCGGCGTGCGGTTGCGAAGCGGCGTGCGGTTGCGAAGCGGAGTGCGGTTGCGAAGCGGCGTGCGGCCGTGCCTGCGGGGCAACCGGTTGCGGTTGAGCCTCCGTCCCAGTTTTGCTGAGCGTTCCTTCAAACGCAACCTTGCACCAGGACATTTGCGTGACAATCTTCCTCGCTCTTAGCCAAGCATCAAAGTCAGGCTCCGCCAGCTGACTTAAGCGATGCAGCGCCCAAATGGCCCTCACATCCTCTTCGCTGATCGAGCAGATCCGGCCACCGCTTTGGGTAAACTTTTCGAGTAATTCTTGAGTTTTCTTGCCAGTAGGCAACGTTGCATTCCGCAGTATCGTGAGGTGTCGAAAGGCAATCTGGTCATCAATTCCAGACTGAGTCATTGCTCCCTTGAGGCGATTTTGAAACGCAGTGGCTTGTCTACGTTGCAAGACGCGCAGCGAAAAGTGCTCCTCACGCTCCCCCTCGCTCTGATAAATTAAACGAAGACGAGCGTGAAGTGGTTTAATTTTGCTCCCGCCGGTGAATTTTGAGTCAACGATCGCGTGAATTTCAGCTGGAAACTGCGACTCTTGAATCAAACAGTTGCATGCCGAGACTACGGCAGCGGCCAGTTGGCCATCCTCGTCCGTCTCCGACAACAAGTCGGCCACCTTGGCCTCCGCGCAAAGCCGGGTGAATTGTTGATCGAATTTTGAAAATGCGTCGACGTTATCGCTCGCCCGAGCCGGGGTTAAACTGGTGTCAAAGTCCTGAAGTATCGAGACTTCACCACGTTCCAAGCACTCTTTTTGATGGGCGTAACACCTCTTGAGAAATTCGCGTGGCGTCGTGCCGCTAATCTTCGCGAAAGCGTCGGGATGAAATGGCCACGTCGGAAACGGAGGATGGTAGCCGGTTCGCTCACATGCTGGCCGAATTCGTGCGGCCACCATCGCGCTCACCCGCTCCGCGTTCTCCAACATCTGCAACGGACGTTGACCTGAAAAGCGGTCCGCTGATGTCTGCAGAGCACGTTGGTGTAATATTTCCCAGGATCGCTCCAGACATGAAAGTATAACCAACGTTCTCTGGGTGCAGTCATACATCGATCGTAAGCCATCTCCAATCCCGGAGATGATCGAATTGGCAACCGCTTCTTGGGCCGCATTATCTTCCGTGTTACTTTGAATTGCTTCAAATTCCAGTTGCCGAACAATGGGATCCAATTGATCGAAAGCTACGACAGACGGCATGCTCAGGCTGATGACCCATGAAAGCCCGGCCACGGTGCGTTGCGAAGGCTGAGAGCTTCTCTGTAACCCGAGTCGCTGTTTGTCCGCTGGTTCAAGCTCTACGCCTTGAAGCCAAATCTGTCCCAGGTTCGACATCTCGAAGTCTTCGCAATTCGAGGCGATGAGGGCGCGGACAGTATCCTGGAATTCAGCCGCCATGCGACGATGACGACTATGTTTGCGGGCAATCGTTTGAAGAATCTGTGAACAATATTTCTGAAATTTTGCGGGATCGGCGTGAATGATCGCATGCATGTTGTCATCGATCTTATGCGACGGCGAAATGTCGCTGATGAGTTGCCGCAAAATGAATTGCGACTGCGTCAGCTCTTGGGTGTAGGCCTCCTGCAAAGAGTTCGTATAGCCAATTGCCACGGTTTCCCAAAAATTATGAACATCTGTCATGTCGACCAAGATAAAAGCGCATTTTTTCTTGGTAACTTCGGTGCGCATCCAGGATAACATGTGCGTCTTTCCAGCCCCGCCTGCTCCCGTTAACACCCATCCAAGCGGAGAGTGCGCAGCCTCCTGCTCTTTGAGCTTGGTGAGTCTTTCCGCAAACTCCTTTGCGATCCGTGGTTGCAAATCGTCCACATGATAGGCGTGATCGTCCCAGACGCTCTGCAGATGCAGCGTCCAATTAAAGTCGATCGCGCGAAGAGTTTCTAATGCTAGTTCTCGTTCCATGTCCATCAAACCAAACCAGTGGAGAAAATGTTGCTTGAATGTTGGGCGCTAAGCACTCGCTGAAGCTGGAATTTCCATATGCATGATATGCCGTGGATCTCCCAGCACCGTGCGCAGCATCGCTTCTTTGTCCTCCGCTGTTATTTCCCGAGGATCATCCAAGCGGTTCAAGATGATCACCCCGTCGCTCGCCAATTGCTGGAGTGCTGCGTCAAGCTCCTCCCGGGAGATCGAAGCCAGTTCTCCTCTCAAGTCCGCGAGGCGAACGCGAGCGAAAGATTCATTTCCCGCGAGACGTGCGTATGCCAGGGCAACTCGCTCGCCGATAGGCAACGGTGATCGTTCTCGGGTTGCGTCAGATGTTATGCCGGATGCGGTAGGTTGTTTTTCTCCGGCGCCGGTCTCCGCGTCTTCGCTTTCATCATTTTCTAAACCGGAGCTGGAGGTAAAAAGTTCGCCAAGAACCAAACGGTTTCGAGACAGGTATCCTTGCAACTGCAGCAGCAGGCCCTGGAGCACTTCGGAGGCCGAGTTGCTCTTCCAAACAGGTTGTTCCATATGATCCGACAACCAGGCCCAACCCCGATCTTCCAAACAAACCACGAGTTGATGGGTCGTCTTCTTGCCAGCTCTCCGTCGGCGCTGTTTCGCTTCTGAGATTAGCTCCGCGCGTATCAGTTCCTTGCGGTTTGGCGCCTGCTTCAGCCCATCCGCAATGTCGGAAAGCCACATCTCCCCCCCGGCCACAGCTAATCGCCATAACAACAGTCGTTGCTTGGCATTGAGTTCGGTATCAATCATCGCTTTCGCTCCGGAGGTGAGTGTGTTTTCCCTTGACGGAATCGAACCAAAGTTCGGATTTTCTCCAAGGCATGTTCAACGTCTTCGATAATCTCGTGATGCGGAATGCGTAATACGAGATACCCATCGACAGTCAGATGGAAGTCACGTTCGCGATCGGCGGAAAAAGCCAACTTGCCAGCGTGATGCCGGTAACCATCCACCTCGACGACCAACTTTAGCTCGCGATCGAGTAAATCGACGATGTAACGCTGTTTACTCTGGGTTTCAATCACTGAATTGAAAGTAAAGCGGCCTCGCAATTCAGCATGCCTTGCGAGGGAAGCCGCTAATCGTTGTTCACCTGGACTGAAGGGATGTGGATTGCCGAGCAGTGGCCAAAACCTGTTCTTCTGTTCGACCACGTGGCGGCGATTCGATGACGAATGCAGGAAGTGATCCGACTGATCACTCACGCCCGGCGCCCCCGAGATTGTTACCGCAT
>CAZHTX010000478.1:0-4768 GCA_964535475.1 uncultured Pirellulaceae bacterium
CATGCTCGAAGTCGCTCACAACGTGCGACGTTTGCGGGCCGCCGGGGTGGATGTCCACTACCATGCTTGCGATTTGCGAGATCCCCAATCGGTCGCCGCCTGCTTTACCTCCATCCGTGAACAGGGTCGACCGATTCATGGCATCATCCACGGCGCGGGGTTCGAGCGATCGGCCCGGTTCACACGCAAACAACTCGACGATGTGCGGCGCACGCTGGCGGTAAAGCTCGGCGGTCTGGACGCCTTGGTGGCGGCCAGCGAGCACGATCCCATCGAGCACTTCGTCTGCTTTGGCTCCACGGCGGGACGCTTCGGCAGCGTCGGACAAACCGATTACGCCCTCGCCAACGACGCCATGGCGCGGCGAATGGGGCAACTAACGGCGCAACATCCTGGTCGTCGCTATGTCTGTTTGCACTGGACCGCTTGGGGCGATGTCGGGATGGCGATGCGTCCCGAAGTGCTGGCGTCGCTGCAAGGTCGCGGGATCACTTTGATGCCAGCCGCTGAAGGCATCGACCACTTAATCGCGGAACTCACCAGCGACTCGCGCGAGCCCGAAGTGGTGATCACCGACGCGGGTCGGTTCCAACAACTGGTCGCCCACGATCGGCTCTTGCAAGCACCGCAGGAACCGGTTCAGGATACAACTCAACCCGCAGCTCCGGTCGGCAACTCCGATGGCAGCAGGCGCGTCACTGGCCGTTACGCCCTCCGCTGGGCGAGCGATCCGCCGGCGAGCAGCGAGCTGAACGAAACGGCCACTTCGCAACGCCTGCGGCGCGTCTTCCTGTGGGGCGATTCGACTTGGTGCGCGGCAATCGCGGCCGAACTGCGAACGCGAGGTGCCGATTGCTGTTTTGTCGATTGTGACGATCAACTCGATTCAATGCGAACGTCGCTCGACCGCTTTGCCCTCGACGGCACGATCGATACCTTTCTGGCAATTCCGCCCGACCGTTGCTGCGACTTGGCGACCGCTCCCGATCGTTTACTGTTGTTGCTGCAAGCTTGGATCGGTCACTTGGATCGCCAAGCCGACCGTGACGCGCCCGTGGTGTTTGGAACGTTAACTCAGCTGGGTGGCGATTTTGGTTTTGCGGGTCAATTTGAAACACCCGCCTCGCTGGCCGCGATGGCCGGTTTGGTCAAATCGATGGTCGTGGAACTTCACCACCGAGGCTTTGCCAAAGCCCTCTGTCACGCGCTCGATACTGAGTACGGCGACCCCACGCTGAAGTCGGTCAACCATGTGCTGGAGGCCCTGGTCCGCCGCGATCAAATTTTGGAATCGACGCTTGCCACCGATGCCGCCCCGGCTCGACGTCTGGTCTACCGTCTGGCCGAACTGCCAACAAATCGGGATGGCAACACGGCAACCGCTCCGCAAACCGCGACCTCTCAACCCAGCGGCCCAACTCAACCCGGCAGCCCAGCTCAACCCGGCGGCGATTGGCTGGTCACCGGCGGCGGTCGCGGGATCACCTGCGAAGTGGCCCTTGGAATCGCCCGTCGCTTTGGTTTGCGTCTGCACATCCTTGGTTCTTCCGATCTCAGCTTGGTGCCCGCAAATTGGTTCAGCCTGGACGAAGCGGGACGCGCCGCGGTGAAACGCCAAGTGATTCAGGAAAACATCCAGAATCCCCGCCGCGAACCACCGATTCGTGCTTGGCAGCGCCTGCTTGCCGCCGCCGACGTGGCCGAGAACTTACAAAGGTTTGCAGCCGCCGGAGTCGCCGTCCAGTACTACTGCTGCGATCTCGTTTCGGCTGAAAATATCAACGCCACCGTGGCCCAAATCAACGCGACTGGAGTGCGGATCAGCGGGTTGCTGCATGGGGCTGGCTACGAAAAATCGGCCGATGTTCTGAAGAAAACCGCGGCCGATGTGCGCCGCACATTGGCGATCAAACTGGATGCTTATAACAGCCTCTTGCAAGCATTATCGGCGGCACCACTCCAGCACGTAATCGCCTTTGGTTCGATCAGCGGGCGGCTGGGCAGCTTGGGGCAAATCGATTACTGCTTGGCCAACGATGCCGTGGCGAAAAGAACGTATCGGTTGCGGCACGAACGTCCCCAATTGCTGGCGACCACCTTCGCTTGGCACTCCTGGGATGGCGTCGGAATGGCGGTCCGACCAGAAACTCGCCAGCTGAAAGAAAAATTGGGCATGACTTACATGAGCATCACCGAGGGAGTCGATCGCGTGATCGAAGAACTCTCCCACGGGTTGCCCGATGCCGAAGTCTTGATCACCACCCCCGCTCATTTGCAGCGGATGGGCCAACAAGCTTCACCCGCGCCGCGCGACGATAAATCACTCGACGATAAACCGCTCAGCGATAAACCGATCGACGGCCAGCGAATGGAATTGGTCACTCCCTCCGCGGAACCCGTCCCCGCTGGAGAACACCGTTACAACATGCCGCTGTTTCCGGCCAGCGATCCATTCTTGGTCCAGCATCGTTTTAAAGATCGGCCGTTGATGCCGTTGGTAATGGGGATCGAAGGAATGCTGCAAGCGGCCAGCAAGACGCTCGGCAATCATTCACTCACGAGCGAACAGCCAGCTTGGACCCTGACCCAACTCGAAGTCCACGGTCCCTTGCGATTTCCCAATGATCAACCGGTCAACGGGCAAGTGGTGCTGACCACGGGCGATCGGGGATGGCAAGCTTCCCTGGAAAGCTATTTCCGCAACGCGGCCGGTCAAACATCCCCCAAGCCACGCTTGCATTTCACCGCCCAAGTTACCGTCGCCCAGTCGGGCGAAACGCCTGAGTTGACTGGAGCTGATCAACGTGAACTAGCTCGACCGATCGCGGCTGAGATGGAACATTTGCGCCCCGTAGCGATCCGTGACGATTTGGTGCTCTATCACGGACCGATCTTCCGCATGGTGCAACAGATCGCGATTACTGACAAAGCGGCGGTGGCCAGCATCAAAGTTCCTCCCACGCGGCAAGTCGCCGGGGAACAACGCAGCGATCAAGCTTGGGTCAGCTCACCGGCGGTGCTGGACGCTTGCCTGTTTGCCGCCGGTATCCAGTTATTCGTCAGTGACGAGGGAGCCGTTTCGGTGCCGCTCGGGATCGACCGTTTGGATTTGCTCAAACCTTGCCCGGTGGGCCAAACGTTGTGGCTGCGGGTGATCCATCGCTCGCTCGAGCAAACACAAGCGAGTTTCGATTTTGTGTTGCTGGACGAACAAGGCACGTTGTACGTACGAGCCCTCGGTTATCGGGCTGCGATCGTCGCCCACGCCCACAAACCGATGAGGTCACAGCGATGATCACCGCTTTGACCAGAGAGTCGTTGGCTTCGGCTCCACGACCAGCACGCGTCACTGCTACCGCCACTGCTGAGGGGCTCGGCTTAGAGCTGTTGGATTGGGACTGGATGGCGATCGACGAACTTTCTCCCACAGACAACGATTGCCTGCACCGCTGGGAGCGAGCACGGTATGACGGTTTCCGATCTCCCCTGCGGCGAGCCACTTTCCTGGCTGGCCGAATCGCGGCAAAACGTCTGCTCACGCGGACCGCTTGCCCAGCTGCCGACTTGCGGGACTTGGCGATCCTCTCGTGGAACCGAGCCGGTCGCGGTGTACCGCCGCGCGTCTGGTTTCGCGGCCGCTTGCTCCCCGGCAACCTCTCGATCAGCCACGATGATTGGCAAGCGGTCGCGGTCTGGACAGCGCCGCACGCGGCACCGATCGGGATTGACGTTTCAACCGCTGCGGCGGCGGAATTTCCCCGCGGTGCGTTGCTGTTTGGACCGGAAGAGCTTCGCTGGTTACGCGAGTCTGGTTCGCAATCGCGTGGCGCGACGCGAGCCGGCAATGATCGTGGGGAGACGGCCCGCGATTGGTTCTCGCTCAAAGAAGCCGCCTTTAAAGTCTCGGGTGAAGCCAGCTTTCAACCGCTGCGATTCCGCCTGGCAACGTCCGTTGAGAGGAACTGTGACAGGAACGGCGACTGCCCTCCGCATGATTTTGAAACTCGATTGGAAAGCCGCTCGTTGGCCACTCGTTGTCGACTAGCTTTGGCGCGTCGCAATCGGCCTTTTCGGCCAGCAGATCACACTTCCCATTACTCACTCGCTCCACCTCAATTGCAGCAGTACTCATGATTGATTTAACTGGACAAGTGGCATTGGTAACCGGCAGTTCGCGAGGTATCGGTCAAGCCTGCGCTTTAAAGCTGGCTGCGGCTGGTGCTGACATCGTTTTGAATTATGTCACCAGCCAAAGTGCGGCAATGCGAGTCGCCGAACAGATTGATTGCCTTGGCCGTCGCGTGGCGGTGGTCAAAGCGGACGTTAGCGAAGTGGAAGATGTCGAAGAGATGTTGGGCTTTATCGAACAATCCTTCGGGCGTTTGAACATCGTGGTCAGCAATGCGGCGACCGGTGGTTTTCGCTCGTTGCTGGATGCCGATTCACGACACTTTGATGCGGCCATGCACACCAACGTGCGACCGCTGATCTATCTGGTCCAAAAAAGTCTACCGCTGCTGCAACAAGGTCCGGGACGTGGCAAGGTGGTGGCGATCAGCAGCCACGGTTCGATGATGGCGCTGCCGTCATATGGTTTGATCGGGGCTTCGAAAGCGGCTTTAGAAAGTTTGGTGCGGCATTTAACTTTGGACGTGGGCCACTTGAACGTCAACGTCAACGCCGTGCGAGCCGGGTTGGTGGAAACCGACAGCACGCGGCGACTGCCCGACGCTGACCGCATGTTCGCCGGCCGCAGTCGCAAAAGCAT
>CAZHTX010000479.1:0-4763 GCA_964535475.1 uncultured Pirellulaceae bacterium
ATTGGGTTGCAGGATGATTGGGGCTGGCAGCCGCTCGGGAGCCGCAGTGAGGATCTTGCCGATCGCTCGGCCACCCATACCGCAGATGCTGAGCGAGTCGACTTCACCCGGTTGCAAGCCGGCCAAGCCGTTAGCGAGTCGCACTTCGGCGGGCCAGCCGGCGAGAGTTGCTTGTGAGTTGGCTAATGGCAGCGGCTTGTTCTCCACGGCGATCCCCCGTTCGATTCTGCCGGCGGCCAGCAGGGCTTTCAGTAAATGGCCGTGATCGGAACCGATATCAGCGTGCACGCGGCCGCGGATTTGTTTCGCCACGGATTGCAGGCGAGCGTCGAGGCGGGGCAAATTAGCAATCCTCTTTTCGGAACGTGATTTGCAAATGAGGTTAAACCAGTTGTAAACAGTTTCGTGCGGAAAATTCGGCCAGCTGCCTTTCCGCCTACTCTGACCAATGTTCAACAATGAAAATGTTAAAACCAATTGCTACGATTTGTCTTTCGCTGTTCCTCGTAGGCTATATGCCGCATGGTTTGGTGTCCTCTGCCAGTGCGCAAGATTACTGGGAATATGATTCCTGGGAAGGCGAATGGGAGCACCATTATCCCACCGAAGGTCTCGAGTATGAGTATGAGAACGGGGATGTGGATGTCGAGTCTGAGCAGTATGAATGGGAGGACGGCGAGGGCTATCATGAGCAGGAGTGGTACGATCCCAGCGACTGGTTCACGACGGGGCGCGATGTCGAATATGAGAACGACGACTACTACGCTGGCGACTATTATTACGACGATTATTACACCGACCAGTGGTACGACGACGAGTACGACGATACGTGGTACTGGTGGCCATAAGTCGAACGAACGGTGGCTAGCGCCAAAACCGCTAACGAACGGTGGCTAGCGCCAAAACCGCTAACGAACGGTGGCTATCGCCAAAACCGCTAACGAACGAGCGTATCTTGGTAGAGTTGGCGGTAGCGATCGACCATCGCATCGATCGAGAACTCGCTTAAGGTGCGCTCGCGGTTAGCTTGGCCCAATTCTGCGAGGTCGTCGCGTCGCAGCAACGCATCGAGTCGCTGCACCATGGAGGCTCGGTCTCCGGGGGGGAACGTTTGCGAGGGTGCGAGTGGGCCCAGCAATTCTGAAACGCCCTCCACATCGGCGGCGACCACGCAGCGGGCGGCAGCCATCGCTTCCAGCACCACATTCGGCATGCCCTCGTAGCGACTGGGAAGAACGACAATGCGGGCGCCGGCATAGAGTTCCGCCACGTCAGCTTGCCAAGGCAGCAACGTGGCGGTGCCTGCGGGTAGATGCTGAATGGCTCGGTTTACGGAAGCTTTGAGAGGACCCTCGCCGACGATTGCCAGGCGTAGTTGAGGATGCATGCGCAGCAAGGTTGGGGCGACGTCGAGCAGCAAGTCGAGGCCTTTCTGACGATGAAGTCTACCCAGGAAGAGCAGAATATCTCCTCCTGGCTGCAGGCCCCACTTGCTCCAGTCGACTGCCTGATTGCTGGCCAGACGCTCACCACGAATCCCGTTGCGGATCGTAACCACGGGGAGATGGGCGGGCGGTCTCCATGATCGGCGGACAAAATTCTCGACGCTGTGGCTGACACAGACCACACCAGAAAATCGCCGCACCAGTTGTGACTCCACCCACACGCGCCCCCAACTTGGTTGCGCCACCCTGACTCCGGCGAAGACCAGCCAACGACGGTCACGCCGTGAAGCCAAGCCGCCGACCACGTTGGCGTGATATAAAAACGCCTGCAACACGTCAGGCGGATCCTCTTGGATCCACTGACGAACCGCCGTGACGGCGGAAAATAGCTGACGAAGCCGGCGGACCCCCACAGATTGAATGGGGATGCCCTCATCTAGTAGCCTGGCAACCAGCTCGTTTCGGGGAGGCAGCGGTAAAGGTGCCAATGACATAATTCGCACAACATCCCCGCGGGCCTTCAAGCCGATGGCTAGCTCTGTTAGGCAGCGTTCCGCACCCCCGGTTCGCAGTTCGGTGATTAACAAGTTGATCCGCATCGTTCCGTTATCTCACAGGAACGGACAGGCGAACAGGCCCCCCAATGAGGAGGCTGCTAGCAGATGCGTCTTCTCGGGCTGGGATTTTTTTTCCTATTCGTAAGTGCCTAAGTATTCGGCAGCTGCGGAAATTTTCTCTGAATCTGGCCGCTTGATCGAGTTGACCAAAGAGCGGTCAGCGGTATCCTGAGATACATCAACAGCATCGCAGCCGCAGCAGGAGGCTCTGCCGGATGCCAAAATCAGCCCACAAAGCGGAAGCCCAGGGTTGATTAGGTTGGCGTCTCCCCCAAGGGGGCATCTACTCGGCTGTCCAATGGAGGGCGTAAAGTTTGAACAAATGGTTAGCTTTTTAGGCTGGCCCCGGTTTGCCCTAGCGTCCCTTCTTGAGGAGAGTATGCTGGATGGAGCAATCCTTCAGACTGTAATTTAATCCGAGTTTCCAGAGTGTTAATCAGCGAGGCGACGAATTGACACGGTGGTCATGCCTTCGTCATCAAGTTTCCTCCGCGCGTTCGCCCTTGCGTGAGGGCAATCGTGTATCAGCTTGCGGCCACGGGCTGATGCGATGAAATCAGTTTTCTTAAATTGGTTTCATTAGACCCCTCACGGGGCGGATGCAAGACGCGTCCGTCCGCGAACGCCGCGCGGATCTTTTCCTCGCGGCGTTGGGTTTCTCTAAACCGCACGCATTCAGATGTTCAGCAGGGTGCAGAGAGCGGTCCTTTGTCTCTGGCGAAATTCAGCGAGATTCTTTTGCCATTTTTCGGAAGTAAGCGTCGATTGCTTCGCGGTAATGGGTGGGTAAATCACGGCTGATCTGCTGCAGCGCCTCCTGACGCTCCGCCGGTGGCAAATTTCCCCAGCCGTTTCTCGCGCCGAGGTCTTTTTTGTCAATATTGCCATCCCCGCTAGCTCCGGCAATTTGACTGTCATCCATTGGCTTGCTCTGCCCGCCGTTGGAATTTTGACCACCCGCTTGCTGCTGCTGCTGCTGTTGTTGTTGCTGCTGCTGCTGTTGTTGCTCAATTTGATCGATTAATTTCGATAGTTTGTCGATGATCGCCTGCTCTTTTTCTTGCACATTCTTGCCGCTGCGGCCAAGGTCCAAGCGGCGACCTACGTCACTCATCAACCGAGAGATTTCGTCCAGGCTGTCTTCTTCCAGTGGTTTAATATCGGCCAACATTAGTTTGGCCGTCCTGGTAAAACGCAGCGGAGCGGATGCTTCGTTTTCCAGGAGCTTTTCCAGGTCGCTGATGACTTGGTCTTTGTTTAACAACGCGTGAGCTCCAGCTGCTCGATAAAACATCACCGCGGCGGGATCGACAGTAGCCAGCGGGTCGACGAAATCGAGCAGCGGTTTGGCTTCATCGTACAGCCGCAATTGGACCAGCGTGCGCCCTAACCAGGCTTCCAGGGAGGGGCGCAGCGATTCCGAGATCGCATGTAGGTCATCGAGGCGAACGGAAGCTGGGCTCGCCAGTGCTTGTTGATAGATTTCGTTGACCGCGGGCACTTCGGTGCTGGCGGCTATCACAAAATTCTCCAGTGGATCGGGATGTTTTCCGGCTAGGTTTGTGCGGAAAAATTCCACACAGGTGGCAATGCGTGCCGACGGCAAGCCCTGACCCTGTAATCCTTCCGCTAACAGTTCCACCATCTGCTCGCGATCGGGCGATTGCCAAGATGATTTCCGTTTCAGTGCGTCGGACCCGGAAGCCGGGTTGCAAGCCAGGCTGAGTAGACCGATCAGGAGTAAATACCGCATGGAAGGTTCCCAAAGAGTGAATCACGGGAGCAATTGGTTTACTATTTATTTCGCTTTAACAACAGATCGCGAGTAATGCGATACAGTTTTTGTTGCCGATCGGAGAGTCCTTGGAGGAGTCCGAGTAGATCGGGATCGAGCACTTCGGCGGGTTGATCAGGAATCATTTCGCCGTAGCGTTCCGTTCTTGATTTTACCCGAGTTTGCATGGTGCGAATCAACTTCAGCTCGGCAAGCGGTTCGACGAGTGGACGTTCGCCTGATTGTCCAGCCTGCTGTTGTTGTTGCTGTTGTTCTTGCTGCTGCTGTTCCTCAAGATCACGTTGAGCTTGCTGCAGCGCACCGATCATTTCCTCCAGCGAGGCCAGTATATCTTCTTGGATTCCCTGGGTGATGCCATCGATCTTTGTTTGTGCAAGACGCTCGCTGACCCGGATCATGTCGTTACGGACTTGGATCACCAATTCGGGAAAAGCGACGCTGGAACCTTCCTCGCGGAGCAACAGAATCGCCCGATCGGCCTCGAGCACAATCTTCTTTTCCTCGAAAGCCAGGTTCCCCGCGCGGATATCCGTTTGCCGCTCGCGTTGCTCTGCTGGCGTGGTCGCCAATTGTTGCGTTTTGTTGAGCACTTGAGATTGCATCTGAGCCATTTCGCGCAATCGCGACTCGAGCCTTTCCAGCTCACGCAGCATTTCTTCCTCGCGTAGCTGGCGAAGGATCCTTTCCAGGTCCTCGATGGCGGTGCGCAGTTCCTGCTCGGCTTGACGTTGAGCTTCCACTGCCTCGTCGCGTTTCGCTTCTTTTAACTTCTTTTCCGCCTCTTCCATCCTTTCACGAGCTCGTTCGACGGCGCGCTGGGCTGCCTCTTGAGGACTCTTGGGAGCGGCTTCTTCCTTAGGTTGTCCTTCTTGGGGTTGTCCTTCTTGGGGTTGTCCTTCCTGAGGT
>CAZHTX010000480.1:0-4761 GCA_964535475.1 uncultured Pirellulaceae bacterium
AGTGATCGCGGACCGCGTTTGGCCTGTGGGTCCGTGTCGGCCGCTGGTACTTCGTTCAGCTCGATTCTTGAAACAACCTTACCAGCCTCGTCTAACACTCCATTGCGGTCGGTACCGAATGACGCGACAAAGGCTTTGTCGCCAGTGGAATTGAAGACGATGTCGGTCGGTTGCGCAATCGCTGTCCCTAGCCCAACAGTACTCGGAAGCTTTTCGTAGTCGATGTGCGGGTTCAGGTCGGTGATCGAGACTGAGGAATCTAAACTACCGACGACATCCAGTCGACTGATACGATTATCGACCACATGCCCATTCAATTCAGGCTCGAACCGAACGAGGTTCCTGGCGTCCGTGTTCGCCACCCAGACGTCCCTTGATTTGGGATGCTGGGCGAGATTGAAGAGCGCGTTGCCGACTCCCGAGAAGCTGCTGCGGATGCTCAGAGTTTCGACATCGATCTCGAAGACGTCTTCATCTTTCAGTTCAAAGCCGATTTGACTTTTCCAGCGAGGGTCGTCAGCTGACACGATGATTCCCTGCTGAGGCGGATCGGGAATCTCTGGGTTCGTGGGTGTCGGCGGTGCTGGTGCTGCGTTGTGAGGAACAATTGTGGTACCGTTGCCGGACAGGTAGCTGGCAACCCAAACACTCGTCCCATCGGAGCTCGCCAGCAAAGTTCGCGGAGAGTGCGCTGGAATTGGAATCCGCTTGATGACCTCACGCTTAACGGCATCAATCACATCAACGCTTTGCTCGGTCATCGATGACACGAATGCCAGGCGGCCTTGATCGGCAAAGACGATATCCCCCGGTCGGTCTCCAACCTGAATTGTCTCGATCACAGCCTTACGCCGGAGATCGATCACGCTGACGGAGTCGGAGAGGTGATTGACGACCCACACTTCGTCCGCCGAGCGAGTAGCCACGGAAATTGGTTCAAGTCCAACTGGGATCACCGCCGAGACCTCGGGAGCTGTCGGCGCTTCAATTGACAGAACGACCAAGGCATTCGCAGGAGTATTGACCACAAAAAGTTGGTTTCCCTCATGGCAGGCCACGATGCCATGCGACATGGGGCTCTCGAAGTTCAAAAAAGCTGGTTCTTGCGACCAGCAATCACCCGCGATAGCAAATGCGAGGAGGCCAGAGAGCAAGTGACAAAGCAGAAGACTCACAATTAATATCCTTTCTAATTCCCTAACAATCGCAATCTTCTGGCAGCCGCACAACGTCATTCCGTAGCGTCATTCGTTTGAAGCTCGGAAGTCCCATTTCAAGTAGGGCATCCCTTTGGGCGACGATGTCCAGACCGACTGCCCTGCGGCTGTGTAGGACACTACCGCTTCGACTCGCGGGGCTCGGTAGAGACCGACGGGCTCTTCCGCAACTCGCCAGCCACCCCCTTCAGGCATGGAATCCAAGTAGTACTCAAATCCGAATGGCAGGTCGCCTTCCCACGAACGCCCGTCCTCGGTCTTGCCGCCGGCAAAGACGAATTCCACGTAAATTGCGTCCGTGCCGTTGTATTCAAAGGGCCGATCGAAGCGAAAATTGAGCGCGTTCTGCGGGCCGCCCCATTCCGCCGGCTTTGTCACCGGAAAGCCCTTCAGCGTGGGGAAGCTCCATGGCTTAGAAAAAACCACCGTTGCTTCATCAACAAGGTCGAATTCCTCCGACGCGTTATACTTGATCGACGACCAACGTCCGTGTGCGATTCGAACCGTTACGTTCTCCCAGCTACGTCCGATGGAAACATGGTCGCGATGGTCGAGCCGAAACGAGAGGCCCTCAATCAACCGCGGTTCGCCTTGGTGGCTGTTGTCCATGAAGCGATGCGTCGCTTCGGCCGCCCAACCGAAAAACCCAGTGGCCACGGGGCCTTCCTGGTCACCGCCAGTTGAAGTGGTTGGCAGGGAGTTACTGAGCCGCTGCTGCTCCTCCAAGCTAGGGATCTTATAATCCGATCCTTTGACGCCTGGTTTGTTGAGCACTGGCGTCTTGCGCGATTTG
Organism: uncultured Pirellulaceae bacterium; assembly: GCA_964535475.1. GTDB lineage: Bacteria > Planctomycetota > Planctomycetia > Pirellulales > Pirellulaceae > Laterigemmans. The sequence goes on from CAZHTX010000480.1 coordinate 2,011, forward strand.
CTGCCAGCGACCGAATTGTAAAGGTCTTTGGCTTCCGCCTCGGTTAACTTGCCTTCAGTGACCAGCACTTTGAGCTTCCCCGTGAACGTCGAGAGTTCTGGTGTTTTCGACTTTTCGACGGTTTTGCCCAACCGCTCAGCGAACGCATCGTATTTCTGAACCGCTTGCTCCTTCGTCAACTGGCCAGTCTCAACTGCTTTTACCAACTCCGTTTTTAAAGCCGCCAGGTCTTGTGGCTTTCCATCCTGTGCATGGGCGCTGGCGACGGACAGTGCCGCTCCGAAACTAAGGAGCATTGTAAGTGCAAACTTATGTTTCATAACTCTTCCTTTCATCTATCGAGGATTTCAACACGGATAATCTCAAACTTGACGGTGTTCGATTCCGCGACACACCACCAATCGTGTACCACCGAACCGGTTGGTGTATTGCCCGACTTCGGTAAGAGGTCGCCAGCGCCCGCGACCCATTCGAACTTGCCTTCTGGCGACCGATTCAATTCCTGCGCGGTAATCGCGCGACTGAACTTGTCGTAGAATCCGCCCTCCGCTTCATAGGTGCTGACTCCCATTTCCAGATCGACGGGAGCGAAAATTCGGCCGGTGATACGGAGCCTGGATTGATCCGTGAGCTGGACTCGTCTCCCATCCTTATCCCGCACATCTAGCCAGACCAAGCAGCCAATTCTCGACGGCTTCCCCCAAACGGAACCCTGTCTATCCAGGCGGACCGCTTGCTGGTACTCAGCCAGTGCTTCGGCCTCGGTGGTTTCTCCCGCCGCAACGGATTGTTTTAGCTTGACTCCCAACTCGAACAGCGCTGGCTTCCAATAGCCATGCATCACCTCGGAGTCGCTATCGAGGCGACTTTGCCAAGTTGTAACTTGCGGCCCAAGGGGCTGGATGGAGAAGTCCTCCGCTGGGTCAAGTGAGGCAACGGCTCGATGTTCGGCAAATACATCCAGTGCTTTGCCATCACTGGATCGCAGAAAACGAACACGACCTTCATTGACGGCCAGCTCAGTGTCGATGGTTCGGGCTGATACGTTGAATTGCGTTCCCAGCACTTCAATCTCGGCCGCGGGCGTTCTTACGATCATTGGCGACGCCGTCGGTTGCGGCTGAACGTCGGCAGACATGCTTCCGTGATCTAGTTGCAGTCGTTTTTGACCGCGGTCGGAAAGAACAGCTTCTGCCGCGCCCGACAGTGTCACGCGAGAACTATCGTGGAAGCGGAACGACGCCCAAGCATCGGCCGCGAGAACTTCCATTGTGCCGCCGGTAAGTGACGCGCCTACTTCAAGATCGTTGTCAACGATACCGTCTTGTCCTGTCCAGCGAACTGGTCCCTGAAACGCGACGAGAGTGCCAATGGTTGGGTTGCCCGAACTCAGCCAAACGAAACTCGTAAAGACGAGGAGGGCGACTGCCGCAACAGCCAGCGAGGTCCACGGCACCCAAGTGGAACGCGAAGCAATTGAGTTCGTTGCGGGCAGCGAAACGAGGTTTTGATCACGCAATCCTGGCTGGCCACCGAGTGCCATTTCTTCGATCGAGTCGATCAGGTTCATCTCGCGCAGAAACTGCTCGCGAGCATCACGATTGTCTTGCAACATTCGATTCAAATGCTCAAGCTCCGCCGCACTGATCGTCTCGTCGCCGTAGGCCCTGGCGAGTGCTTTCAATTCGTCGCTCATTCAGTTGCCTCCCTCAGCGAGTTTACGTTGGACGCACTCGCCCATCAGTTCACGCAGCTTATTAACTCGGCTGTAAAGTCGACGGGCGCTTTGCCCCAATTGCCGGGCGATGTCCGCGACAGAATCTCCACGCGTGTGGACGCTCAAGAGAAGTCGCCGATCTGCGGGCGACAAGCCATTTAGGCAGCCCTCGAGAGCTTGGCGTTCTCGCTCCGCGACAAGGCACCGATCCTCTGCATCAGCCGACAGCAAATGGATGGTCTCGTCGCTGAGCACCAATCGATCGCGAGCGCATTTTCGGCGATATTTAAGAACCTCGAATCTGGAGATGACGCACGCCCATCTGAAGAACGCGTCTTGTGAACCGTCAGCTTGAAAATTCGAGAACTTGTGCCAGCACGCCAACCCCACTTCCTGCATCACCTCATCGGCATCCTGCGACGTTGGCAGCATGGACCGAATCACGCCACGAACGGCACGCTCATGACGGGCAAACAGAGCTACGAACTGCTCGTAGCGGTCGGTATTTGGTGGTTCAGTCATCTTGCCTGCTTAGCTCCTTGCTTGAATACTCCCGCTCATTTCGGGTTTACCAGAAATCTTCTTGGATTTCCCCAAGCCGAGCGACGGAGGTGCTATCGCTAGCGAAGACGTTTTATCAGTTGCTGCGAGACATGCCGATTTGCGTTGAGTTAAATCGGCCGACTAACAGGGCCAATTTCAATAACCGAAGACGCCAAGCGAATCGTGTTGCCCACGATCCTCTCGAGGGCAGTTCTCGAAATGAGCACCGGTGAAATCACGCTCGGCTTGGTTGACGACGCGGCCGAGATCGTTGTCAAAGCCGCAGGGCAGCAAACCAATTAGGTGGCGAAGTCATCTCCGTTTCTCCCAAACTTTCTGAGCGTCTGAGCGTCGTGGCTTTCTGAGGGGGGCCGCCTCGCTAGCGTCATGGCGATTTTTCTGAGCTTCTGAGAACCTTTTTACCCAGAAAGATGCGTTTTGAGCGATCGTCGTCTTCTCTACTCCGAGCGACACCCCTTCAAACCCAATGT
>CAZHTX010000481.1:0-4757 GCA_964535475.1 uncultured Pirellulaceae bacterium
CGTTGCTCAGCCGGCTCGGGGGAGGCACCGGAGAGTTGGCTGCAAAACGCAAACCAGCGGGCCGGGAGGGATCGATTTTTGGACGTTGATGGGGCCAAATCCCAGCCAGCGTGGCCCAGAAATCGCGTCCCGTCCAAGTGACTGGTGAGAGGCTGATCGCGAGCCGCTTGCTGCCGACCGCTAACTCGGTCCTGGGCGTACCAAACATGCCGCCGGAAAAGTACTGGCCACCCCGCTCAAAGGCTAAGCGGAACAACAGTTTGCGAGCTCGCCGCTTGCCTCGTCGCGAAATCAGCCCGCCGGCGACCACTAGCAACACGATGAAGAAAATTAGCTCCGGCATCGGCTATCCCAAATCCCCTTCGACAGCTCGCAAGCGTTGCCAGAGGGGAAGCCCCACGGCACTGCCAGCCACCACCCCGCCGACCAGCACTCCGATCAACAACGGCAGCCAATCGAGTCCGAAGAGTTGACGTCGCGCGATGCTCTTTTCAGCAGCGACGCTCTTTTCAGCATCTGCCGAATCACCCGCCGCCTGGTCACCAGCAAGCTTGCCATCAACCTTCTGTTGTGCCGTGTTCTGCGCCGTCAACTGACTTTCCACGGTGTTCAGTTTACTCTCCACAGCAGCCAGCCGCTCGGTCGCCCTGGCCAGCTGGGATTGCTTTTCTGAGAGCTCACCGTTGAGCTGCTCGGCACGGCTCATCAATCCCAATTGACTCGCTTTCAGGCTGGCGTTGTCGGTTGCCAATTGGCGAAATGATTGTTCCAGTTCGGCCGGCGACTGCGTGACAATTTTTCCTAGTAGTTCATCCACAATCGCTTCCCGGGCGCTGAGTCTCTCAGCGCTTTGGTCGGTCGGTTGCGGCCCGGTCGTGGAATTCGACCTGCCTGTGAAGTTGGAATTTTCCGTTGAGTTGAAGGCGGTGGCGGTGTTGAAAACCAGCAGCCCCAGCAAGATCGCGGTCAGCAACAACTGGCTGCTCAACAAGCCGATTACCAACAGCGGCAGGAAGCGGACGCCGATCATTTCCGGGCCTCCGCCGGAGGTTACGACGAGCGGAGAAGCCTGACGACCTGGGAACGCGGCAGTGGGCTGAGACATGGTTTCGGCTCCGGAAAAATAACTTGCCCAGCCGGCCAATTCGGCGTGCCGACGGCGGTGAGCATACAGATAGAAATGATCCAGTCGGCCGGGAGCGCGATGGCTGGGGACTTGCCGTCGCACAAACAGTCCGGTGTCGCCCGAGCTGGGGTCGATGACCAAAGCGATGTCGTCTGGGTGGGGAAAAAAATGATCGCAAATAAATACATCCATGTCGCTGAGAAACACGCTCCAGCCAGGGTGCGTGTGATACCAACCAACAATCTCCGTACTGGCCGGAAGCGCCTCCCGCTGTTGGTGCAGATCGGCCCAAGTCGCGTGCGTGAAGGTAAAGCTGCCGCGAGTGGCGCGGTAATGGCGAGCTCGCAACGAATCGCTGATCACGACAAACGGCGTGCCGTCCGGATGCACGCCGCGATGTCCCAAGAGAATACCACCCAGCTCGACGCTGGTATCTTCCGCCGCGTGCTCTTGCATGTCGAGCATCGCGTCAAGGTCGACTAACACCTTGGTGGGCGCGAATTGAACCGTCTGCAGGCGACGCACTTCGGCCGTTCCATAATGGCCGTTGCGATCTGGCAATTCGTCAGCAGTGGGGCGGTTTGAGTTCTCGGTATCACTAAACTGGACATCACCGAACTGGACATCATCACTTTGTGCGTTGTCCGCAGCGGCTAGCGGGCGTTGCGGCGAGTTGCTTTCCGGGGCCGAGTCGCTTTCCGGGGCCGAGTCGTTCATGCCGGTTCACCGTAGGTCGTGCCGGCCAAGCGAAAAGGGACAGCCCCCTGCTCGAATTCGATGGTCACAATGTCGGCGGCGGGAATGCCCAGTTGTTCGAGCGACTTGGCCAGCAGTTCGCTGTGCTGCGCATCGATGCGACCGACGATTTCCGGCGACATGGTTTGTTGGCAGTGGGGACAGTTTGCTTCGCTGCTGGCGGTCATCGCTCGCAGTTGACAGAGTGGCTGGTCGACTTGGCAAGGCTCGCAGCGCAAGGCGGTGATTAAATCACGTTGCAAGCGGATCGCTTGGGCTGGCTGCTGGGCGATCTTTCCTGCTTCATCCAGCAGTTTTTCCAAGCTATCGCTCACGCTGACCGTGGGCAGATCGATCGGCGGTTCCCAGCTGTCGTGGCTGAGGCAAGCCTCCCGGCGGGGCAGTTGGGTGCGATACACGTGGTTCGTCATGCCATGAAAAACCATCGCTGACGATTCGCTCGCCGGCAGCCCGTGCAACAGCTTCAGCGCCTCTTGCACTTGCCAACCGGCGATGATCGAAGCGATCGTGGGAGTCGTCGGCACGCGTCCTTGGCGGATGTCTTCGGCTCGCAACAGCGGGCAGGAATACCGCAGATTGATCAGCCGATAATCGGCTTCTTTCATGCCGCATTCATAGCACGTGCCGTCGGGTGGCTGGAAGACTTGAACGACGCCGCTGATCTCTTGAATTCCGGCATCGATCCAGGGGGTGCCGACATGCCAGCAACAGCGGTTGACCCACAACCGGGCTTCACGATTATCGAGACAGCCCAACACCACGTCGGCATCAGCAAACCAGCCCAAACCGACTTGATGAATGACGTTGAAGGGCAACGCTGTTATGTGGATCTCCGGGTCGATCTCAGCGACTCGCCGCGCCGCCACGGTCGCTTTCAGTTGGCCCGCATCGGCCGCTCGGTACAGCACTGATCTGGAGAGATTCGAGCTTTCCACGTGATCCATATCGATCACGGCGATGTGTCCGACACCCATCAGGGCCAAGTTCTTGAGAGCCTCGTTCCCCAACGCGCCGGCACCCACGACCAGCACGCGCGCGGCGGCCAGCCTCGTTTGGTCCCACCAGGGAATTAGCCGCAGAGAATCATGGCGGTCATCATGGTCAATCCGAATCGGGCTGTCGCTCACGGGAATTTGTCTGATCAGTCCAAAAAGAGAATGTCGGGTGGCGGAGTCGGCGTGGGTGGCTGCCCGCCGGTTTGTCGCTGGGGTGGATGCCGCTCGACCACGTCATCGAAGCTCATGTCTTCATCGGCTGACGGGCCGACGAACGGCTCGGCAAGCGGTGGGATAGCTGCGTTGACTGGCGGGAGGGGCGCGTCACGCACTTCGCGATGGTCTAATGGGAATTGGTATTCGCGTTGTTTACGCAGCCAATTCGCCGCCTGTTGGTTAAAGGGGCTGCGCGTGTCGTAGTTGGCAAATCGCAGCATGTCCCACAACATTTCGCACAGTTTATCGAGCTGCAAACTGGGAGCCCAATGCGTCCCCCAGCCGCCCAAGCAGACAGCACCGGCGGCGCTGATGTTGGGATGAAAGATCGGCGTTACCCAACGCATGTGTGGAGCCGAACGTGGGTACTCGGCGACCAGCTGAATCAAGACTTCATGCTGGTAATGCAGCCGCACCGTTTGGTTGCTGTTCGCTTCCATCACGGTCTGCAGGCTGGAGCCCCGAAATTGGACGCGATACGTTTCCGGTGGGCTGTGGGTATGCTTGGGCTGGACGACCACGAAGCTGAAGATGGAGCTGTTGGCGGCCAACTCGGTTAAGCGGGCGTGGTCGCTCTCCAGCCGTCGTTGCCGAGGGCTGGGGGGCGGCTGTTGGCCACGTTGCAGCAAGCGTCCGAACATGGAGATCAACCAGCGACGATTTCAGGGTACACGATTAAGTGGTCGCCGGCGTTGACGCCAGCATCAAACAACGTTTCGTCCTCGCGCAACCGCCGGCCGCCCTGTTTGTGGTCCAGGCTGTAGGTCATCGGTTGGCCGTCAGGACCGGTTACCGGCAAGTTCAGTTTGGTGATCAAGTTGGGAATGATGCGAGCCACCGTGACGGCCGGCGCGATCACCGCTTCCACCGATTTCGCTCCGGTCTGATCCAAGAAAGTAACGCGAACGCCGGCGGAGGGTTTTGTCGGGGGGTCGCTCGGTGACATCTCGGGAGTTTCCTGTTGAGTGAGGGAATCGTGGACTCAGTGCCTGTTTATTCGTCGCTCTAGTGGCGGTCTTGGCAATTCGGTTTGCTGCCTTTCTAGCCCCGGCAATCGACTGGTGGCTCCATTGATTACTGGTAAAGCACGCCACGCAGCGTGAATTGCATCGCGCCGGCCGCCTGGCGAACGGCTTGGAACAGGGAAAAGTCAGTCCTTTCCGCTAAATTATCCCGCAGCATCGTAATCCGTGCGAGGCTGGCTTGGCCGCTCTCCAGCGTGGCGTCTAGGCCGACCCATTGCTCGTCGATGTATGCTTCTGTCCACATGTGAAAGCGGAGGTGTGGTTGCTCGGTGCCGGCTTCCGCTGCGATTTGCCCGTCCGGTTCGATTTGCCCGTCCGGCTCGATTTGCGCGTCCGGTTCAGCTGCGGGCGAAATCCCGTCATCATAAATCAGTCCGGCAGCAATCCGCGCGGGGATGCCGCGAGCCCGGCAGAGGGCAGCCAACAGCAAGGCGTGTTCCGTGCAATCGCCACTGCCGGAGTTCGCCGCACTGAGGGCCGAGGCAAAGCTGTCGGCTGAGCTCGGCTCTCGCAAACGACTGTGTACCAACTTGGCTAACCGCAGCGCCAATTCGGCCTTATCGGCACCTCGCTCTTGGTCGGCCAGTTGTTGGATCAGTGAGGCGTCACTTTGGATCAAGCTGCCGGGACGTTTGTCCC
>CAZHTX010000482.1:0-4740 GCA_964535475.1 uncultured Pirellulaceae bacterium
ATCGACAGTTCCGACCGATATGATTCCTCAGCAGCAATCAAGACAACGTGCTTTCCTTGACCAGGCCCAGCACCTCCCGGGTAAGTCAACCACGCCTCCGCTACGGCCTCAGCCGAGTCGCCCAGCAGCACTGCGGCGCAGGAACCCATTAAAATCGTCACCATAAACCAGTTAGCAAATCGCCTCATCGGATGTCGCCTCGGAGCAGGAATGTCGGTTCACCGGAAAGCCAACAGTGTAACGCTTTTCCGCACTCACCGAACAGTTCGTTCGTTTTCCAGCACAGTTCGTTCGTTTTCCAGCACAGTTCGTTCGTTTTCCAGCAAAGCTCGTTCGCGGCGGTCGGAAGTTGGTGGTTCGACTGCTGAGTTGGAGCGAATGGTTGCACGTGTGCAATCGCTGGCTACGTTTCGCATTGGAAAAACCTCGCACCCAACGAGGCCGCAGTACGCAATTCTCAGTACCGCCGCCAGCGCCAAACCGCTCGCGGGGCACTCAACCGACCAATGCGTGAGACCCACCGCCGAGTAAACACCTGGCCCAGTCAGCCAACCCATACTGCACAAATGCCAACCACCACAAACTCACCGGTTGTACACTCACTGAAGGTCTTGGCCGTATTGCGCACGAGCGTGGATATGGTACGCGCTCATGACAAGACGCTCGTATCAAGACGAATGAAAGCTCTCTTCGAGCACCGCAATAAAAATAGATTCGACTATATCAGTCGCTGGGATTTCAAACGCTTTGAGATCATCTCCTACCAGCTTAGTTCTAAATGGCTGATCGGTGATGGCTGATCGGTGGGTGGCGTTTTCCGCCCAAGCAAGGCGAGGATCTTTGGAAGACATTCGATGCGAGGAAGCGGAACAGGTGGATAATGATAATTGGCATGTCCCGCTTCCGAGAAGTTCGGAGCGGATTTCGTTGAAACTAAACAAGGGCCGACAGCCACCAGGTGATACAACCCACTCTCCAGGAGGCCCTTACAATTCGACCAACTTAATAATTTTCATCTTTAATGATTAAATTACTTGAGGATACCCAGATTGGTTGATAAGATAGACAATTAACCCTCCGTGCGAGCGTTCCCACGCAGCCAATCCACCCCCCCCGAAAACCTTCCAGGGATACGTTTCCATGTTACGTTCCTTTCTTCTCACCGCGCTTTGCTTGTCCTCCCTGCTGATCACTTCGCGTCGCGTCGACGCCGGAGTAATGCACAAGGATGTGCAAGCTTACTATGGAGCGATCGGCTCAACCGACTTCGTGTACGCAACCGCAGCCCACGGGTTCTTTTCCGGAAATGACGCGGCTGGGGACGGGGACCCGCTATTCACGTTGTTGACGGCAGGCACTTCGACAGGTGAAACCGCGAAAATTGACGGCAAATCCATCCACATCTCATCCACGGGAATGTTTTCGACTAATACAAACGAATTCGAAAGCTCGGTCGTTGCGGTTCCAACTGTGGACGTGATCGATATTAATCCTTTATCCAGCTTTACAGGCTACACACTTGGCGAAGATGAATACTGGAAGTACCTTGGCAAGAGTGGTGATGATGATTCTTCGGTTGCTTTTGAATCGGTCGACGATGGCCAGACTGGGATCATTACTCTCAACTCCCCTCCCGCCCCCTTAGATGGGCCGTTTGTCCTCAGTTTGAAAGCGGGAAATCAATATTCGGTATATCTGTTTGAGGATGCCGTTGGCATAAAGCGATTTGAGTTCAGTCTCCCATATGGCTTATCTCACGCTGCGCTCTTCCAAGTCAGTTCGAATGGTGGAAATAATGGTGCTGTTCCCGAGCCCGGGTCAATTGCCGTCTTCGGTTTTGGGGCTTTGCTGGGACTTTGCGGCTTGCGTCGCAGCCGAAACGCAGTAAAGAACAGGTAACTCCGCTTATCAAAACGACAGGCGGAAGTAGCTGGGCGTCGAGCAAGTTTAGCGAGAAACATGTTTAAACTAAAGTCGGCTTCCCGGTTTGCAACGTGATTAGCTTTAGTAGCTTTTAAATGCAACAAAAAACGAGCGACTTCGATCGAGGTCGCTCGTTTTATTTTTGGGCCTATCGCCATTACCTTCGGCATGGTCTAGTGCTGTCATTGTGGAATCTAGAAGCACAACGCGGTCTTTCTCTCCCACACGGCAATTTGAAATCGCATGCGTTAGCATAATGCAACAGCCTAACACCAATGAGATTTGATCAGAAAACAAGCGGAGCTATGGATGTAAAATCAGAACCGAACTCGCTGGACGCATGGGCGATGGAACATCCCTGGCACCCCCGGATCGCACCGTGGTTTGCCTACATGGTGATGTTGGCGGTGACGTTGCAGGTGCGAGATTGGTACGCCTGGGCCTATCCGCCACTGAAGATCATGCAAGCGACAACCGTTTGCTTCTTGGTCTGGCGTTTCCGCAGTTTGGTGCCGGAGATCACGTTACGCTTCCATTGGTCGGTCGTCCCGATTTCGGTACTTTTAGCGGCGACTTGGGTTGGCTCGCATGCTTGGATGGTCCGCCTATTTCCAGGATTGGTTGATGTGGAACCGACATTTCTCCAGACACTTTACACTAACGATCAGACGCTTTTCTGGTTAGCTGCGATGGCCCACCTTTTGGCCATGTGCACCGCAGTTGCCTTGATCGAAGAGACTTTCAACCGATCACTGTTGCTGCGGAGCTTCAGCAACATGCGAGCGACTAGGATTGGAATTCTACAATTCATCTGCGACATGCCAGTTATCGGCGATTGGCTGGCGGGAACAAGCGCGGGAGCAAGAGCCAGGAAACAGCCACCCGCGTTTGGCGATCAATTTAAGCAAACACCGTTGGGGCATCTAAGCATCTGCGGCGTCACGGCATCGACGACCGTATTCATGCTTGTCCACGCCGTTGTCGATTGGCCCGGAGCGATTCTTTGTGGCGTGACGTGGTGCATCCTGCTAAACCGCACGCGCCACCTCGGGCTGGGGCCCGTCATTTGGTCGCACGCCATCGTCAATGGGTTGCTATGGTGCTACGTGGTGACCATGCAGGATTTCCGCCTGATTTCTTGAGCAACGGTTCTCAGACAACTCCGGTCTAGATGCGGGCGTCAAGGCTCACCACAAAGGTAACACTGAGCAGGTCCCAACCATTTCTGTTACCTGACAACTGTTCGCGATCCTGCAACTGGCTCACCTCGCGACAAAGAAATACACTGCCAACTTAGTATACTCCATCCACAACGGAGCATCGATTTCGTGGCTTTCGCTCGGGGTAGAGGCCGCATGCACCTGAACTCGCACATGAGGTGGTAACGAGCGACGAAAGCAAAACAGGCTTCGTCGCGTATGGGGGGCGGACGTCACGACAACCAGGCGTTGCAGATCCGTTTGTTGGTTCGCTACGGCCCGTGCCTCGCTGAGCGAACCGAATATCTCAGAGGGTTCCACGCTGACTGTCGAGATGTCTTCGGCGGGCACACCGAGCCAGCCGAGATAGGCAATCGTCCGTTGCAGTCGGGTTTCGGTCTTCTTTTTCACGAAGTTATAGCCAGCCGGTTCATTTTCGGCCAACACAATCAACCGCGGCACCCGCCCCAAGTGGTAGAGGTCCGATGCGGCATGAACGCGTTCCCAGTAGGCGTAGCCGTCGGCCATCACGTAGGCCGCATCCCCCGAGGCATCTGAATCGTGAACAAAGAGCGGGTAGGCGAGAACGCCTCGCACTGAGGTGAAGGAACAAAGCACCGTTGTCAGCAGCCAAACACCAATCAGGATCGCAAAACGTCTCCGCCACCGGTTTCGTTTTTTCAACTGCGAATATTGCGGTAGAATGGCTTTTTTGCTCATTTAAAGCAGCTGGGCGATCATCAGAAGTAAAGTCGGGACGAAGATGTCAAATCAATTTTCCACTCACTGTCCGGCTACCAATATAGTCAGGTAGGGAACCTTTGAAGTATTAATTGGCTTCAATCAAGACATCTACGGGCAGACCAATCGGTAGATCGGCGTTCGCATCCAAATCAATCCACACGCGACGGCTAAAGGTATCCTTCCGCTCGCCCACCCGCTGGGCATACCTCTGCTTCGGGTTCATCCGAGGTTCGATTTCGACAATCGTGCCATTGGCAACCACGCCCGGGGCAGCATCGGCCGTGATTTCGCATTTCTGCCCCACCTGGATACTTAAGGCGTCGAACTCATCAACTTCGGCAACAGCCCGTCGTCGACTGGTATCGGCTAGAACGATCAAAGGCTGATCGTCATCAGGACCGGTCAGTTCGCCGACCTTCCCATCTAAGGCCAAAATTTGGCTATCGAACGGCGCGAAAATTTTACTGCGAGCTAACTCGATCTGACAAAGCTCAAGCCGAGCCCGAGCGGCACTTACGGCCGCTTCGGCTAAGAGCAATTCGTGTTCCCTCGGTGGTTGTTGGTGGGTCTCAAGTCGCCCTTTAGCCGCGAATGTCAGCGCCCGCAGTTCCGTCAGTTGTGCGTTTAAGTCATCAACACGCTGTTGGCTCTCGGCCCGCTGTTCTTTAAGGTCCTGAGCACGCGTGAGAGATTTCTCGACGCCCAACTCGCGCGCTTTTGCGGCTAAATATTCTTGCCGTACCGTTTCGATCTCGCTATCCCGAAATCCATCTTCGATACGCTTCTTACGTGCCAATGCCTCGGAAAGCATCGCCGCAGCCAACTCGTATTCCTTGGCAAAACGCGCTGGTTCCAAGCTTAACAACAATTGATT
>CAZHTX010000483.1:0-4736 GCA_964535475.1 uncultured Pirellulaceae bacterium
CGGCTTTGGATCAAAGCAATCAAGATGCGAAGGGCCCCCTTCCATCATCAAAAAAATACAATGTTTGGCCTTGGCGGGAAGCTGTGGCGGCCGCACCGCCAGTGGATTGGCCGCTTGGCTTCCCGCCTCACCACCAGCCAGTTCCCCGCCACTCGCTTGGTCGGCGGCCAGCATGGCCGTTAAAGCAACGCTCCCCAAGCTGGTCCCCAACCCATAGAGGAAATCACGCCGCGTCGCCGCTCGGCTGGCGTTTGCCGAAATGCAGGGAAAATATTTGGCTTGCATGACTTAATAGATGTAAGAGAATTCGTTGGAGTTCAGCAGCACTAACGCCACTTCCGCCAAGCCTCGCGCGCGGGCGTCCAAATCGGCCAACCCCGGATCGGGAACAAAATCGGCGTACTCTGGCAAAGACTCCGTGAAGACAAACCGCTCGCCCGTGTTTTCCTCAACAGCTTCCCGCCGGATCGTGGTCGGCACCTGAGGTCGGTCAAATGTGATCGACGCGTGTCGAGTTTGCATGGTCTCCCAATGCTTGAGACAGCTTGTCAATTCACGATCATCAGCTTGGCGAGCAAACAGATACTGATACAGCTGCTGGACTGCCTCGGCAGGCTGCTGACTCGTGCTAGACTCGATCGCACGCTTTGCAATCGCCACGGCGCGGGCGTAACTGTGTTGGCTGTTGAACATCGCGAAAACTTGCGGCGTAACGGTGGCAACGCTGCGCGCCTCACAAGAAAAATCGGGACCAGGTTGATCAAAAACTTCCATCGCCGGGTCTCGCAAACCCCGCAAGGTGAGCGCGTAAATACTTCGTCGATGTCGCTGCTGGGGCAAAGCGTTGGGAACCCAAGCCCGCGCAAAGGTGCCCATTACCATCCTCGGCTGCATGGCAACTTCCATGTTAATTTCCGGTCGACTGGGGATTCCGCCAATAGTCCGATTCAGCTCGCCACTGGCCTGTAACTGCGAATCGCGCAGTTCCTCCGCACTTAATCGACGAGGCGTAAAAAGGGCATAATGCATCCTAGCAGTTTCCAAATCTGCGAATTGCCCAGCGGTCGCGATCGAGTGTCGACGATATACCTCGCTGGTCATAATAAGACGATGCAGATGTTTTATCGACCAACCAGATGCAATCAGCTCGGAAGCCAACCAATCAAGCAACTTTGGATGGCTGGGTGGTTTGCCGGTGGCACCGAAATTATTGGGATTGCCCGCGATCGCGCGACCGAAATGCCATTGCCAGATGCGGTTGGCAATCACCCTCGGTGTCAAAGGATTGAGGGGTGAGGCAATCCATTCCGCCAGAGCCGTTCTGCGGCCGACCGGAGTCGCTGGAATCGCGGCGGAGAGTTGATCGGCCAGCAGGCTGAGCGCCGCGGGTTGAACTTCAGGTCCGTTGCTGAATGGATCTCCACCGAGCAAAATATAAGAGTTTTCCAGATCACCCGTTTCCAATGGCGACTTGGGCAATCGTACGGGCGCCGAGACGGAACTCACCTGTCGCGTTCCACCATCATACACACTCAGCGCAAACGGCTGATAGCGTTCCAGCTCCCACCTCAATTGTTCGAGTCCCTTGCGGGCCACTCGCTCCCGACCAAATTCCCGTGGTTGAAATCCAACGCCTTTGGGAGGAATCTGAGCTTCAGGGACCTGCTGCTTCTGCAACCTGGCACGGGCTCTGCGAAATTGATTACCGGACGCTGAGTCGGCTAGCTCGGCAACAGCTTGTTGCCAAACGGCGGGATCGAGCTGCTGCTGCTGATACCACTCGTCGGCTGCTCGCAACTGAAGCTGGTCGAGTTCCACCAGCACCTGTTGATGCTCACGCTGCAGTTGCCGCAGATACGCTTGTTCCTCAAACCCGGCGACGTTTTCCGCAGACAAAAAGTCGGCCCTGCGTTCGACCAGCTGAGTCGTGGCAAAACAAGCTTGGATCGCGTAGTAGTCGCGCGTGGGGACTGGATCAAACTTATGATCGTGACAACGGGCGCACTGTAAAGAATGCGCCAGAAAAGTCTCACCGACGCTGTTAGTGACATCATCCAGAAATCGCTGACGGGCAATCTTGGGAACTTCCATTCCGGTTAACTCCCAGGGCCCCATCCTGAGAAAACCAACGGCGATCAGCATTTCCGGATCGTCAGGGTCTATTTCGTCGCCCGCTATCTGCTCCCTTATAAATTGGTCAAACGGTTTGTCGGCGTTGAAACTTCGCACGACGTAATCTCGATAACGCCAAGCGTTACCGCGATGATAATCATTGGCATAACCTGAGCTATCGGCATAGCGCACCACATCCAACCAATGCCTGCCCCATTTCTCACCATAATGAGGCGAAGCCAATAAGCGATCGACGACCGCGGCGAAAGCCTGCTGATCATCGCGCGGGTCGCCAACAAACGCTTGCACCTCGGCGGCACTCGGAGCCAAGCCGATTAAGTCATAGGTCGCACGACGAATTAACGTCGCGCGATCGGCCAACGGGGCAGGGGGCAAACCCAACTCACGCAAACGAAGCTCAATAAAATGATCGATCGGTCCGCTGCTTTCAGCCAGCCGAGGATTATCTTCGCGCGGCAAATTGTTTGACGTCGATCGATAGGTGCCCAGTGGTTGATACGCCCACAGCGTAGCCGGATCATAAGCACGGTTGGTCCAATCAGGGGAAAGGCCACCGCTCGTTGCCACGCGAATCCCGTTGCCGACCGACCAACGATCGGCATACTCAAGCTCAATCTGTTGAATCTGTTCGGGATCGGGCCAAACGGCACCCTCTGCGATCCAAGTGGCGATATCGTCGCATTGCTGCTCATCGAGCCGATCGTTCTCTTTGGGAGGCATCTCCAATCCGTCCCAACAGACAGCCTGATAGAGCGGACTCTCAGCCGCGTTTCCTGGCAGCACCGCGGGCTGGCCACTCTCTCCCCCACGCAACAACCCAGCACGAGTTCGCATGTCGTATTCACCACGCAAATCGTCTGGATCGTCTCCGTGGCAAACCAAACACTTGCTCCGCAGCATAGGCCGCACGCGAAACACAAAGTGCTGTGCTTGCTCAGTCGCCAACGTCTCAGTCACCAACGCCTCGGCCGCCGCGACTCCCGCTGGAGGCTCGACTCCCGCTGGAGGCTGAGCGCCAATAACCTGTTGGGCCGCTACCGCCAGCGCGGCAAAGCAGATCAAACGACAGAATATTCGCAGCATCGCATCCGCCAGAGTTTGCCGTAGGGGAAATTTTCTCGCCTCAATCATAAGCTTAACCTTCAACTCGCCACCTTTCCACCGATCGGAACACTTCTCCTCGCAAACGGCCATTCGCGATCGCCAAGCCAGAGGTCGCCAAACAGGTGTGGAATGCCACTTGCTGAATTGGAAATTGGCTACAATGTGCCCCACGGAACCGAATCCGAAAACGCCCAGCAGACTGACGGCTTTACCCGAACATTCGCCAATCCAAGATTCGTCGCCATGAGCACCATCCCCACCGAACCTTACAAACACGATATGTCAGCAACCGCCCCGCCCGACACGCGCCGCGGCTGTTTAGGTTGGGGAATCGGCTGCGGGATTGCCGCAGCAGCGGCGATCATTCTGCTGTGCGGTGGTGCCGTAGCCGGAATTTTGATGCTGGTCTTTGGCATCATCAAGTCCTCGGAACCTTATCAACGTTCACTGCAGATCGTGCAAGGCTCGGCGGAAGTCCAGGAATTAATCGGCTCCCCCATCGAACCCAGTCTATTTCCCACCGGCAACGTCAATCTTGAAAACAGCGGCGGCTCAGCCGACCTCAGTTACACCGTCTCAGGTCCCGATGGATCGGCAACCGTGCGAGCGATTGCCACCCGGGACGGAGGGAATTGGACCTTTGATTCTCTCACCGTCTCTCCGGCCCCCCCTGGAGAACCGATCGACCTGACTGACAAAGCAAACTTGGTACCTTAGTAGGTTTACGGGAAAGCGGAACTTGCGATGCGACACAGCTGGCAAACACTCGAAGGCGCTCCCTTTCCCCTCGGTGCCACCTGGCTGGAGGAAGAACAGGCTTTTAATTTTTCGCTTTACTCGAAACACGCCACCGCTGTTTCGTTGCTGCTGTTTAACGAAGATGAATTAGAGCGGCCCACCCGGCGATGCCAGCTGAATTATTTGGTGAATAAGTCGGGGCGAGTTTGGCATTGTCGTTTAACCGCCGCCGAACTGGATGAAGCCACTTACTATGCCTATCAAGTCGATGGCCCGGAACAAGGTGTGGGATTTGATCTGCACGCCTTTGACGCCGAGAAACTCTTGCTCGATCCCTACGCCAAGCAAGTTTTTTTTCCGCGAGAATTTGATCGACAAGCGGCCATGCAGCCAGGCTCAAACATGGGGCGAGCACCACTTGGGGTGCTCACCAAGAATGGCCACGGGTTTGACTGGGAAGACGACGAAGTTCCTCGCCACGAACACGATTTGATCATCTATGAACTGCACGTGCGAGGCTTTACGCAAAGCCCCAGCAGTCAGGTGCCCCGCGATCGCCGCGGAACCTTCTTAGGAGTCGTCGATAAGATACCTTACCTCAAGGAGCTTGGTATCACCGCCGTGGAACTCATGCCAATCTTCCAATACGATCCCCAGGAGGGCAATTTCTGGGGCTATATGCCGCTGAATTTCTTCGCTCCCCATTCACAGTACGCGACCGAACCACACCACGCGGCTCAAGAGCTGCGGACGATGATCAA
>CAZHTX010000484.1:0-4729 GCA_964535475.1 uncultured Pirellulaceae bacterium
TTGGGCATCGGGTCGCAAGGGATCTTTTTCACAGCAATATTGCCTACCTGCTGGCGATTACGATGATCGGTTACGGGCTGGGGAAATGTGGGTACGCTCGCAATCAGTTTCCCGTTTTGACAGGCGGAATGCTGGAGACGACGTGGGGCGACTCTTCTCCGATGGGAGCTCTTTGGAAATTTATGGGGGCGTCACGGCCGTACACAATTTTTGCTGGGCTAGGGGAAGCGGTCGGCGCGCTGCTGTTGATTTTTCGCCGCACGCGTACACTCGGCGCGTTGGTGGTATTTGGTGTGATGGTGAACGTCGTGATGCTTAACTTCTGTTACGACGTTCCAGTTAAGATTAATTCGACCCATTTGGCTTTGTTGGCATTATGCTTGGCAATGAGGGAGTCTGGGCGGCTGGGAAGTATTTTGTTCTTTAACAGGCCAACGCGACCGGTTGAACTAAAGCCGCCTTATGCGGAAGGCTCGAAAGGCAAGTGGTTGCACCGAGGGGTCAAGCTGGTGTTGGTGACCGTGTGGTTTGGCATCCCACTGTATTCGCATGCTGCTGCGGAAGTCCAATACGCTCGGCGGCCCGCTGAGCCGGAATTCTTCCAGTCTTTCGGGGTCAGTGAATTTCGAATTAACAACGAAGTTCAGAGCCTTGACGCTGCTGGTACCTGGGAGCGGGTTGCTTTTAAGCGGGAGAACGTCAACATCGAAATGGAGCCAGTAACGACAAATTGGCTCATGATTCGGACGCATGGCGACGCCGCGAGGATGCAAACCTTCGAGATCGTCGATGAGACCAAGTTATTGCTGGGCTCCCATATGGGGATGGATTTTTCAGTTCCGTCAGAGATGGAGTTATCGAAAGGAAGTGATGGAAATTGGATTCTGTCCGGTAGTCTGCCAGAGGGTGATCTCGAGGTAGTGCTGCGCAGCTACGAAGATTCCCAGTCCACGCTGATGGGGCGTGGGTTTCGCTGGGTCAACGAGGTTCCGTTTAATCGCTAGTGGGTGGCAAGTCACTGGCCTCGGGGCGGCGCTCCTGGGAGATGTGGGAACCTTGTAGGCGAGTCTGCTGCTGTTATACTGTTCACCACGGAACCGTTTTGACAACAACAGTATTCTAACTCTTCAGCATCGATGGCTAAGTCCAAGGTAAAACATTCGCAGAAGAAGGCTCGCTCACGCAAGCTCGTGATCGATTCTAAAGAGCAATGGGAGGCGTTGAGCTCACCCACTCGCGCCGCGATTATTGAATGTCTAAGTGCCATCGGCCCATCGTCGATCAAAGAGATTGCAGCCTCGCTTGGTTGTTCCCCTGAATTGGTGCACCATCATATGCCCATGCTGTTGGAAACCGGATTCGTGGTCGAAGAAGAACCGCGACAGTTGGTAAGGCATGTGGAAAGGGTGTTTTCCGAAGGTGGAGCAGAGTGGATTCCCGATGTCAGAACCGATCCGGATTTGGCGAGCGAAGGGTTGACTAAGACGGCGCGGGCCTGGAGTCGAGCGAACGAGCGACTAGTTGCCGACGCACTCGCAGGTAAGGATGGTGATGAACTCACCGAATTGCTAGATGTGCTCGTGTTCCGCTCTGAAACAGCTTTTCTTTCCACGGAAGCTGAGAAGAAGGTTCGCAAGCACTTGGAGGCTATCAAAGATATTTTCAAGGAGGAAAGGGCTTCATCAAAAGGTCAACGAAGGTCGATCTATTGGGCTTTTGTGCCAATCGAGGACAAGTAACCCCTCTCGCACTTTTTTTCAGTCGTATAAGGCGTCAACGGGAGCGGTATTTTCCGCCTTTCACTCGCTTCTGGGCCTCTGTTGGACCCGTCGACAGCAACTGCTTCACGATCATGGAAAGGCTCGAATAATTTGCGCCTTGACCATTAAGTTTCTGTGTCTATATTTAACGGTAGGGGCGTGGTGTACGTTACTGTAGCCACCCGCTTTGCCCGTTGAACAGCTGCTTACCAAATGAGTCAGGATGTCGCGAATGTACAAAATAGTTTTATTGCTCGCGGTGATTGGGCCGGCACCACCAAGTCTGGCGGTTTGTCAGGAATTAAGCGGTCTGGCAAGCCGCGCGGAGGCGAAAAATCAAGCGTCCGCTCCGCAGGGTGATCGGCTAGGCAATGACCTGGCTCCACGGGGCGTGAGGCATTGCGACATTATCGGGAATTTGGTGTCGCAGCGGTTGAACGCTGTTCTTGACATCCGGGACCATCAGGTCCATCCGAAGCCGAATTACCAAATGCACAGTCGGTGTTCGCAGAATAGCGATGAGGAAAACTCGCTCCATGCGGCTGCTGGATTAAATCAGGCTTTGATCGATGAACTCGAGGAAATGGCCAAGTTGGATCAGGTGGCTGCGGGCGTTCCGCAAGGTCAGTACAAAGGCATGAGTGATACCCAGTGGGGGGCTTTCAAGAAGGAAACCTTTGAAACCCACCATCAAAGATTGGAAGAGATTTTCGAGAAACATGGTTTCGTCGGCTATGACGTCGCTGGCGTTGATGGTTCCAATCATTTTTGGCTGATGACTCAACATTGCGATCACGTGCCGGAATTTCAAGTGCGCGTTCTCAAGAAGATGAAGATCGAAGTCGAGGCGGGCAACGCCGACCCGAGCAGATATGCGATGCTGATCGACCGAGTCAACTTGAACACGGGTAAGCAGCAAATCTACGGAACTCAGCTCGGATACGATACTGACAAATGTCAAGCCTTCGCCAAGAATCTCGCCGATGCGGATGCGGTGAACGGGTTGCGATCTGCAGTGGGCCTACGGCCGCTAGAAGATTACCTCGACAGTATGTCTCGGGCTCACTTCGAGATGAACAAGGAACGCTACCTTGAAATTGGAATCACCGCTCCAGCCTTGTACGTTAAAGACTAACTGGGTCTCAAGTAGGCGTGTCGATTCCAATAGTCGATACTCAGGTGAAAGCGGTTCAGTATGTCGCCACCGATGACGCTGTTCCTTTGATTCTAACTAAAGATTTTGATGCGAGGAAACGTTTCTGCCTAAATCAATTTTTGTCCCAAAAACGGAAAAATTTAAAAGCCAAGGTTCCAGCAACTCTCTGACGCGAACTTTGTGTCTGGCGACGCGATTTGCAACTTGACCACTAAGTATCGGCGTGTGAAGTTTATCGTGCTGCTTGTGATGCGACTGCCGTCGATTTGTGGATCCTATGATTGAAACTCGTGCGTGAACGATGTGTCATGTCTTCTGCTAGTTATCGAGATTTATAATGCCAGCTTCTTTTCGATGGGTGGGGAGCACGGTGGCGTGTTGCCTTGTGTTGCTTGCGGCGACCGGGTTTGCGAAAGAGACGCAGCAACCACTGAGCCAAGTCCAGTTGGCAAAGTTAAATGCTTTCTCGCGCGCCTTCGGATATGTTCGCTTCTTTCACCCAAGTGACCAAGCTTCACTGGTCGACTGGAATTCATTCGCTAGTTACGGAATTCATGAGACTCTGAAGTCTGACGAAAGCGAGTCGGCAGGGGAACTCCTGAAACGATTGTTTGACCTAATCGTCGTCGATTTAGAGATCTACTCTAGTCCTGAAAAACCACGTCCCAGTACCAGGAAGGTAAAATCGACTGAGATTCTAGCGTGGCAGCACGCTGGAGTTGGGCAAGGCGTGGAAGGACCGTTTCGCAGTGCCCGGACCAATCGAGCGGAATTTTTGTTCGCCGCTGCATCAGAGTATGGAAATGTAGCTCAGCGCTGCCCACTTGTTGATCAGAGGAATCAAGAAATACGTTTTCGGTTCAAGGCAAGGACTACAGAAAAAGATAGTAAGCTTTATGGATTCATTCGCGTGGACCTTGAATCTGAACAAATAGGTCTCTTTGACAACATGGTTGACCGCCCAATCCTCAGCAGCCAATGGCAGACCTATGAACTTTCGGGGACGGTTGATCGAGACGCCAAACATCTTATGTTCGGTTTTGCCTTCTTTGGCACCGGTTCGGCCTTGGTCGACGACGTTTCCGTCGAATGGAGGGACGGAGGCGAGTGGAAGAGCATTGAAATTCAGAATTCAAATTTTGAATTAGGGGAATCCAGTCCGTCAGGCTGGACTTGTAATGGACGGGGGTTTGAATTCGTCTTCGAGCCTGGCGATCAAACGAGCGGCAAACGCTCGGCGCGGATCAGACGCAAGTCTGCCAGTATCGAGAATGTAGGTGGATTCTTGACGCTAGTTCCCGAGCTCGGTGAAGTCGTCGATGCAAAAATCTCCGACAACCTAAGGCTAAGAATGCCGCTCGCTCTGCCTGTGTCTCACGAGTATCGGCTTGGAGACAACGCCGAGACTGACCTGCGGTTGAAGCAGATCGCCGGAACAGAAGTCCCAGCCGAAGATCCACGTCAACTTTGCTTGGTAAACACAGTACTTATTTGGAATGTCTTTCAGCATTTCTACCCCTATTTTGATCAGGTCGACACGGATTGGGACGCCGCGTTGGGGCTAGCGCTCAAGCTGGCAGGAAACGTCAAAGACCGAAAAGAATGCACCGAGGCGCTGCGGTGGCTAATATCGCAATCTCATGACGGGCATGGCATCCTCTATGACCCAATCAGCGCTCGCGGCTCCAGGTCAGCGGAGGCTAACTTCGGCTGGGTTGAAAATCAATTGGTGATCACAGCCAGCCAGTCTCCATTGGTGCAGCGCGGAGACGTCGTCACGTCGCGCCAGACCGACTCGACGCGATCGAAGACG
>CAZHTX010000485.1:0-4709 GCA_964535475.1 uncultured Pirellulaceae bacterium
TCAGTGAAGTGCTGCCGCCGACGGTAATCGACGAACCACCAAGGCAGCTTTCGGTCAGATCAGCCGTTGAGCACTAGCTCAAGGTTCCGAAGAACCGGACGCTAGCGCGTTCCGGCTGATTCCGTCATTGTTTAATGACTGATGCGGAGGTGCTTAAAACCTTTACTTGGCGACTACCCAGATATTCCGATAGACGACCGGGTTGCCGTGGCCCTGCAAATAGATCGCACCCGGGCTATCAGCTTCTTGGTTCTTGCCGGGCGTGTGGCGGGGCAGTTCCAAGTCATCGTGGATAACAACTCCGTTATGCCGAATGGTAATCCTCGCATTCTTGACTTTCTTGCCCGCGTCATCATAACGGGCTGCGGTAAAATCAATATCATAAGTTTGCCATTGCAATGGTGGCAGGCACATGTTGACTTTGGGCTTCGCCACTTGATAGATCCCGCCGCATTCGTTGTCTTCCCCTGAGAGTCCGAAAGAATCTAACACTTGAATTTCATATCGCGACTGGACGTAGACTCCGCTGTTACCTCGCCCTTGCCCACGAGCCGTTGGTTTGAAGGGTGTGCGAAATTCTAGGTGAATTTGATGATCACCGAACATTTGTTTGCTTTGGCAATCGGCCAGCAATAAATTGCCTTGGACAATTTTACCGTTCTCAAAAGCCTCAGCCGACTCGCCCGAGAACAGCACCAGCGCACCGTTCGGAGCTGACTTCCCCATCGTGGGGCTTTCTCGCACCAGACGTTTGAGCTCGCCCAAGCTCTCGCCGGTCTCGCGGCTCATTGGTGTAAGGCTGCCGCTGGTGTTGATGCGAATATCAAAATCGTCGCCGCTGAACTGGACCACGTCACCTTGCCATTCGCCTTCGAGCTCCATCTGCTCGTCGCCTCGTTGCCAACCAGCCCCCGGCAAACCACCCTCATAACCGACTAGCCGAAATTTGCCATTACCCAAGGCGATGACTTGGGCGCCGTAAGTGACTCCCTCTTCGCCAGCCGTCCCCTCATACTCACCTTGAATTTTATAATCGCGGGGAACCTCCTCTGGGTCGGTGTAGATCTCCTTGGTTGCATCGTCGGCGACCGCAATTTGACCGCCGTGGGTCAGCCCGAGTGTCAACCCGAAGCAGGCCAGCGTGCCGAGCATGCGGTAGCGGTTCAGCGTTGTGAAAAATCGAAATGCCATCTGCTAGGATCCTCTTATCTATGGGGTGGGAAACATGTGGGGGAAAAAGCCTACAACGAGTTCAGGCTGAGCGGTATAGGATACACGCTGGGCGTTGCCTACGCGCGGTGGGCGATGGCGGCGTAGGCCGTTTGCCGATTTCGCCCCCCGATCAACAGCACCGCATCGGCTGCCGCCGCTCCCGATGGTCGTCTGGACAGTAGTTTGGGGCGGAGTTGCTCCGGTTTCAAGTCGATTCCCCGAACTTTAATCTCCAGCCGAGCGACCCTCATTTGACCAAGCTGTTGCTTGATTTTCTTCACGTCCATTGGCCCTCGCCAGCAGGTGCGAAAGCCGCGGACGAGTGCCGAAAACTGCATTCCTGCGGCGGGCTGCTCGGCCGTGAAGAAACCGGCTGGTGAACTGATCGCCGCCAATCCCAGTGATTCCGCAAACGCGTCGCTCAGCCCGGCTGCCCGAATTGCCGGGTCAAAATCAAACATCCACAGCTGCGGCTGGTCCACCAGCGAACAGCCAGTTTGCTCAGCCTGTTCTGTGGCGATTGTGAAACTCTCCGGCTGCCCGCTCGGTAGCAAACAGGTGGCTCGCAACATGGCGGGCTGTTTTGTCGGCAAAAACCAAGCAACTTGTTGGCGGCAGCTGCCCCCGCGACTGATCCACTCGCGCACTTGCGGTTGCGGCCACGTCGCGGGAATCGTGGCCGCCGGAGCTAACTTCAGCGCCGCCCCGGAGACGCGTTCGATAAGCTTCGCGATCGTCTCGGCATCCGGGCTGGAATGTTCGACAGCCGATGTGCGGCGTTGCTGCGGCCGCCGATCGGGATCGAGATGCAGCCATATATTATTCGGCAATTGCAAATCCTCAGCCGCTTCACACAGCACGGCAGCCACCGCTCCTCCCCACTGCGACAGATTATGGGCCGCGTAACGACACATTTGTGGATCGCGATCCACAGCCAACAGAGGCCCTCGGTGGGACAGCGCGATCGCATCACCACCCACCCCGCAGCAAAGGTCAACGACCGCAACTTGTGGCGGGAACTGAGACGCCTTGTAAGCAGCCAACTGCCAGTCACTGGCTTGCTGTAAGGCTCGAGACGTGACCAAGGGCAGCCGCTGTGCTGAGCCCCCTGAGCATCCTGAGCCCTCTGCCGCGTCGGGCAGTAACTTGGCCCTCGCCGCGACAGCCTGCTCGGCAGCTTGTAATAACCGTGCCGCACGCGGCTGTCCCAATTCGTTCCGCAGCCGAGCCAAGCGATTCGCCGACAAGGGGAGCTGTGTAATCAGCCCCAGCAACTCCGCTTGCCCAGCAGCACGGCACAACCAGCGATCCGCCTCAGCATCCCCCGCAAGAACCGGGGCGTCGTCGTTCAAGGTCATGTGGAAATACCAAGCGGAAGCAAACTACATCGTCGCGGCGAGCCGCATCAAGAGAACGTTTGATTGTAGAGCGCAGAACGATGATTGCGATGCGGGGGATGAGTGCGGTGCTGCTGCGAGTACCGCCCTCGCCAACGAACAAGGAGTAACCACGCCTGGCCGACCGATAACTGCGATTGATTCCTCCCACAAACCTCACGATGGCAACAATGTTTCGACAAGTGGCAACCGCCGGTGTGATCGCGGCCGCCGTTGGTGGTCCTTACGTGGCGACTGAGACCGACCTGGGCAAGTCCCTGACCGGTGCGATCAATACTTCGATGTCCAGTTCGGGAGAGTTGCTCGCCGCCGGCGGCCAGGCGGCGAATCCGCACCACGCGACGGAGAAATTGTGGGATAAAAAGCTGTCTGCTCGTGATCTCGAGAATTTTGCCCATCCCAATCCGCAATCATTGTCTGGCGGACCGGTGGCTGATTTTCGCGACGTGCTGCGTTTCGACATCACGCCCGCTTGGGTTTCACAACGCTACTCGCGGGTCACCACGGTACTCTCTGAATTGCGCCTCGAAGGTCTGCGAGTACCGATCGTGACTGGCACCAAGCCTGACGATATTGCCGGATCCATTACCTACTATTTCCGGCACGATCAAAGCCTGCAGCGTGTCGTCCTGCACGGCTTTACCGGCGACCCCAATCGCCTCATCGGTTTGATGACGCAGCACTACGGCATGTCCCCTCAGCCAACTTTGGATACGGGCGTCTACACCATCAATTGGAATGGTGGACCAACCAGCGTGCTGAAAGTGACTCGCGCGCCCGTCATGTATGCCGATGCCACGCGCAGTCAACACACCGTCTTCCTGGAACTGAACCAACCACACCTGGAATACGGACTCAGCAGCGAAGCCAGCAAGATCGTAACCGCCGACTGGTCGACCGGTCGCTGGTAAGTCAGGCAGCCCAGCGAGGAAAGCCGCTTGGAGATGAAGGGTGGTTCAAATCGATCGCCCGAAGCCTCAATTTAGAATCGACGATGCGACCGGGACGCCGAAAACGAGTCCGCTTCCTCAAATCCGACATCAAAGAGGCCGACCCCTTTGATTTCACAAACGAAGGAGACGATCCGTCTATCCCTCTGCCTGCTCATTCCGATTCAGTGCCGGAAGATAAGAGATCGTGAACGAAAATCGCAAATTGTCGAGGACTATAGGTAAATAATACGATCATCTGTCTATCTTTTTACTAGATCCTGAATTCGTTTCACCATGTTCCTCGGGGCCAACCCCGACGCCCACAAGTTCGTACGTGGATTGCAAGGCATCACCATGCCCGGTAACAGGGATGAAGAATCCTGGCTCACTTGGATCCCTACGGAGATAAACTAAGTGATAACTATCTCTCGCCTCCACTGCGGAACTCTGCCCGATCTCCAGGTTTCTGATAGACTTGTATGCTTCCATACCAAAATACATGCTAGACGGTGGGTTTCCCGGCCCGCCAATCTGAGGAAGATCCTGGAAATGTTTGACTTTCAGAACCTTGTCATTTTCACCTTTGAAAAGCGAAGCTACTTCAAGAAGCAAAACATACTTGCCATAGTTATGCTCCTGAAATTCTTTATTGGGTACGCGCATTACGCGAAGGCAACGAACAACCGCTACAACGTCTGCGTCTGCCTTGAGCGACGAAAAAGACAGTTTGAGAGGTGGCTTTGCGTCTGCGCATCGGTCGGACACAAGAAAGATTAAAACAATCGGAACGATCGACGCAATGAGGTGCTTCATTTTTTTACTTTAAACGAGGGTCGGGGGGTGGTGAGGAATCACTGCAGTCCGTGGGGCGGCCCTCGCCAGTGTAGGCACTGTAAGCCCAACCGCTACTATGGTGATCTTTCACGGGACCGCAGCAATTCCAATTAAAGTCAGCATAGGACTTGGCTTCGGAGCCCTTAATGTGCTTGTTTGACCACCACGAGAAAACAAAGGGGTCAGCGACGGTCTTAACTTTGGTCAATAGCAGATTCCAAAACCCTTTTGGAATTCCTTTCTGTGGAGATGGTGTGCGGTCAGGGGCCAGCCCCCGAACCCCCATACGCATCAAGTTAAGACATAGTCGAGACTGGTGGGATCGCGGAGCAGT
>CAZHTX010000486.1:0-4707 GCA_964535475.1 uncultured Pirellulaceae bacterium
GGAATAGTCAACGAGTGTGTCGTGCCCGCGTTTCGCGCGGGCGGAATACTCAACGCGGCAGTTAGTACTCACTTGGAAACGGATCAATCCTTAGTCAAGAAACGGTGCTAGCTTAGGCAGGCAGACACCTTCCTCTTCGAGTTCTTCGAGCGTTTCCAAAACGGCCCGCTCCCAAATTTCAGTTGCTTCCGGCTCGCCACCATGCATTTCGAGGTTTGCTGTGTTGGTGTTGCGAACCCTGGTCTGCGCCTCGCCTTCGGGGCGCTCGCTGAGCGTCCACACACTCGACTCTGCGCTTTGAGCTCCGAAGACGGTATCCGTCCGCGAATTAGAAGCTTGCCCCAACGCAGCGATGTCCGTCGTGCTGTTGATGCTGGTGATATAAACGTGAGTTAACAAGGGAACGATCTGCAAGTAGAGCAACTCTGGCGCGGGACTATTGAGCGGCACCTCGCCAGTGAACGCATTGAGCGGGACACGATATATTCCCGTGGAAGATGCATCGACTCCGGCGATAGGCGTCACGTCGCTTTGCGAGATATTGCCCCGCGTGTCGATGACGTTGAAGGTCACTAAGGTTGACGATGGAATCCCTTGGACTTTCCCATGTTCGAAATCACTTGGGACACATAAACCTCGCCCTGACAGCAAAAAGTTGTCAGCCGTCTAGCTAAATCATCGCAGGCTGGGGTGCCATCTAGGAATCTGACACCTCCCCGATTCTTCTGCTGTTTCGGGGTACAAAGCCTGCAAAGACGCCAACTAATTAGTACAATGGGCTAGGAAGTCAGTGGGATTAGTTGCCTGTTGCTGTCCGCTGTGCGTGCCTTGCCGTATTACAGTCGCGTGGTTTTGCCAAACAACTTGTCTTGCCAAAAGAACGATGAATCATCCCCCGTCGCCAAGTGTGACTTGCTGGCCCCAGAGGCCGCGTTCAACGTCCGCATTGCGGGCGCTATGGCTGGTGCTGTGCTGGGTCGCTTGGACAGCCCAACTCGCAGCCATTGGTATTGCGGGCGAGCGGTCTACTCAACAACTTGCCAATCCCTCGCAATATCAGCAACTGGTAAAACCATTTCTTAGCCAACATTGCCAAGCCTGCCATGACAGCGAAACGCCGAATGGGGAACTGCGGATTGATTCGCTCGCCGCTGACTTTTTGAACTCTCAATCTGCTGGCCATTGGATCGAGGTCATGGACCAGCTGAATCTCGGGCAAATGCCTCCCGCGGAAGAACCTCGTCCCGATGTCGAAGAGCTGCGGCAAGTGACCACGTGGATCGCCGCTGAATTGCGTCACGCCGAACGCTCCCGACGCAGCGCCGGTGGCAAGGTGGTACTGCGGCGGTTCAATCGCGCGGAGTACGCCAATACGATTCGTGATCTGTTGGCAATTAAGTTCCTGCCGGGCGAAAGTCCTCAGGAGTTACTGCCACCGGATGGAACGGCCGAAGGCTTTGATAAAGTCTCTCTGGCTTTGATGCTCGATCCCTCGCTGTTGGAACAGTACTTCGCAGCGGCTCAGCGAATCGCCGCCATGGCTATCGTCGATGGTCCACCTGAATTTGCCACCGAAGTGATGCGGTATGAGCTGGAGGAAACGAAAAACAATCGGGCGATTCGTTACCTTTGCGCAACCCCCGGCATTACTTGCCGCGAGCATGACTTGGTATTGATGAGCGGCTCCACACGCTCTTACGGTGTGATGAAGTATCCAGGTACGAATCTGGAAATCCCCGTCAAAGGCATGTATCGCATCCGAGTCCGAGCTTGGGCGGAGGACGCGACGGCGGGGCAGCCTGTGGTCATGCGGTTTCGACAAAATCACCCACAAGAAGACCAGAAACTGCTGCTGGAAACAGCGGTGACCGAGCAACCCCAAGTCTATGAAGTGGTCTTGCCGCGCGACCCCAAGTGCGGTGAATATAACGTGTCGTTTGTCAACGGTGCGAAATTCAGCACCACCAGCCGGGCCGGATTGCAACTCCGTGATCAACAGCAACGGGCCGGCGAAGAGAAAGACTTCGCACAGGTCATCCGCTTGCAGTCCCGCCAACAAATGGAAGGATTGACCTGGGGCAGACCTACTCCGGAAACGGCCGACACCACGGAACTGCCAAAGCTGGTGGTCGATTGGATTGAGTGCGAAGGGCCGCTCTACGATCAGTGGCCTCCCCAAAGCCATCAGCAAATCTTGTTTCGCGGCGGTGAGGCAAATCATGACCGCGAATATATCGAAGCAATTTTCCAGCGACTCCTCCCCCGTGCTTTTCGTCGCCCAGTGACCTCGGCGGAAGTTTCCACGATCGCCGATTTTGTGGCAGCCGAATTTGCCGCGGGCGAATCGTTCCATGATGCCGTGCGAGCCGGGCTGGTGGCAGTGCTCTGCTCTCCCAAATTTCTGTACTTAATCGAACCTTCGATAAATGATAACGCCCAAGCAGCCACTGCCCAAACCGCGCTTGCTCAAACCGCGCCTGCCCGCCCGCTGAACGACTGGGAACTCGCCTCGCGGCTGAGTTACTTCCTGTGGTCCAGCATGCCTGACGAAGAGTTGTTTCGATTAGC
Organism: uncultured Pirellulaceae bacterium; assembly: GCA_964535475.1. Classification (GTDB taxonomy): domain Bacteria; phylum Planctomycetota; class Planctomycetia; order Pirellulales; family Pirellulaceae; genus Laterigemmans. The sequence goes on from CAZHTX010000486.1 coordinate 2,569, forward strand.
CAGCCGCGGCCAATTGCGGAACGACTCGCAGCTGATGGCCCAAGTCGAACGCATGATCAGCGATCCCCGCAGCGCCGGGCTGGTGCAAGGTTTCGCTGCCCAATGGTTGCGGACGGGTGAATTTCGCACCTTCACCCCCGACAATCGACTTTATAAGGAATACGATGAGCGGTTGGGGGAATCGATGGTCAACGAGGCCCTTGAGTTCTTTGCCGAGATTTTGCGGAGTAACAGTTCGGCACTCAACTTGATCGACTCCGACTGGACGATGCTCGACCAGCGACTGGCCGAATTCTATGACATTGACGGCATCGAGGGTGATCAGTTTCGCCGCGTCGCTCTGCCGGCCGCATCACCGCGCGGTGGCTTGTTGGGGATGGCTGGCGTCGCCATGCTCGGCTCGGATGGTAACCGCACCAAGCCGGTGCACCGCGGCGTCTATATTCGCGACGTGCTGTTTAATGATCCACCCGATCCGCCACCTCCCAACGCGGGTGAGGTTGAGCCGAATATCAAGGGCGAGAAACTGACGGTTCGAGAGCGGCTGATCCAGCACCAGCAGATCGAATCATGCGCGGCTTGTCATCGGGGAATCGACGGCTATGGGTTAGCACTGGAAAATTTCAACGTGATCGGTGCTTGGCGAGAGCGTCAGGATGGCGAAAACTTTCGCGGCGGCAATGCTCCTCCGATCGACGCTTCCGGCACACTTCCCAATGGCCAGAGCTTTAGCTCCTTTGTTGATTTCAAGCGGTTACTGCTGGACCAGCAAGCCCGATTTGCCAGGGGGCTGAGCGAAAAAATGTTAGTCTATGCGTTGGGCCGGCCGATCGAACCAACGGACCGAAGTTTGATTGATCGACTCGCGGCAAAGATGGCTGCCGATGATTATTCGATGAGCAGCTTGATCCAAGGGATCGTAACGAGCGAAGCGTTTTTAACAAAATAAGTCGATTGCGAAGACGACAATCTCATTGCAACACACAAAGGTAATTCGATGAAACATCGCAAGCGTTTTAACGTCTCGTCGATCCGATTGCGACGTCGCGCCATCTTGCGGGGCACCGGAGTGATGATGGCTTTGCCTTACCTCGAAGCCATGATGCCATCGAGCGCCATGGCTTCGCCCGTTGCCAAGGTGCCTCCTCGAATGGGGATGTTTTATTTTGGTACCGGCATGAATATGCGACAGTTCACTCCAGAGGATGAGGGGCTTGATTATACGGCGACCAAAATCTTACAACCACTGGAGCCCCTTCGCGGTCAATTTACCGTGCTCAGCAACACTTATTTGGCCAAGGGAGGTGGGCATGACGGAGCTTATCCGTTTTCGACCAGCATTGCCAACGGCGAAAAGCAATCGATCAGTCCCGATCAAATCGCGGCAAAAGTGATCGGTGCGGAGACTCGTTTTGACTCACTGCAAATGTCGGTCGATCGGGGCACCAACTATGGGTCCCAAGCTCTGGCGACAATCTCATGGAACGAACAAGGGGTGCCGCTGGCGGCTCAAAATGACCCCAAAGTCTTGTTTGAGCAACTGTTTAGACCCGATAGCGAGCAACAGAAGCAGCAGCGCACAAGCAACTTTCGTCGGCGAGGATCGATCTTAGATCTTGTCCGCGACGATGCCCGCGAAATTAACGGCCGACTCGGCGGCAGTGATCGGCAACAGTTGGAGCAGTATTTCAACAGCGTCCGCGAGCTGGAGCGTCGCTTGCTGCGGCGAGTCGAATGGGCCGACCGGCCCAAACCGGTCCCGCAAATGGATGGACTGCATGGTTACGCCGAGTCGATGCCAGGACCCGAGGGTAACGGCGATTATCTATACGATGATTACGCAAAATTGATGTACGATCTGATCGTGTTAGCCTTGCAGACCGACTCGACGCGAGTGATCAGCTACGTGGTGCGGAAGGAATTGGCCGGTGGCGTGTACCCCGAGTTCAATGTATCGAAGGGGTATCATTCGCTTACGCATCATGGGAACGATCCGCAGAACTTAGCCGAGTTGGCCAAGGTGGACACGATTTACATGTCACACTGGGCCTACTTCCTTGACCGCTTGCGCGGGGTGACAGAAGGCGAGGGCACGCTGCTGGACAATACGGTGTTGGGATTCTCCAGCGGCATGGGATT
>CAZHTX010000487.1:0-4700 GCA_964535475.1 uncultured Pirellulaceae bacterium
GCGATGAATTCCCGCCGCATGCGTTCCAAGTGTTTGACTTGAGTTTCATCACGGATCGTCACCAACACGCCCGAATTACCTTCCGATGGCAACTCAATGGCTTGCAGCCGTAACGTCCTCGTTTTGTCGCTGGGGAGATCAAATTCGACATATTCGGGACCGCCGCCGGCCAGCACTTTGTCCACGGCGGCCACGATTTGCGGGATGCGGACGACCTCGGCGAGGCGGCGTCCCAGCAGGCTCTGGCGGAGCAGCCCGAGCAGGCGGATGGCGGCCGGGTTTAACAGCACCACGCGCCGTTCGGCGCTGACCGCCAACACCCCGTCGGTCATGTGCCCCAAGACTTGAAATCCCCGGCGACGTTCCGCATCGAGGCTTTGCAAGCGACGGCGAATCGCTTCTTGCGCATCGACCATGTGTTGATAGATGCGGTACATCATCGGCGAACGTTCAGCCGGAACATCGAGCGGTTCTTGGAGGTCGGCGCTGGCCAGCCAAGCCACTTTATCGGCCAGTTGCTCCAGCTCCTGAGTGCGACGAAAATGCCGCGGCGCGATTACAGTCGCCGTAATCGGCACGCCGATCGCCCCGTACAGCAAGACCACATAGCCAGCAGAACGTCCCACCGCGTCGCGAAGTTCGCTGAGCTCTTGTTGGCTGAGTTGCGGTTGGTTGAAGCTACCGGCCGGGCTGGAAACCCCGCGGGCGCTGACCCGCACGCTGATCCAGACCCCCATCACGATCACAGCCCCCAGGGTTAGGATTGCAAAAAACAGGCGGAGCGCCGACGCGTATTGGGGCGTCGTGTTGAGTGCCATCGTGGGAGTCTGTCCGGTGCTCGCGAAGGTGATGGTGCGTCAGCCGCGGGACTTTCTGCGGCGGCTGTGCCAAGCATCGAGCAACCACTGGAAAGGTCGCCGGCGCATGTGCCCATGGTAACTGACTTGCCAAGTTTCGCGAGTCGTTACATCCATCGCGGTCAGCCATAGGCCGCCGAAGCAATAGGTGTCGAGGCAGACTAAGTGCCCCAGGTCGAGCGGCATTCCGGAACCTTGCGGCGTGTGGCCCACGAAGACCGTTTTGCCACTGCAATGCGGCCCCGGCGGGATCGCCGGCAAATGATCCCAGTAGAGTGATTGGTCGGGTTGGTCGGGCATGTTCACCGTCGGCAAATAACCGGCGTGTACGAAGATTGCCCGATCCGTTTCATGAAAAGCTCGCAAGCCGCTGAAGAAATCAAGGTGGCTATCGGGCACTCGCGATAAATCCCCGCCGTAGCTGGCCAGCGTGGCTTGGCCTCCCGACAGTTTCCAGTGTTCGTCGGGCAAACCACCCCAGCGGACGCCGAGGAACATCACTTCGTGGTTTCCTCGCAGCGGCACGACATGGCAGATCGAGCGGAGTTCGACCAAGATGTCGACCACTCCCCGGCTATCGGGGCCGCGGTCGATGTAATCCCCCAGCAAGATAAACGTATCGTCAGACTGAGGCGAGATCGCCTCCAACAACCCGCGGAGCGCTTTGCTGCAGCCGTGGATATCGCCGATCGCAATCGTTCTGGCCAAGGTCAATTAATTAACTTGAGGATCGACGCAGCCTGCTGCGGGAAGCACGGCGCGGAGCACGTTGTGCCCCTGCTGCTTAACCGCTTGTTCCCAGATTTCGCCACTGTCGGCCCACAAATGGTCCAGCTCCGGCTCCGCGACCATCCAGCCGCCAGCGGCTAACTCGGCTTCCAATTGTTGCTCCCCCCAGCCGCTGTAGCCGGTGAAAAAACGAGCTGGTATTTCGGGACGATCTCCCAGCAGCAGGAGGTGGTCATCATCGCTGGTCAGCCAAATCTTGTCGGCACAGAGATCGCCCACGTTTTCCATCATGTGCAGTGCTAATAATGGACCTTCCACCGGGCCACCGTAATAAATCACGTCGCTCCGCCGCGGTCGTTTGCCACGTGCCTCCTCAATTAAATCCTCAAATTGCATATCGCTGGGGCGGTTCAGCACCACTCCGAGCGCGCCCTCCTCGTCATGTCGAGCAATGTAGATCACGCTGCGAAAAAAATTGGGGTCATTCAGCATCGGCGATGCGATCAACAAGCGACCTTGAACCGACTCGTGCATACCAGCGAAATCTCGTGCGAAGGGAAAAGAGAAACCTGTCGGCCAGTCAAAACGCTGAGCAACTACCACGTTTTGGACCCGTTCCAAGCGACCGCAAATACCATGTTAACGTAGCCGAATCGGCTCGGCAGCAGGAAAAATCATTCCCGCCGCGTTAAGTTTTGCCACGGGCCATGGCGGTCAAGATTTCCGTGAGGGTCAAAAATCATGGTCTCCAAACGCAACCAGCCCACGACCAGCCGACGCCAAAACCAACCAGCATGTGGGCGGCCCCACTAGCTTCGTCTGTTTCGCCAGCTTCGCTAAGCGCATGAGATTCTGCGGCTTGCCGAGCACCATTGGAAGCACACGGCAAACGCCCCGAGTTGCGTAAATCATGGATCAGAATCGGTAAAGTTGCCGAGACGGTGTTGCCGCAATAACCCAGCTCGATGGGCATCCGCGTTTCGGGGATATCCATCCGCAGTTGCAACTGTTCGAGCATTTTTCGGGTCGCTTGATGCATGAGAAAAATCTCGATGTCATCGCTCGTCAATTTTTCCTGCGTCAAAATCTGTTCGACCAGTCGCGGAACCGCTTCGACGGTGAAATTGATCAGCGATGGGCCATCCATGTACAGGCGGCTTTTCCAGCGTTTGCGATGGCGAGGCTGCAATCGGTCCGCCTCGCTGCGAGCCCCACCGTCAGAGACCAGCAGCGTATCGGCTCCGCTGCCATCGGTCCCGTAGCGAAACCCGCTGAGCGTCTGCCGGGGCCCCGCCTCGATCAGCGTCGCCGCCGCGCCATCGCCAAAAATCGTTCGCAAACTGCGATCATTTTCATCGATGTATTTGCTGTAGGTCTCCGCCGTTAGCAACAAAATTCGTTTGGCCGATCCGCTGCAGATCAAGCCTTCGGCGAGCGCCAATCCGTACACAAACCCGCTGCAGCCCAGGTTAAAGTCGAGCGAGCCGCAGTGGTGCGGCAAACCCAGTCGGTCCTGCACCAGACAGCTGGTCGTGGGCAGTGGATAATCGGGCGTCTGCGTGCAGAACAGCAGAAAATCGATGCTCGAACGATCGATATTTTCGCGAGCGAATAATTTTTCGGCGGCAGCCACTGCCAAATCGGAAGCGGTTTCATCGGGGGCGGCAATATGTCGCTGCAGAATTCCCGTTTTCGAGGCGATCAGCTCCAAATCCCAACTTGGGTTAGCCGCTTGTAACTGGTCATTTGTCTCCACCCGCTCGGGGAAATGAACCGCGATCGGGCCAATGGATGCGTGTGGCACGGGCAATCAGTCACTAGCGAATGGAGTGGATAGGCAAACTCGACGGCGTCTGGCGGGACGTCCGAGCCTCGATAGCCCAAGAAAATAGCAGGTTCGACCATACCTTGAAAAGCTTGACCCAGGAGACGGCCAAGCAAAAGTTGTTATTCTTTCCAGCATCACCATCCGAAAACGAACGGTCCGGCGAGTAAAACCCGATGCCAGAAACAGCACGACCAGCCAATCCAGACCAGCAAACAGCGGGAAAAACGCGGCGAATTGATGCCCTCCGCGCGGCGATCGTTGCCCGCCAGCTGGAGTCACTGTTGGTTACCGATCCTGTCAATGTTCGCTATTTGACCGGCTTTACCGGCGACAGCACCTTTTTGTTGGTGACACACCAGCATGCCACGCTGCTCAGCGATCGTCGCTACGAACAGCAACTGGAACTGGAATGCGGGCATTTGCCAGCGATGATTCGCGGGCCGGAAAGGCTGATGCCCCAATTGGTCGCCGAGGCGATGGCTGAATTGGGAGTGCACCAGATTGGCGTGGAAGATCACTCGCTGACCCTGGCCCAGCTGCACAGCCTGGGCGAAGCGGTTGAGCAAGCCGGCCTGGGGAGCGACCCGTTTGTCCCGACCAGCGGATTGGTGGCTCGGCTCAGGCTGATTAAGGACGCGGACGAACTGCGGACCATCCGCGGCGCCATCCATTGTGCCGAGCGGGCATTCGCCGTGTTGCGAGCCTCCTTGCGACCAAGCATGACCGAGCTACAAGCCGCGCATTTAATCGAAGCGACCATCCGCTCCTTTGGTGGCGAAGGAGTTGGTTTCGCTTCGATTATCGCCGCCGGACCGGCCGGCGCGCTGCCCCATTACCACCCCGCGGATCTCCCGATTGGAAACCAGCAAGGCTTGTTGATCGACTGGGGAGCCCAATTTGAGGGCTACACCAGCGACATGACGCGGACGCTGTCGCTGGGGCCGGCGACGAAAAAAATGCAAGAAATCTATCCGGTTGTGTTGGAAGCCCAGCTGGCCGCAATCGAGGCAATTCGCCCGGGTGTCCCCCTGAAAGAAGTTGACGCAGCCGCCAGAGATGTGATTTGCAAAGCGGGTTACGGGGAGAAATTCGGGCACGGTTTGGGACACGGGATTGGCTTGGAAGTCCACGAATCGCCACGTCTGGCCGGGATTTCCACTGGAGTGCTGGAGGCCGGTATGGTAATCACGATCGAGCCCGGCATTTATCTTCCCGGCGAGCTGGGCGTGCGGATCGAGCGCAATCACGACCGCGGTTTCACCACCTACTTCTTCACCGACGACAAC
>CAZHTX010000488.1:0-4686 GCA_964535475.1 uncultured Pirellulaceae bacterium
TTTGGCGTTAGCCGCTTTGGCGCTAACCGTTTTGGCGTTAGCCGCTTTGGCGCTAGCCGCGGTTATTTTAGAGTTGCGGATAGGTTCTCGGCCTTAGTCCGTTCGCGGCTCACACGATCTTATTGACGACAGTGATCGTGGCGGCCAGCATTAAGATCGCGGCGAGCAACAACAACGCGAACAAACCCAGCCACGCACCAACCTCTTGGCCTTTGGAAATGCCATCCTGCCGCATTTGCTGGCGATAATAACGGGCCGCTCGCCCCAAAGCCCGGCGAAAACGCCACCAGTATCCCGGCAAAGGGACTTGGTCTGGGCTCGCATATGGATTCGGTTGCGGCTGGTCGCGGCTATCGATCATTGACGCATGCTTCGTTGGATTGTGTTAATATGAAGGTCCAGCCCGTCCGATTAGAGAACCCCGCCCGCCCGATCCCCGCCCAATCAGTGATTGCGAGAACGATCATCGTGTGCTCCACCCACCGCGCATTTCGAATCCTCTTACTACCAATTTTGTTGGTAGTTTTCGCAGAATTGTCAGCGGCTGGTGACAGCTTTGTTGAACGGGTAGCCCCGATTTTAGAGCATCGTTGCCTGCACTGCCATAATGATCAGGAGAGCAAAGGCGGCTTCTCGTTGCAAACCGCCGCCACGGCGCTAACCGAGGATTACGTTGTCGCCGGCGACTCGGCGGCCAGCTACCTCTTGGAATTGATCACTCCGGTCGAGGGGCAGGCCCAAATGCCCAAGGGAGCCGCGCCGCTGACCGATGACGAGATTCAAACGATTCGTCGATGGATTGATCAGGGTGCTGCTTGGCCTCAAGAGCTGCAACTCGAAGCGGCCACGGTTGATGATTTTTCCTGGTGGTCCTACGAATCGCTTTCGCGTCCGCCGGTGCCCGATTTAAAGTCCTTGCCCGCAGACGTCCTGTCATCGATCTCGGACAGCCAAGCAACTCTCGACTGGACCCAAAATCCAATTGACGCTTTCATCTTGGAGCGACTTGTTGAGCAAGGATTAACGCCATCCGGCCCGGCCGATCGCCGCAGTTTGATTCGGCGATTGACGTTCGATTTAACCGGCCTGCCGCCAACACCCGAGGAGGTTGAGCAATTCATTGATGATGATGACCCGCGAGCTTATCCTCGCTTGGTGGATCGCTTGCTCGATTCTCCCCGTTACGGCGAGCGTTGGGCGCGGCACTGGTTGGATGTCGTTAAATATGCCGACACTTGCGGCTATGATAAAGATAAGCTTCGTCAGCACGCTTGGCCCTATCGTGATTATGTGATTCGCGCTTTCAATACTGACAAGCCTTACTCACGTTTTGTTCAAGAGCAGCTTGCCGGCGACCAACTCTTTCCCGGCGACCCCGATGGCATCTTGGGGTTAGGTTTCATCGCCGCGGGGCCTTGGGATTTTATCGGCCATGTTGAAGTGCCGGAGAGCAAAATCGATGGCAAAGTCGCGCGTAATCTTGATCGTGATGATATGGTGTCCAACGCACTCAATACGTTTTCCAGCACAACGATTCAGTGCGCGCGTTGCCATAATCATAAGTTTGATCCGATCAGCCAAGCTGATTACTACGGCGTGCAAGCGTTATTCGCGGCCGTTGATCGGGCACCGCGGCCCTATGATACCGATCCTGAAATCGAACAGCGGCGGCGGGAATTGAGTGCTCTGGTAACCAATGGTCGCGAGCAATTGGAAGCGTTGAAAAAGGAAATTGCCGAGGCCGGCGGAGCACGCCTAGCCGAGCTAAATCTGACCATCGATCGCTTGTCAAAGCAAGTGGAATTGATCAAGCAACCCGCTCATGGTTACCACAGTCAGATCGTCGCAGAACAGCAAACGTCCAAGTCGGTGACTGTCGATCTGGGAGCCAATCAGCCGCTTGAGCAGATCGTGCTGCAGCCCTGTCATGATGACTTTGCCGGAATTGGTCCTGGGTTTGGTTTTCCGCTGCGGTTTAAAATCGAAGTCGCCGCGGACCAGCCTGGCAAGGACCAACTATCACTCAACGAGCTAGCCTGGACAACCGTCGCCGATCAGACCGATAGCGATTGGACCAACCGCGGTTTACAACCTTTTGTCAGCGCTGGCCTTGAACGCGAGGTCCGCTGGATTCGAGTCACGGCCACCAAGCTGGCCGAGCGCAGTCAAGACTATATTTTTGCTTTAGCCGAGCTGCGTGCGGTCGGGGCCGATGGTGCTGAATTGGCTGTCGGTAGTCAAGTCTTGGCCAGCGACTCAATTGAGGCTCCCGATCGTTGGAGCCGAGCAAATCTTACCGACGGTAAGTGGCCTCATTACGGCGACGCTTCGGTGGCCGAGGAATTGGTTGTGGCAAGCGAGGCGCGAGCGGAAATTCTGCGGCTTGCGGAAACTCCCGCGCGGCAGCAGCGGAGAAGCGAACTGGCCGACCAGCTGGCGGCGGCTGAACGTGAGCTACAGACGCTTCCGCAAGGGCGTTTGGTGTATGCCGCGACGACTCAATTTGCTCCGCAAGGCAACTTCAAGCCCACCGGCGGTCAGCCCCGCGACGTGCAAGTGCTGCATCGTGGCGAAGTAACCCAGCCGCTGCAGCCAGCAATTCCCGGGGTCTTACCCCTTGGTGATGAATCGGCATGGCAATTAAATCCATCGGCCAGCGATGGGGAACGCCGCGCCGCGCTGGCTCGTTGGTTAACCCGTGAAGATCATCCTCAGGTGTGGCGTTCGATCGTCAATCGCGTTTGGCAATATCACTTTGGCGTGGGCATTGTCAGCACTCCCAACGATTTTGGCAAAATGGGAGCTATGCCCACGCATCCCCAATTGCTCGATTGGCTGGCTTGTGAATTTCGCGACGGTGGTCAATCCTTCAAGCAGTTGCACCGCTTAATGGTAAACAGTGCTACCTATCGGCAAGCTTCGATGCACGATCCGGCGAAAGCAAAAATCGATGGTGGCAATCGTTATTTGTGGCGGATGAACCGCCGGCGTTTAACGGCTGAAGAGATTCGCGATTCGATTCTCGTCGTCAGCGGGGCGCTTGATTTAAAAATGGGAGGCCCTGGCTATTATCTCTTCGGGCTGGAGAAGACCGAACACTCCCCGCATTTCCAGTACCATAAATTCGACTACGCCGACCCCGACTCTCACCGTCGCAGTATTTATCGATTTATTGTCCGCTCGCAACCAGACCCGTGGATGACGACGTTGGACTGTGCGGATTCCTCACAGAGTACGCCGAAGCGCGAGGAAACATTGACGGCATTGCAAGCACTTTCGCTGTTAAATAATCAATTCAACTTAGTCATGGCGGACCGCTTTGCCGAGCGACTCGACGACGAAGGGATTACGCTCCGCGAAGAAGTTCGTCAAGCGTTTCGCTTGGTTGTGCAACGCCAGCCGGCGGCCGGCGAACTGGACGATTTGGTCACTTATGCCGACCGTCACGGGTTAGCAAACTTATGTCGTATTTTATTCAACCTAAGTGAATTCGTATTCATCGATTAGGCTTAGTCACCTATGAATCAGCGTCGTCGTTTTCTCACCGACTCGGTGGGCGGCTTGGGCAGCCTGGCATTAGCCATGATGCTGCGGAGGGACAGCGTGGCGGCCGATTCGCCCGGCGAGCCATCGCGTGCTGGTGGCGGAGAGAAACGTCCGCGGGGCGCGATGGGCGTGTTGCATCATCCTCCCAAAGCCAAGCGGGTTGTCCAGTTATTTATGGCCGGAGCAGCCAGCCACATTGATTTGTGGGACGATAAGCCCGCGCTCCGCAAACTCCATGGTCAAGCTTCCGATTTTGGTGAACATGTCGAGGCCTTTCAAAATGGCCTGGGGCCCTGGATGCAATCCCCGTTTGCTTTTCAGCCTTATGGAGAGTCGGGCAAACCGCTCAGCGAAGTCGTCGCACCCTTGGGAGCTTGCGTCGACGATATTGCTTTTATTCATAACATGGTAGCCAGCACGGGAGTCCATTCCCAAGCGACTTATTTGCAAGCGACTGGTTTTAACCGCCCTGGTTTTCCCGGCATGGGTTCTTGGATTAGTTATGCGTTGGGAGCGATTAACGAGGACTTGCCGACCTTCGTGGTGTTGCCCGACCATCGCGGGTTCGCCAGCAACGGACCTAAAAATTGGGGATCGGCGTTTCTGCCTGCCAGTGCGCAGGGCACAGCCATCTTTCCCCAGCGGGCCAATCCCATCGAGGACTTGCATCCCCGCTCGGAGTTTGTGACCGCGACCAGTGATCAAGCTGGCCTGGAGTTACTCGCCGGTCTCAACCGCGGGCATCTGCGTGATCGCCCGGGTGATTCGCGACTGGAGGCTAGAATTCGATCTTATGAGTTGGCAGCCAGGATGCAATTGAGTGCCCCCGAGGCGTTGGACATTAGCAATGAGCCCAAGCACATTATGAAGATGTATGGGCTGGACCGTTTGGGAGCCACTTACCCGAGTGAAATTAATCCCGCCGAGGAAGCGGAATACTTTGGACGCAAATGTTTGATTGCCAGGCGACTGTTGGAACGTGGGGTCAGGTTTGTGCAGATCTGGTCTGGAAACGACAATAGTTTTCCCCGCCGCAATTGGGACAGTCATGAGAATTTAGAACGCGATCACGGCCCGCTGGCCCGTGGCATGGCGGTCGGTACCGCCGCGTTGTTGCGAGATCTCAAACAGCGCGGCATG
>CAZHTX010000489.1:0-1896 GCA_964535475.1 uncultured Pirellulaceae bacterium
CGAGGGCTGTTTTTGATCTTCCGGCGGCTTTCGCGAGATTAATCTGTTGAAATCAGTTGCAATCGCCGACCAGTAGTCATTGCTGCGGAAGCTCAGCGGTTCCACGTGCTTGCCAACTGCCGCGTCAGAAAGTGCTTTTCGCAGTCGCCCGATTGGGCCCGCAAAGCGATGTGTGGTGCGGTTAATGTCCCACATAAACGCGGGTAACAGGATCGTGGATATCACGATTACGGGAATGTAACGGTGAAAACCTTCTTCCGCGATCGTTGCCCAGTTCATATCGGGCATTTCAAAAAGGCGAAGCCAGAACGTCAAGCCGATTCCATTGGCGAGTAGGAGCAACAACCATTGGCCGCAGAGTTTGCGGAACAGCCCTCCTTGCACTTCGTCATCGGTGAGGATTCGTTTGCGTCTATGTTTATTGAAAGGCATCGTTTAGATTTCCTTGAACACGCGAGGATTGGTTAGCAAGGGATCAGATACTTGCGGGGGCGGGACGGCCAAAATAAAACCCTTGAGCCAGATCGAAACCCAGCTGGTGACAGGCTTGCGATTCAGCTTCGGTCTCAATCCCTTCAGCCAGCGCCACGATGTCAAGATCACGGACCATGCGAACGAGTGTTTCAATCATTTTCACCCGGTGGACGTCGGCTTTGTCGATTTGTCGAATCAGCGAGATGTCGAATTTGACGTAGTCTGGTCGGGCCTCGATCAGTTCCGCTAAGCGAGCTTGTCCGCTGCCGAAATCGTCATACGCTAATTGGATATCAAGGTCGTTGAGTCGCGAACACAGTTCTTGCATCATGCTGGGGTTGGTGACGGCCGCTTCGTGGATCTCCAACACCATTCGCTGCGGTCCAGCCAACTCTCGGAGTTTAGCCAGTGAAGAAATTAGGCCCGGCCCAATCATCTCCTTGGGGTGCGTATTAATAAACAGTCGGCCGCCGTTGCTGATCTCGCGGCCCACGCGAATGCCTTCCCAGCGTAAGAGTCTGCTCAATTCGACTTCGAGATTGAGCTGCTCGGCGGCCTGGAACATTGCTCCCACGCTTTCGAGTCCAAAAACGCGACCACGACCTAGCACCTCATAGCCAATTTGCTCGTGGGTGGATAATTTGACCAAGGGTTGAAAGTGCGGAACAACGAGTCGCTGGCTCATCAAGCGATCGAACTGGACTAGCGCTAAGGCTTGGTCGCAAACGTTCTCCTCAATCGTGCCGTTGTAGTCGGAACTGGGCGATTGTCGCCGTACGCGAAATGGCGCCTCGGCGAAGTGGATCAGGTCTTCCTCCACGACACGAATTGCCTGGTCGTGCAGTTTCTCCCCATTAATGTAGGTGCCATTGGTGCTTCCCAGGTCTTTCAAAACGAGTTCACCATCGACGATTTCAAGGCTGGCGTGAGTTCCGCTGACGGTGCGATACTGAAGCGACAATGAAACGCCCGCGCGACGGCCAATCAGGAATGGTGCTTCGTCGATTGGTATATGCCGAATGTCCTCACCTGGGCGGCTAGCACCCGAAAGAAACCATACGTCACCCTTCGCCGTTAGGTATCGGTCCGGAGCTGCTGGCGGCAAGGGTTGAACTTCTGGAAGCATTGCAGGAAAGCTGTGGTGGAAGGTGAGGTCCGTCCATTTAAATCACAAATGCTGGCCCGATCTCGGAACCGGGACGAAGCACTGCATAGTTAGTCAAGAAAGTCTAGGATGTAAAAACGAGTTCGGCAGACTGCTGAGGTGGAAACTTCAAAAAACGATCGAAGTCGGCCACGCCCTCGTGGTTGCAGACGGTAAGAGACTGCGCTGTTAATGAAGCATAGCGGGCGGCAGGCTTCGTCGAACATTACGCTTCGTCGTTTACTACGTTTCCTCGTTTACTACGTTTCGTCGTTTAC
>CAZHTX010000489.1:1996-4665 GCA_964535475.1 uncultured Pirellulaceae bacterium
TCGTTTACTACGTTTCGTCGTTTACCACGTTTCGTCGTTTACCACGCTGAGCTTTGTTTGTTGGGGGGACGATTTTGCGGGCTGGACTGATTATTTACCCACCCCGCAGTGATTTGCGAGTTGCTTGCCGCTTTTCATCCCGTATGTGGCAGAGCGAGCTATGTTTCAAAGGCCGTCGAGCAGACACTTGGCGGTACCGACCCATGAAGAACCTATCCGAAAACCCAAAAGAACCGCAGGCTAGCGCCAAAGCGGCTAAAGGTTTTCGGATAGGTTCTAAATCTGATGCATTTTTCGCAAATTCGCAGAAAGACAAATGTCATTTGCCCTGGAAACACGCACGGTCGAGTCAAGTTATCTCAATGGCTTGTTGTCCGATGACACGTTTTGGCCAATCGAGCCGCAGTCTCTGAGCGAGATCGGACTGGGTGAGACGTTTGTTGAGCAGCTCGTCGTGAAAACGATCTCCAGCGTGGGAACATTGCATGGTCGTGCCATCTCGGAACGAACTGGACTGCCGTTCCGTGTGTTGGAGTCTTTGTTGGAATCGTTGCGGACGCGCAAGCTGATCACGCATGTGAGGCCAGCACCATTCAATGACTACTATTATTCCTTAACCGATAGTGGTCAGCAGCGAGCACAGGTGTTTGCTCAGCAGTGCTCTTACGTGGGCCCCGCTCCCGTCACGCTAAGCGATTACGTGTTAAGTGTGGAGGCGCAGGCGGCCGGTTTGGAGCCGATCGATCGTGACCAGCTGGCTGCCGCGTTACGGAGTATTTCATATCAGGCGGAATTGTTGGACCAATTGGGGCCAGCGATCAACAGCAATGCGGGGATGTTTTTGTTCGGACCACCAGGTAATGGCAAAACGACCATCGCACGCTGTCTGACCGCCTGTTTGGGCCAGGAAATTTGGATTCCCCATGCGATCCTCGATGATGGAAACTTGATCAAATTGCAGGATGATGCCTTTCATCATGCCGCTCCAGTGCCGGCAGATGGAGATGAATTTCTGAGTACGCAAGAGTTTGACCGGCGCTGGTTACGAATCCGTCGTCCGACTGTGATCGTGGGCGGGGAATTGGTGATGGATAACCTTGAAGTTCGCCATGACATGCGAAGCAACGTCTGCGAGGCACCGTTGCAGATGAAGAGCAATTGCGGTTGCCTCTTGATCGATGATTTCGGACGCCAACGGATTGAACCAGCCGAGCTGCTGAACCGTTGGATTGTTCCCCTGGAGAATCGTTGTGATTTTCTCACGTTGCCCACGGGAAAAAAGGTTCAAGTGCCGTTTGAGCAGATGATAATTTTTTCCACAAATCTGGAGCCCGATTCCTTAGTCGATGAGGCTTTTCTGAGACGCGTGCCCTACAAGATATTCGTGGATGATCCCAGTGACGCGGAATTTATTCGGTTGGTTAACAGCGTGGCCGAGTCAATGGGGTTTGCGCCCGAAGATGAGGCAGCAAATTACTTGTTGAGTAAGTACCGCAGCACTAATCGCGCGCTGCGACGTTGTCATCCGAGAGATTTATTAAAGCAAGTCAAAAACGCCTGCGCGTATCGCAAGGTGCGGCCTCAATTGCGGGCCGAGTTATTGGATCAAGCTTGGCGCAGTTATTTTAGTGAGTTGTCATGAGCACGATTACGCAGTCGAAAGTTTCAGCCGGTTACGAGCCGATTCCAGGATACGTTCTTGAACGGATGTTGGGTAGCGGCGGCTTTGGCGAAGTCTGGCTGGCCTCCGCTCCCGGTGGCTTGGAGAAGGCGATCAAGTTGGTCTTTGGGACCATGGGAGAAAAACGCGCCAGCAGAGAGCTGAAGTCGCTAGAGCGAATCCGTGGAGTGAATCACCCCTTCCTCTTGACGCTCGAGCGGTTTGAGGTTGTCGATAGCCAGCTGGTCATCGTTACCGAGCTTGCCGATGGATCATTGGAAGAGATTTATAAGCAGCATATTGAGCGAGGATCTTGTGGAATTCCTCGCAAGTCATTGTTGATGTACATGAACGATGCGGCTGATGGTTTGGATTACTTAAGCGCTGAGTTTCGTTTGCAGCACTTAGACGTTAAGCCTGCTAACTTGCTGTTGGTGGGTGGCCATGTGAAGGTTGCCGATTTTGGGTTGTTGAAAGATTTGCGTGAAGTTGAAC
The DNA here is from genome assembly GCA_964535475.1 of uncultured Pirellulaceae bacterium. Taxonomy (GTDB): domain Bacteria; phylum Planctomycetota; class Planctomycetia; order Pirellulales; family Pirellulaceae; genus Laterigemmans. The sequence continues at coordinate 4,152 of CAZHTX010000489.1, forward strand.
ACTCCGTGGTGGGTGGATTAACGCCCATTTATGCCGCGCCGGAAGTGTTTGACGGGCGACCCAGCGCGACTAGTGATCAATATAGCTTGGCGATCATGTATCAAGAGTTATTGACTGGTGTGCGGCCATTCAGCGGTCGCACTATCGCTCAACTCGCCACGCAGCACGTGCACAGTTCGCCAAACCTCGAGCCGCTGCCACCGACCGATCGGCCGGTGGTGGCGAAGGCTTTGGAAAAGAATGCTGAACGTCGGTTCGGAAGTTGCATGGAGTTCGTTGAGGCATTGCGGCAGGCCTCCGGTGGTAGCGCAAACACTGGGAATGTGTTTGGACGTTCCGCAGATGCTGGCACCAGCATCTCAACGAGCTTATCCGGCACAATGTTAACGAGCGGCGAAGTTCAGGATCTGGGTGATCTATCGGCTGAGATTGGGCAGTTAAAATCGAGTCAAGCGGTTGGACATGCCCTGATTATTGGTTTGGGTGGGACCGGTGCGGAATGTTTGCAGTATCT
>CAZHTX010000490.1:0-4626 GCA_964535475.1 uncultured Pirellulaceae bacterium
GGCTTTCATTGGTTCACCATCATCGGCTTCCGTGACATCCAGGGCGCAGCTTTGATTTAGGCGTGCCGCAAGACTTTTGGTAAACACTGGCGGCATGTGTTGTGCGATCGCGATTGGCAACGGGAAATTACCTGGAATCCCGGCCAATACTGCGGCTAATGCTTGCGGGCCTCCAGTTGATGAACCAATCACTAATACTTCTCTACGATGATTGGTAGAAGACTTTTGGCGTGCACTGGTTGTTGGAGTCGCCTCCGCGGCGACACGTTCAGGCCATGGCGGGTTGCAAAGGGCCTTCACCTTGGGCACCAGTTGGTCGCGGACAACCTGCAAAGCCTGTGAGACACTGCCCACGTTTGCCGGCTTAGCCACGTAATCACTGGCTCCTAGCTCCAACGCCCTAAAAGTGGATTCAGCTCCGCGAGTGCTCAGAGTGCTAAACATGATCACCGGCAGTTTCGGCCACAGAGCTCTCAGCTCAGGTAGCGTTTGCAAGCCGTCCATTGTTGGCATTTCAATGTCCAGCGTTACCAGATCAGGCTTCACCTGTCCAATTTTTGCCAGAGCGATTTTCCCATCCGGTGCCGTCCCAACGACTTCAATTTCAGGATCGGAGTCAAGGACATTTACTAACAGTCGGCGAATCACAACCGAGTCGTCTACAACCAGAACTCTTGTTTTCTTCATGTTAAGCCAATAATCTTATTAAGCGGAGCTTATCGAGCAAACACGCCTCGTCAAAAGGCTTCATCAAATACTCGTTTGCACCAGCCGTTAGGGCTTGGGAAATGTGCTCCGCATCAATTTCCGTGGTAACCATTATGATCGCAACGTCATTAAAGCGAGGTTGCTCTCGGACTACCTGAATGAACCCCATGCCATCCATCTCGGGCATGTTCCAATCCAATAAAATAACATCCGGTATAGGTTCATCCTGCAGGCGCGTTAACGCTTCCTTACCATTGCTTGCGAAGGATACTTCGAAGCCTAATTGATCAAGGATGGCGAATTCAAACTTTAATATCGGCGCGAAATCATCAACCAATAATGCCTTCATTCAACTGTCCGCCAGTTCATGGTTAGCTTGAGAAATTGGACGGGTTCCTTCCGTTGCGCAACTGGCGTGCATGGGCTTACCAGTTGGCTGTTTGGCTTGCGGCGGCAATTGACAGACTGCCGCGCCGCAAATTGAAACGCTTGGCCGTGATGGGTTAAGATTTCCACATGCCAGGGTTCAATGATGGGGTGTTAGCTGCGGTTGCCAAGTTCCTGGAGTTCAATCGCCATACTGGCTAGCTCACTTGCGGCTTGCTGGCAGTTGTTCGCTCCCTGCGTTGTCAATTGAGCAGCCTCAGCAACTGAGGTAATGTTCTTGGCGATTTCCGTTGTCCCTCTGGCAGCCTCCCCCACGTTGCGACTCATCTCAGTCGCGGTGGCAGTCTGCTCCTCGACGGCGGAGGCGATGGTGTTTGAGATATCATTGATTTGTGCGATCACGTCGCCAATCTTCTTGATCGAATCCACCGCCGCGTTGGTGTCGACCTGAATCGTTTCGATCTTACCGCTAATGTCTTCCGTGGCGCGGGCGGTCTCTTTTGCTAGCTCTTTCACTTCGTTTGCCACAACAGCGAATCCCTTACCCGCCTCACCGGCTCGGGCCGCTTCGATGGTGGCGTTGAGTGCTAACAAGTTGGTCTGCTCGGCAATCGAAGTGATGACCTTGATCACCTTACCGATCTCAACGCTGCTGACGCCCAGTTTATTTACCGTTACGTTAGCATGTTGAGCGTCCGCGACGGCTTGCTGAGAAACGCAAGCCGATTCGGTGGCACTTCTGGCTATTTCGCGAATTGCCGCATTCATTTCGTCCACTCCGGTGGCGACCGTCTGCACGTTATTGCTGACCTGGTCAGCCGCCTCAGAGACGACTCCGGCTTGTGCGGCAGTCTCTTCCGCGCTGGAGGCCATTTGGCTGCTCACCGCCGACAATTCCTCAGCTGATGAACCCAGCGTGGTCGCGTTGCCGTTTACAAGTTCCAGGAGGTGCTGCATCTCCTTGCGTTGATGAACCTGCGCGGTGATATCGGATGCGTACTTCACGACCTTCTGCGGCCTTCCATTGGCATCTAGTATGGGATTGTACGAGGCCTGGATCCAAATCTCGCGTCCCCCTTTGCCAATTCTGAGGAACTCGCCCGCGACGAATTCTCCGCGACGTAATTGCTCCCAGAACTCTTTATATTCCGCGCTCTGACGTGTTTGTTCATCGACGAAATTGCTGTGATGCTGGCCTTGAACTTCATTCAATCTATATCCGAGCGTGGCGAGAAAGTTCTCGTTTGCCGTCAGTACGGTGCCGTCCAGATCGAACTCAATTACCGCTTGGGACTTGCTAATGGCGGCTAGTTTTCCGGAAAAGTCCGCGTGTTCCGCCTTTGCCTTCGTGATGTCACTAGCAAACTTAACGACCTTAATCGGCGTGCCGGCCTTATCAAGAATTGTCGTGTAGGAAGCCTGAATCCACACTTCTTTCTGGCCCTTCGCCATTCGTCGAAACTCGCCGGTTACAGCTTCTCCGCGATTTAGTTTTCGCCACAATTCCCTATATTCAGGCCCTGATGCATCCTCACGATCAACGAACATGCTGTGGTGTTGCCCCACGATCTCGTCCAAAGAATAATGCATGGTTTGCAGGAAATTTTCATTCGCCGTGAGAATGCTGCCGTCTAATTCAAACTCGATGATCGCCTGCGACCGATCTATGGCGTCCCATTTTCCTTCTAATTCCGCGAGGCGATTCGTATTCTTTGATTGGGAGTTTCTTTTCTGAACGGGAAGGGTCGAAGTTGGCATAGCGGGGATCTCCAAAGGGTGTTAAGGGGAACTACTTACTCAAACAGCTGCGATTTACGTTGGCCGTTGTTAGGCGTATTGACATGAATAATTGCTGTCACTGCGGCGGTGCGATTTCGTTGGGTGCTCGGAATGACTTTCAGTTAGCGCTCGCTCCGTGTTTAGCACCAACAGCAATTGGCTGGGATACTTGTAGGCACCCTTCACGAGAGGTTTAAGGCTTTTGGGCAGCGTCAGAGGTGGCGGTTCAAAAATACTATCGTCCGCTTCTACCACATCTCCGATTCTGTCCACCAGAAAGCTGATGACATTTTCTCCGTCCCTCACGACAATGTTCATCGGCTGTTCGTCTGGTTCCCGTTGCTTGATCCCTAAGCTAACACGCAGGTCGAGTGCGGTGACGATCTGGCCTCGCAAATTTATCAAGCCACTGACGACGCTCGGCGCCCGAGGTGTGCGCGTCATCGCTTGATATCGAATGACTTCCTGGACTTCGTTTACGTCGATACCGATGTAAAGGGAGTCGATAAAGAACGTGCAGAACTGATGTGTGTTGTTATTCATTGCTGTCTCGTTTCAAGTTTGTTTTGCGCGTTGCTGAACTACGGTTTTGCCAACTCACGGAGGTTTACCACGTCAGTTACCCTGTCTTGAAGAACGATGGTTCCAAGAAAACGGTTATCGTTTTCGTGAATTTCCGTTAGCGATAACTCTGTTTGCACGATATCAAGAATGCGATGCACAGCGATTCCGCAGGATTTTTCGTCCTCAGAGTAGACGATGATTTTCAGTTCCTCCGCTTGATTATCCTCGCAAATTGGGCGACCACCAATTTTGTCGGCCAGTCGAAAAATCGGCAGTATGTCATTTCGGTACTGAATGACTTCTCGCGAGTCGATGCGTTCAATACACGATTTGGGGATGTTCTCGATTCGGGAGACCATTGAGATTGGGAGAGCCAAACGGCGATCGTCACCAACATCGACGACCAGTAATGTGCGAATGTCACGTTTGTCTGACGACTCCGCGGAACCTCTCGATTGAGATTGGCTTTGTTCGTGGGTCTCACCTAGGATCCCTGAATTGGTGGCGATCCCATTGACATCTAAAATTAGCGCGACCTTGCCATCGCCCATGATTGTGGCGCCGGCATATTCATGGACACTTTTAAGTTGTCGGCTGAGTGGTTTGACAACAATTTCCTCAGTGTCGTTAATGTGATCGACGATTAGGCCAAAGTGCTGATCATTGGCTCGCAGAACTACAATGTTTACAACCGATTCCTCATTCTCATCATCGGGTGCAGTTTTACGATCTAGCTGCGGAGTCTCTGTGCCCAATAGCTCGGCAAGATTGACAAGCGGCAACAGTTTTCCGCGCAGTCGATAAATCGGAGCACCATGCAGGTACTCGATTCCTGACCCAGGACTTTGGCCTTCGAGTCGTACGAGTTCCAGCAGTCCCACTTGCGGAATTGCGTACCTGTCTCCGCCGCTGGAAACGATCAGGGCGGGAATGATGGCCAAGGTGAGGGGGATTTTTATTTTAACGGTCATGCCACGACCCGGATCGGTTTCCAAGTCGAGGGTTCCGCCAATGCGTTCGATGTTTGTCTTGACGACATCCATCCCCACCCCACGGCCGGAAATGCTGGTCACCTTTTCGGCGGTTGAGAATCCTGGCATCAAGATTAATTGAGTGATTTCCCAGTCATTCATTGCCGCCGCTGCTGTGGTGGTTAGCAGCCCGCGCTCGACGGCCTTGTTGCGAATT
>CAZHTX010000491.1:0-4624 GCA_964535475.1 uncultured Pirellulaceae bacterium
GTGGTGCTCGGGGCAGGGGACACCTTTCGGGCCGCAGCGGTCGAGCAATTAACGGTCTGGGCGGGGCGAATCGGCTGCGAGATCGTCACCGGAGCGACCGGAGCGGATCCGGCCAGCGTCGCTTTCGCCACCGCGCAAAAAGCTGCCGACGAGGCCTTTGACGTGGCCGTGATCGACACCGCGGGACGTCTGCAGACGCAAAAGCACTTGATGCAACAACTCGACAAAATCCGCCGAGTGATCGGCAAGCCAATCCCCACCGCGCCGCATGAAGTGCTGTTGGTGCTCGATGCCACGGCTGGACAAAACGCGATCAGCCAGGCCCGGGGTTTCAGCGAGGTTGCCGGTTGCACCGGTATTGTGCTGGCGAAACTCGATGGTTCCGCCAAGGGCGGGGTGGTGATTCCAATTCGCAAACAGTTTGAGTTGCCGGTGAAGTTCATCGGGTTGGGGGAAGGGCTCGATGACTTGGCCCCCTTCGATGCCGAGAGTTTCAGCCAGGCGCTGTTTCGCTAAGCCGGCCTTTTCTTCGTTGGGCAGCCGGTGTCGTTGGAGCGGGCGACGGGTCTCCTTTGGGGACATTGGATTTTGCATTGGGGTAGCTCGCCGGCAAGCTACTTGCCAGTACCGCTTTACTGATCGGTAAAGTTTGCCAGGCTTGGGTGTTTTCTCGCATATTCCTATGAGTTCTTTCCTCTCCGGGATTGAATTTTCACTGACCGCTGCGTCGATAGCAGACTCTGGTTCGATCGAAAAGGAGCGTTTTTGATCGGTTGACCGATCCGGCAGATTGTGCGGATCTACCGACCCCAGGGATTGGATAGGAAACAAATGAAAGTCAGCAAAATTGCATGGCTGGCAGCGGCGGCAATCGGAATGACCTCCGGTATCGCCCAAGCTCAGCAAAACGGAACATACGCAACAAGTCAGGCACCCGTCAGCCAAGTCTCTTGGGCGACAGCCGGCTGTGATTGCGGCGAGCCAGTGTGTGGTTGCGAAGTCGTCGCCGACCCAGGTTGTGGTTGTGAGACGGCATGTGACTGCGAAATTGCGTGTGACACCGGCTGCGACAGCATGTTCGGTGGCGGACTGGGCCTCGGCCTCGGTGCCGGCTTGACAGGCTTGACGGGCTTGGGAGGCAGTGGACCGCTCGGCGATCCCTACTCCTTGTTCGGAGAGTACAACGGAATCGCCGTTGGTGGTTGGACACAGTTCGGCTACCACAGCCAAGATGGTGGCTTCCGCTTTAACCAGCACGCTGACCGGGTCAACCTCCATCAAGGATGGTTGTACGCCGAGAAAGCAATCGATACGACTTGCGGTTTCGATATCGGCGGTCGTTTTGATTATGTCTACGGCGTCGATGCCCAAGACACGCAAGCTTTTGGAATCGATAATGACCACTGGGATAACCAGTGGGATAACGGCATCTATGGCCACGCGCTTCCGCAAGCCTACCTCGAAGCTGGTTATGGGGATTGGTCGGTGAAAGTCGGTCACTTCTTCACCATCATTGGTTATGAAGTCGTGACCGCCCCGGACAACTTCTTCTACAGCCACGCTTACACGATGTACAACAGCGAGCCGTTCACCCACACCGGTGCACTCGCTACATACAACGCCAGCGATGACGTGACCCTGTACGGTGGTTACGTGATGGGCTGGGACAGCGGATTTGAGGATAACGGAGATGCGTTCCTCGGCGGTTTCTCGCTGGCTCTGATGGATGACCTGCAATTCACCTACACGACCGTGATGGGACGGTTCGGTGAAGACTTCGCCGGTGGCGGAGAGCGTGGTTTCCAACACAGCGTCGTGTTCGATGCCGGCTTGTCCGACAACTTGCGTTACGTCTTCCAAAGCGATTACCTCGACACGAAAGATTCGGCTGGTCAGACTGCCCGTAACACGATTGGCATCAACCAGTACTTGTTCTACACCCTCAGCGAGCGATGGTCCGTCGGTGCTCGCGCCGAATGGTGGAACCTCAGCGAAGACAGTGTTGGCTTCTACGGTGATAACGCAAACGTGCCTGCTCTGGCTGCCCTCACCGACCAAGCAGGTCGTGCGGACATCTATGCTCTGACGATGGGACTCAACTATCGTCCGCACGCCAACGTGATCATTCGTCCCGAACTTCGCTGGGACTGGGTGAAGGAAAACCGTGACGTGCTGAACGCCGCTGATATCACCATCAACGAGCAGAACGATCCTTCGCAAACGACCTTCGGGCTCGATACGATCATTCTTTTCTAGTCTTTGTTCTAAAAACCTATCCGAAAACCATAGAAAAGGCCCGCGGCTAGCGCCGTCGGCTCACGGTTTTCGGATAGTTTAAATGTACTAGGAAGAGATGCGAGACGCATAGTTCGCCAGGCGGGGTCGGTGGGGCTATTGTGAACCAAAACGCCGTCCAGAGCTTTACAGCTTTGGGCGGCGTTTTTTTTTGGCTTCGCGATGGTCCAGATGCGGATGCAAACCGTGGACCTGATGCTGCCAACTGCTTAAGCAGTCTCGCGTCTGACTTGCCTAACTCTTGGGCACAACAGCCTATTTCCCAGCCCCGTCGGGAACTGCCTCGGCGGCAATTCATTTTTTTTAAGTCTCTACCTAGCATGGACTTAGAGAATGAAAATGAGCGATTGCTGGCGACACTGGCGCGGCGAGTGCTTTACCGCCGGGGAACGAACGAGCGTTTGACGTGCCCCCGCCACGATCACCAGATTGAGGTGAAGTTGGCCCAGGCAGGTGTCGAGGCAGGAACACGTGCGCTTGGTTTTTCGAACAGCGAATTCGCCGCAGCGTTGCGGGCGAGTCGGTTATTCGTCGAGCTATTTGCACGAAGGAAAGAATTCATCATGCATGTACTGAGAGGTAGTTGGTTTACATTGGCACTCCTTGTGGGGTTGTTGGGGGTTGGCCTATCACTCGCGTCGGTTGCTTCGGCGCAGGATGCGGACTTGGCGACACCGGATGTCGCGGAAACAGCCGGCGCGGGTGATACGGCCGCGCCAGAGGAAGCTGTGGTAGAGAGTGAGACGGAAGCGGCCGTCGTGGTTACTGCAGAGGGGAGTAACGATTACACGATCAACACGTTGATCATGTTTATCTGTGCCGTGTTGGTGATTTTCATGCAGGCAGGCTTTGCCATGCTGGAAGTTGGTTTAAACTCGGCCAAAAACACCGTCAACATTCTAGCAAAGAACGTCTTAGACTTGGGCGTGGGGATCATTCTCTTCCTGTTGCTCGGTTTCGGAATCATGTATCCCGGAGGGGATTACGCAGGGGGCTATTTTGGTTACGCCGGGCCGTTTGTGGCGCGGGACGTTGATTCACCGAACGTTGACGATGACGGAAATCCGACCTACAGCAGCAGCGCGGACTTCATCTTCCAAGTTGCCTTTGCCGCCACCGCCGCGACGATTGTTTCTGGGGCGGTTGCTGGGCGTATGCAGTTCGCCGGATACCTGATTTACAGTGCCCTGCTGACTGGTTTGATTTATCCGATCAGTGGCATGTGGAAGTGGGGTGGGGGGTTTTTGGATGCCGCCGGTTTCCAGGATTTCGCAGGTTCGATTGTGGTCCACGCCGTGGGAGGGTTTGCCGGTTTGGCGGGGGCCATTTTGTTGGGGCCAAGGCTGGGGCGGTTTACCACCGAGGGTAAGAGTATTCCGCTTCCAGGGCACAATATTACCTTTGCCGCCTTGGGCGTATTCATCCTATGGGTTGGCTGGTACGGCTTTAACCCGGGTAGCCAATTGACTTATTCCGGTTATCAGAACGCGGAAGCGACCTCTTATATCGCTTTGACCACCACGTTGGCGGCAGCCGCCGGTGCGGTCGCGGCACTTGTGTTGGCCTGGGTCGCCTTTGGCAAGCCTGATGTGACTATGGCGTTGAATGGAGTGCTCGGTGGTCTCGTTGGGATCACGGCCAACTGCGATCAAGTGACTCAGCCCGGGGCCCTGCTGATTGGTGGCGTTGCCGGTTGCCTCGTGGTGCTGGGGATTATTCTGCTCGACAAGTTGCGAATTGACGATCCCGTCGGTGCTTTCCCAGTGCATGGTATCTGTGGTGTTTGGGGTGGCGTGGCGACCGGTCTGTTAGGGCAAAATTTGCCCGAAGTAAATGATGTCGCTCTAACTCGCGGTGAGTACATCTGGGTTCAGTGCTACAGTTCTGCCATCATCTGTGCATGGGCGTTTGTCACAATGTTTGTGCTGTTTGCCGTGTTAAAGATGATTGGCTTGTTGCGGGTGACTGCGGAAGAAGAGACGACCGGTTTGGATATTTCCGAGCACGGTATGCACGCTTATCCTTCCGATGCAATCGCTGGTGGTTCGGTAAGCTAGTTTATCGCCACTGGGACCATGGTCTTCTCGGCTCTTGCCTGGGCCAGAAGGATCCCCAATGGCCTGAGCGAGTGTCCGCCTCACTCGCTCAGGTCGGGGTTTTTTCTTCCAGTCAAAAGCCGATTTGGTAAAGCCGTCGCGGGAAACCTCCACTTCCCGCGGCGGCTTTTTTTTGTCCCCGACACCTGAAGCAAAAAACTGCTAAGATCGTGCCCAGTCAAGCAGCCCCTAGCCCCTAGCCCCTAGCAACTAGCAACTAGCCCCTAGCCCCT
>CAZHTX010000492.1:0-4603 GCA_964535475.1 uncultured Pirellulaceae bacterium
TTCTTGGCTGCGGCGCTGCGTCGCCAGATCGGACCAGCGACGGGCTCGCGCGGTAAGTTGACCAATTTCATCTTTTAGTTTTTCGCGCTGAGCCAGCATCGTCGCCAACCGCCCCGCTTCGGGTTCATCGACCCGCGCGTCGACCAATTTCCCGCGAGCGGTTCGCAGCGAACGCATCACGTCCACCAAAGAGACGCGATCCAAGCCGCTGCTGAGTTTATAAAGCTCGTCGGCTGCCGAAGTGTCGTCGAGCGTACTCAGTTCCTGCAGCTCGCGAAGGCCGATGGCGAACACGTTGGTAAAGATCGGCTCATCGATTTGACCAAGTAACATCGCCAACCGATGCTGGCCTTGAGCCAATCCGTCCTGGCCGGTCACCGTCAGCTGGCCCATCACGCTCTGTTCGGCGTTCTCAGCCTGTGTGCCATGCACGCGACGACGAATCTGATAACCACCGCCGGGGCCGGTGACTCGCAAACCGCCGCCGGGTGTGCCGCCAAACACTGGGGGCAGATAGCGTTGCCGACGTTCCGGAGTAAAGCCATACAAACAGGCCCGAATGAACTGCATGAGCGTTGTCTTGCCAGCCTCATTGGGACCGTAGAACAACGTCATGCCATCGGGCAAAGAGTCGACCGCTAAATCAGTCCAGACTCCGAAACCGTCGATATGAATGTCTTTGATTTTCACCGTTGTATCACTCCCCATCCTCTGGGTCGCCCGAACCGATGCCGGACGTCATGTGGTTGATGAGGCAGACAGGCGCAACATGGCCCGCAGCCTACATTTTTGGCTTCCCGCCCCGCAATAATTCCACCCCGAGTAACGTCGCTTCTCCCAATAGCTGAGCCCGCTGGGACGCTTCCGCATCGGCCAACAAAGCGGCTGTCGATGGGGAAAGCCCCTGCTGCTCCTCGGTCAGTGGCAGCAAATTCAAATCACGCCCAGACGACTTGCGATGCCGCTCCGACGCGCGCAAAAAGTCGCCTAAAATCGTATCCTCCTCTTGCCACTGCTGCGGATATCGCGACGGAGGCAAAACAGTCAGTTTGACTGTCCAAGCAGCCGGATTGCCGTTACCAAACTCTCGCCGCAACCACGTCAACAACTCGGCCGGGTCGCCGATCATCTCCAGCGACTCCGCACTGGTCGGCTGCAGTTCCCAGCCCAACAGCAAGTGACGATTGCCGTTCTCGTTGAGCAACCGAGAGATTCGCGAGGACATCGTTTGCCGCAGGTTGCCACCCCGCAACAATTCGCCTGCGTCGATTACGATCGGGCAATAACGAAAGGTGTCGACATCGACGACGTGCAAACGGGCAGCCCCGTCAGCGTCGATATCAACTAAGTGAAATCCGTGAGCCCCCGGTTCGGCGAGGCTGCGACCTTGGGGGCTGCCACAGTAAACGGCGCCTTGCGCCGCACCCGCTTCTAATTCTTTGCGAGCGTGCAGACCGCCAAGCGCCCAATAATCAAACCTTGTCTCCGCCAACGAGCCCGCCTCAGCCGTCCCATAGCCAACTCCGATCGTGAAAATGTCGCTGGGATCGACGCGGTATGAAGGAACGTGCAACGGGCCGGAACCTTCGCCGCTGCGGCCCACGATCATGGCGATCGTTTCCCCGTTGCGAATCACCGGATGCTGCACCGCACGCCCCTTGGGCAATTGGGTCACGTTGCTCGGCAGCGAAATCGATTCGGGCCAATACTGGGCGGCGTCAACGTTACCGGCAGCCCAAAAAACCTGGATGTTCCGCTCCGCCAACGCATCAAAGGCTTCGATCAACAGCGACATTCCTCGCGGACCGGCCAACGAGGGGCTGAGCAAATCGCCACACAAGAGGACAAAGTCGACGTTCTCAATCAAAGCAGCTTCCAGCACCGCCGTCGCCGCTTTCCAAGGAGCCGCGGCAATCGATTCTCTCAGGTGTTTTGGCAGTTCATCCAAATCACCCAAGGGTCGCTCTAAATGAAAATCGCTGGCATGGATAAAGCGGAATGATTCCGGCATCCCTCAGGCCCTCCGTGGTCCGTGTTATTCGGTCGAGCGAAAACGCGTCGACACAATCGTCTGGGAAGTTTAACGGAACTTGGGAAAATAGTCCAAGACAACTTTTGCAGATTCCACAACAGGGGGCCCCGGTTGACGCTGGCCACGCGACTGTTGCCCAGACACCTCACGTTTGTTGCCCAAAGACAACGCGCCGACCCTCTGCGGACCCGCTATAAGAGCCCGCGGAATGATCGCAAACTATTCTCAGATAAAGACTTAAGGCCAATCTCCCGAGCCCCCTCAGCGAGCTTTGGCACCAGGCATGCAATGCCTCTCAATCGCCAAAACCTCATCGCTTCGCAGACCGCTGCGGAGCTGAGAACCCCTTTTGACTTTTCTTTCGAGTATTCTGCATGCATGCAGCTGAACTTGTCGATCTGGCCGCAATCCTCGCCCTGCACGGCCCCTCGCTGCTCTATCGCCGCGAACTGATTCCCCAGGAAGCGATGCAGGCTTACTGGTTGGCCAATCGAACTCGCTTCGACGCTTGGCACCAAGCGATCAGCGATTATCAACACCTGGCCGACACCCACGCGATCGACGCAATGCAAGCTTGGTGGAAGACGAGCGCCTCGATCGTCGAAGAAGTCTTGCTGAGCGAACCACTGACGCGAGTCTACGCCGCTCTGGGCAGCGGGTTGGACAACGAACGAGCGGCTGAGGAAATATCCCCGGTTACGCACTCTGTCTATCTAACGCATCTTGAAGCACGTGCGCGGATCCTACGGCTGATGCTCGACAGCCGCTTGGCGTCGCTCGATCACGCGGTGCGGTTAAACAAGTTGCGGAGCACCACCGAACGTTGGTGTGACGCGTTGCTCGGGCATTTAGCTTCGCAGCAACCTAATTCAGTCCACCGTTACGCATTCGATCCACCGCGAGCGGCCGCTTTTGCCGAGGACACTCAACAAATTCCCGCGGGAATGGCACGTGAGACCGCGGGCTGGCTGACGTCGGCCGCGATGCGCGACGCCTTGATGCGGCGCAGCAATCCGAGTCCGGCTTTTCCAGACGCAAACCGAGCGGTAGCCGATGCGGTGCTGATGTCGCTGAGGCCCGACATGTTTGACTCGGTGGGGCGTTGCAAATCGCTGTGGCTGCACCGGCTCGAACGGGGAGCCGAGCAGACCGATCGCGTGCTGCACTCCTTAGCTCAAGCGGATATCACCAACGCTGGCATCCTGGGTGGATACGAAGCGATTCGGGCCGGCTCTTTTGGCCGTTGGTGAGTTCGTGATGCTAGCTAACGCTCACGATAGGTAATCCGGCCCTTGGTGAGGTCGTAGGGGGAGAGTTCCACACGCACTTTGTCGCCGGGAACGATTCGAATAAAGTGTTTCCGCATCCGTCCTGCGACGTGTGCCAAAACTTCGTTGCCAGTCTCTAATTGGACGCGAAATCGTGTATTGGCCAGCGCTTGAGTGACCGTGCCTTCGACTTCGAAAGCTTCTTCCTTTTTCGACATAAACCTCTGCCGCGGGGTTAATCAAAGAAATATAGGGTGACAATCCGGCAGTCCGGGACACCCGCACTGCACAGTCGATGCAATCTTTATACCGTTTTCCCGCACAGCGTCTAGCAAAGATTCCGTGAAAGCCGCATTTTCGCGATTTTAGCCGCAAAAATTGTCTTCAGCCGCACCGCGCCAGCGTGCGGTTCCCCGAAACAGCAATCAGCTGCAACGCGACGCACAACGCGGCGATTCTTGCTAGCTGGCAACCTTGTTCACCAAACGAGGCAAGCTCGTTGGGGTCGGGCAAATTAATTTGCGTAATTTGCTTGCACAAAGTCGTGCATCATCAGCCGCCTGGCGCCAGCCTGCGGTTCCCACAGCACGACACGACACCGGGAACCGCACGCTGGCGCGAGGCGGCTGATTGCTTTCCCTGGAACCGCGAACTAGCGATAAACGGCTGCTATGACCCGAAAGCATTCAACGAACCCGTTGCAGCACCAAATCAAGCGTCTTACGGAGCGCTCCGCCGCTGGACCGCAAGCCTTGGACTTCTTTGGGCCACAAGTCAATTTCGAGACATTTCTCCGCCCCGCGACGACCAACGACGGTCGGCACCGATAACGCCACGTCGCGAATTCCGTAGCAACCCGACTGCACGGTGCTGACGGGCAGCAGACGTTGGCTGTCGAGTGCGATGGCATCGATGACGTCGCGAATGGCGATGCCGAAGGCAAAACCGGCCCCCCCTTTTCGCTTGATTACTTCGGCACCGCTACCTCGCGTGCGGCTGAACAGCTCGCCAGCCAGCGAAGGCGTCCAACCGGGAAATTTATCGAGCGGCAATCCGGCTACGGTGGCGCTGCTCCAAATCGGCACCATCGAGTCACCATGCTCGCCCAGGATCAGCGCCCGCGTTTGCGTCGGTGGCGTGCCAAGTTGTTGGGCGATCAAGCTGCAGAAACGAATCGTATCGAGCTGCGTCCCCAAGCCGATCACTTGATTCGCCGGCAGCCCCAATTGTTGGGCGGCCAAATAGGTAAGGATGTCGACCGGGTTGGAAACAACCACCACGATCGCGTCAGGCTTCAGCCCAC
>CAZHTX010000493.1:0-4599 GCA_964535475.1 uncultured Pirellulaceae bacterium
TCGCAGCCAGTGTGGCGCTGGGTCTGGTCGTCGCCTGGCCGATGGTCTCGGGGCGGGCGAACTGGACGCTGCATTGATTCCCGCGATTGAGTATTTTCGCGACCCGTCTTATCAGCTAGTTTCCAACGCCGTGATTGGTTGTCGGGGGCCGGTTTGGAGTGTTCGTTTGCTCAGCCGGTGTCCCGTCGAGCAGATTCGCACGCTGGCGTTGGATGAGGGGAGTCGTACCAGCCAAGCGCTGGTGCGAATTTTATTGTGGAACCAATACGGCCTCAAACCCCAGCTACTTCCCTTTCCGATCACGGCCTCGGCGGACCAGATTGACGCGGACGCGTTATTGATGATTGGGGATCGCGCCATGCATCCTCCCGCGGGGACTTATCAAGAGATTTGGGACCTGGGTGATCGTTGGTGTCGCTGGAGCGAACTGCCCTTCGTGTTTGCCGTCTGGGCTGCCAGGCCTGACGTTGATACGGCCGCCTTGGCTCCCGTGCTGGAAGCGGCTCGCGATCAAGGCTTGGAGCAGTTCGAAGCAATTGCTCAACGTGAAGCGGGCCCGCTGGGGCTGACGGTCAGCGACTGTCTGACTTACTTTGCGGACAACTTGCACTTCTATTTAGGTGCGGGCGAACGGCGTGGGTTGGAATGGTTCCGCCACCATGCTACCGAGCTAGGATTATTGGGCGGAACCGCCTCGAATGCCGACGAAATTTCCCAGGTGAATTGAAGATGAGCGTGCGACAAATTTTAGACAAAGCGATCGACGGCCAGCGGCTGACCCCGGAGGACGGCTTGCAGTTGCTGCAAAGTCACGACTTGACAGCGATCGGCGGGGCGGCTGATGAAATTTCCCGTCGCCTGCATCCGGAAAATTATCGCACCTACAACATCGACCGCAACATAAATTACACCAACATCTGCACGGCGGTTTGCGACTTTTGCGCGTTTTATCGCGGTCCTAAAAGTGATGAGGGTTACGTGCTCTCCCGCCCCGAGCTGCTCGATAAAGTTCGCGAAACGGTCGAACTCGGTGGCAACCAGATTTTACTTCAGGGCGGCTTGCATCCGCATTACAAACTGGAGTGGTACGAGGAGATGCTGAGCGACATCAAACGCGAGTTTCCTCAGCTGAACGTCCATGGGTTTAGCCCGCCGGAATATTATCATTTCACCAAAGTCAACAAACTGCCTTTGAAGACCGTGCTGGAGCGACTGAAAGCGGCCGGCTTGGGGAGCATTCCAGGTGGCGGTGCGGAGATTTTGGTCGATCGCGTGCGGGCGGAGATTACTCGCGGTAAAGTGATGACCGACGATTGGCTGGACGTGATGCGGACTTGGCATGAAATGGGCGGCATCAGCACCGCCACGATGATGTTTGGGCATGTCGAGACATTGGCCGAGCGGATCGAACATCTGGAGCGGTTGCGGCAACTGCAAGATGAAACGAAAGGCTTTACCGCTTTCATTTGCTGGACGTTCCAGCCCGACAATACGGAGATGTCAGAGCTGCCACACGTGGGCGCTTTTGAATATTTGAAGACCCAAGCTGTCGCTCGACTTTACCTCGATAACTTTCCCAGCATTCAATCGAGCTGGGTCACGCAAGGGTTGAAGATTGGCCAGTTGGCGATGCTCTACGGGGCCAACGACATGGGCAGTTTGATGATTGAGGAGAACGTCGTGGCCGAAGCGGGGACTGTCCACTTTTTGACACTGGACCAAATCCGCGGAGCGATCGAAGAGTTAGGATTTGAGCCTCGGCAACGGGATGTCTTTTACCAGTTGGTTCCCCCCGAGCAAGAGATGAAGGCAATTCAGGCCAACCGCCAACGTCCACCCCAGCAACTGGTGGAAATTGGCGCGAATGGATAGGTTCCTGGAACGCGTTGTCTAAGTCACCAGCAACGCTTTGGCGATCGCGCCAGAGTGCATCGTCTCAAACGCTTCGTGCCACTCTTCGAGCGGCCATTGTCCGCCCACGATTTGTTGCACGTTGAGACGTCCCGAAGCGAGCAGGCCGAGCACGCGTTCCCACATTTGCCAATTGTGGCTGAACGATCCTTGCAGCGTGATGTTTTTTTGCACGAGGGGATCGAGTGAAAAGCCGACGGGATCACGTCCCCAACCCACTTTGCTGATCCAACCACCGGGGCGAACAGCGTCGAGGGCCAGCTTGAGCGTTGCCGAAACTCCGGCCGCGTCGACCACGCCGTCCACGCCCAAGCCGTCTCGGGCGAGGGCCCATTCCAGGGGATCGCCAGTGATGGTTTCGCACCCGAATTGTTTGGCGATTTGCAACCGCTCCGCATCGCTGGGCAGGCCAGCCACCGCCACCTCGGCGCCCCGCAGGTAAGCAATCGCACCGCACAGCAAACCGATCGGTCCCGGGCCGATCACCAACACGCGATCGCCCGGTAAGATGTCGACTTGAGCGGCTGTCGCCGAATAGGCCACGCAGCACGGTTCGGTCAATGCCGCTAACTCCAGAGGCAGTTCATCGGGTACGCGATGCAGACAGCGGGCCGGGACGCGAACAAACTTGGTCATTGCTCCATGCACGCCGTAACCGAAACCTTTGCGGCTCGGATCGAGGTTATAACGACCGATTCGCGACAGGGGGCTTTGCGGGTCGATCACGGCGGCCGTTTCGCTGCAGACGCGATCCCCGGGCTGCCAGCCATTCACCCGTGAGCCGACTTCGACCAATCTTCCGGCGAACTCATGCCCCAGCACCACCGGATAGTTTACCGGCCAAGAATGCTGGCCTTGCCACTGGTGCAAATCGCTGCCGCAAACTCCCACGGCGGCGACTTCCAGCAAGCAATCCTCGTCACCGATCTCGGGAACGGCCAGTTCCTCCAAACGCACGCTGTGGGGTGTTGAACTGTAATTGACAACAGCAGTTTGTTGCATCGAAGTCGCCTAGTTGGAGTTACCGTGAACTGCGTCACAGATCTTTTTCAAAATAGCGGGGAGATCACCTGCGGCTTGCGCAAAACGATCGTTATCAATCGCCAGCGGCGCGCCGATCACGACCAGCGGGGCGCCGTACTGAGGCGTGGCAATCGCTTGTTCGATCGACAGCCCACCGACCGCCTGGACCGGAATGTTAACCGCTTCGACGACTTCCCGCAGTTGATCTAAAGGCGTGGGAGCACGTTCACCGCGAGCGGCAATCCCCCGTCGTTCGTCGTAGCCAATATGATGCACAATGAAATCGCAGCCAAGCTGTTCCAGTTCTCGAGCGGCCGCCACCATGTCAGGGCAACCTAAGTTGTCCCCCATCACCTTGGCACCAAAATCTTTTCCTGCCTGCACCACGCAGCGAATCGTTTCCGGATGGGCGCGGGCCATCACCACCACATGCGAAGCGCCCGCCTTGGCCATCATCTCGGCTTCCAAATAGCCACCGTCCATCGTCTTCAAGTCGGCCACGATCGGCACGTCCGGAAACCGCTCGCGCAATCCCGAGACGGCTCGCAAGCCCTCGGCCAAGATCAGCGGCGTGCCCGCTTCGAGCCAATCAACACCGGCGGCAATTGCCAGTTCGGCCGTTTCAATGGCCTCCGCTAAATTGGTGAGATCGAGCGAGATTTGCACGATGGGTCGCATGGCTATCTTTCCGTGAGAAGGAGTGGGGCATCAAGCGAATCGCTCGTGGAGAATTCACTGGGCCCCTCAAGATAGACAGCAGCAGGCACAAAAAAAAGCGGACTCGCCGTCGCGAGCCCGCTTTGCAGATTTCCGTTTGCTAGCCTACCAAGGCCCGCGAACGTAATAGATTCCAAACTGATCGGTGTGACTCGGCCAATGCGGCGTGGGGCGGAATCCACCCAACCCGCCATAACCGGAACCTGGTGCTTCCATTCCGTACTGGTGATGGATCGGGTACATCAAGTTCTGGCTGACGCCCCACGAAAACTGAGTTCGCATGTGAGCGGTTGGCGGCACGACCAAAGCGACCGGCGCTCGGTATTGCTGGTTATAGTAATTGCCGTGCCACGAGTACGTGGATGCGGCTTTTTGGGCCCAGCGATTGGTGGCGGCCCACGGATCGCCAGCTTGTGCCTCCGACGCGGCCGAACAGGCGCAAGCGACGGCGGCGGCGGCGATCAAAAAAGTTTGCTTGATCATCAAAAAACACTCCCGGAGTGACGGTGTACCAAAGCTGCATCAGCGGGGAATGCGAAGCCAGTTCCAGTATACGTTTTCGACCGTGGTTCGCACCGGAGGTGCGTAGTAGGTCGCGCGTGTGCGATTAAGCCCACGTCCGCCGTCGTAATGGTTGTGGTAGCGGTCCTTGTGCCAATACAAGTAATGCTCGGGCTGCAGCGGTTGGTAGGTCATGAACGTGTGCCCCACATTGGGTGGCACTGGTACCGGGGAAAGGTACATTTGTGCGTTGACCGCGTTGCTGTAACCCTGCGTATAATAATTATGGAACAGATGTGGGTGCCCATAGCTCCTGCCACCCCCATTCATTCCAGCTTCTCCGGTGGAGCCGCAGTTACCATTGGCACAATCGCCCCCAACGGCCTCGTCGGAGACAACTTGGCTGCTGACAATAAATTCCTGAGCCGAAATCTGGTCGGCGGTTGT
>CAZHTX010000494.1:0-4575 GCA_964535475.1 uncultured Pirellulaceae bacterium
CATCGCATCGGCTAAGCCCAGCAGCAATCCACCTCCCTCGCGACGCCAAATGCGATAAGCGTGCCCAGCTTGCTCGTATTCGAGATTCAGTAGATCGACCAACTCTTCCACCTCAGCGGCGGAGACGCCTCGCATCGTGCGAGCGATTTGAGCGGCAGTTAATAATTCGTTGTCCGGGTGACCAACAAATAACGCCGCTTCGACGATCGCTTGCGGTGTTACGTTGCCGCCGGTGCCAAGCTCGGAGGCAACCCCCAGAGCCGACTCCCGAGTCGCCGTCGATTGCTCAACGTCCTCCTCATCGCCCTGCCCTGCGTCACCCCGCTCCGAATCCGGTGGTTCAGCTGACTCTGGCAACAACCCCGATTCGACCATCGCCCGCGCGTAAGCCGCACCGAGATCCTCCAGCGAGTATCCTTCTTCTTCCTCGCTGTCAGCCTCCTCGGGCAGCTCTTCCTCGGCGCTCATGCAGTGATCCTAGGCAGCAAACAAGCAGGAAACTAACGGACCTGCTGTGGGGCTACTCTTCGTTTGAACTATCGTCTGTGGAATCATCAGCCGAGGTCTCATCATTCTCCACAGCCGGTGGTTCAACAACATCGTCAGCGTGCGCCATGCCAACCGTCCCATCAACATTCGGAGCAACAACCGCTAACTCTCCCTCGGCGACTTTGTCTTCCGGCGGAACGCGCACCGCGGCGATCAACGTATCACTTTCGTCCATGCTCATGATTCGCACACCCTGCGTGTTGCGACCAATCACGCTGATGTCTTTGGTGGCGATTCGCTGAATCTTGCCCCTCGCCGTCATCATTAACACTTCGTCATCGTCGTTGACCGACACGATGCTGATCACTGGGCCATTTCGCTGCGTGGCGCGAATGTCGCGGAGTCCTTTGCCACCACGACGTTGAGTTCGATAGCGGGCCGAACCGTTGGCACTTTCTTCGCCACTTTCGTCCGCAACGCCCTCTTCCGCACCGCCATCAGCTGCTGGTTCCGCCGCTGCGGCAGGCACATCGGCACCCCCCTCTTCGTCGGCATCTTCAACGGCCGCCGCGTTGGGGCCAAAGTACGTTCGCTTGCCATACCCATTTTCGCATACGGTCAGCAGCGTGGCATCAGGATCGGCAACAACCATCCCGACCACATGGTCATCTTTACCGAGATTAATTCCCTTCACTCCGGAAGTGTTCCGCCCCATCGGACGAGCGTCACTTTCGGGGAAGCGAATTGCCATCCCTTTCCCAGTTACCAAGACCACTTCACTCGCCGGGCCAACGACTGCCGCATCGACCAATTCGTCGCCGTCACGCAGTTTGATGGCAATGATACCACCACGCTTGGGGCGGCTGTAACTTTCCAGCGTCGTCTTCTTCACGAGCCCACCGCGGGTGGCCATCATGATAAAGTGACCAGGTTGATCGAAATCACGAATGGCCAAGCATTGAGCAATTTGCTCGCCTTCGGCCAAGTTCAACAAGTTCACAATCGCACGACCGCGAGCTTCACGAGCCAGTTGTGGCAAATCATAAACCTTCTGCCAATAAACTTTACCAGTGGTAGTGATAAATAGCAGATAGGCGTGCGTGCTTGCCACGAACAAGTGTTCGATCGGATCCTCGTCCTCGGCCTTCGCTCCCTTCATCCCCTTGCCGCCGCGACGTTGTGCCCGATAAGTGCTCGCGGAGATGCGTTTGATGTAACCTCGGTGCGAGATCGAGACCACCATCGTTTCCTCGGTGATCAAATCCTCGAGGTCGATGTTCCCCAACTCTTCGCCAGAAATCTCAGTCCTTCGCGGGCTACCAAATCGACGTTTGGCCTCTTCCATATCCTCGCGAATCATTGAGTAAATTCGCTCAGGATCGCCCAGGATTTCCAGGTATTCGATGATTTCTTCCAGCAATGAAGCATGCTCGTTGGCTAGCTTTTCTTGTTCCAAGTTGACCAACTGGCCCAAGGTCATCCGCAAAATGGCGTCGGTCTGGACACTCGTTAAAGTATAAGAGTCGGCCTCGCCACGTTCGATCACGAACTGAGCAAAACCGGTGTCTCCCAAAGCCCGCTGCATCATCGAAGCGGGGCATGCGACATCCATCAAGCGAGTTTTGGCCTCGGCTTGGGTCGAGCTGCTGCGAATGATGCGAATGATTTCATCAATGTTCGCCAGGGCCAGCAACAAGCCTTCGACCGTGTGTTTACGACGGCGAGCTTTGGCTAACAGAAACTGAGTTCTTCGCCGAATCACCGTCACCCGGTGGCGAATGAACTCGACGATCATTTCCTTCAGATTCAACTCTCGCGGCTTGCCGTCGACCAACGCCAACAAGATCAAGGAGAAGGAATCTTGCAAAGGGGAAAACTGATACAACTGGTTCAGCACCACCTCGGGATCGGCGTCCCGCTTGATGTCGATCACCATCCGCACCGGTTCGTTCAGATCACTCTCATCCTGGATCCCGGAGATACCCTTGATGCGATCGCCATTGACCAAGGCGGCGATCTTCTCGATCACCCGGTCACGATACTGCTGGAAAGGAATCTCCGAGACGACGATCCGCGATCGATTCCCCTTCATCTGCTCAATCGTACAGCGAGCCCGCACCACGATTGTGCTGCGGCCCGTGTAATATCCACGGCGAATGGCTGCCCGGCCGCAGATGATCCCGCCGGTGGGAAAGTCAGGGCCGGGAATAATCTCCATTAATTCTTCCATGGAGATATCGGGGTTATCGACCACCCGAATCACCGCCTCGCAGACTTCCGTGGGGTTATGAGGCGGAATGCTAGTCGCCATCCCCACAGCAATCCCGTTGGCACCATTGACCAACAAGTTCGGGAACCGGCTGGGCAAAACCGTCGGTTCCGTTCTGGCTTCGTCATAGGTGGGGATGTAGTCGACCGTGTCCAGCTTGAGGTCGTCCAACATCATGGCGGCCACGCTCGACAACCGAGCTTCGGTGTACCGCATCGCAGCCGGTGGCAGACCAGCGATGGAACCAAAATTACCCTGCTTGTCGATCAAAATGGAACGCATGTTCCACTCTTGCGCCATCCGCACCAGCGTCGGGTAGATCACGCTCTCCCCGTGAGGGTGGTAATTTCCCGAAGTATCGCCCGAAATCTTGGCGCATTTCACCCGTCGGCTGCCGGGCCCCAAATTGAGGTCGTTCATAGCGACCAAAATTCGCCGCTGGCTGGGTTTGAGGCCATCGCGAACGTCGGGCAGCGCACGACTGACAATCACGCTCATCGCGTAAGTTAGGTAACTTTCCCGCAGCTCTTCTTCAATGGGTAAATTGATTAACCGAAGAGCGCCTGCTCCTCCAATCCCACCATTGTTCTCTTCGGAAGGCGTGTTTCCCGTGGGACCACCGCCATTTCCGCCATTTCCACTACCGTCTGTAGACAAGGAGCCGTCCTCGCAGGAGAAAGCCTGAGGTAAAGCACTTTTTACCTCGTACCCAGAGGCTGAATTCTACGATTTATCGGCTCGCTCCACCACCCGGCGACCTCCGGGGAAACCTTGCGTGATCCCAAGTTGTCATTTGCTGTCAAACATATTACGCTTTGGGCGGTACGCAGCGGGTCGAGCTCCCCCGAAGTCGGCAGAGGTCGGGGGGCGAGCAAAGCTGCACAGAAGATGCCTAGCTTCGTTAGTTGGGTTTGGAGGCGACGAACTGCGGTCCGTGGAGAGCCTTTTCCCGGCTCTTTTGCCTCGCTCTGGCTTGTTACGTTTTTTGAACATTATCGTGTATCCGGAGAGTTGCATGTCCAGCCCCGAGCGTTTAGTGGTGGTAGACTTGGATCGAGCGAGTGTCGTTCGGTTCGTTGATCGCAAAATCATCGATGCTTCCGAAATTGAGCAACTCGGTGCCGAACTGATCGCGTTGGTCGAAGAGCACAACAAGCACGATTTACTGCTCAACTTTGAAGGCGTCGAATTTCTCTCGTCCGCAGCGCTTAATAAATTGCTCGCCCTGCACTCGCGAGTCAAAAAGGTGGGGGGCAAAGTTCGGATTTGCAACCTGCATCCGCAGATTCGCGAAGTGTTCGCGATCACGAGACTCGATCGCATGTTTGACATCGATAAAACCGAAGAGATTTCGCTGAAGAAATTCTAGCACTTTTTGGCGATCTGCTCCGTCGGAAAGATAATCCGGCTGCCCGTAACTTGTCTGTCTTCGAGCGATCGTCCGCCCAACGGAAACTCTTGTCATTGACGCGAACCTGCACGATTCAAATTGGGGTCTGAAACGAATGTCGGAACAAGGCTCCCAGCCGTGGAACTTCGAAACCACGATTCCCAGCGATACTGCCATCGGTAGCGCCTTGATCAATGATCTCGTCGCCGCAATGGAATCTTTTGGTTGGCAATCGGATCACGTCTTCAGGGTTCAACTGGCCTACGAAGAGGCGATCGTCAACGCGATCCGCCACGGCAATAAGTTCGCGCAGGACAAGTCCGTGGACGTGCGGATGCACTGCGACAACGATCAAGTACAGATCGTTATTGAAGACATGGGGCCCGGGTTTGACCCTGACGAACTGCCCGACCCCCGCGACGAAGAG
>CAZHTX010000495.1:0-4562 GCA_964535475.1 uncultured Pirellulaceae bacterium
TCGCCCCCATCCGATTAAAGGCCAAGGGATCGCCGCTTTTGTCACCATTCGTAACGCCGAGGCCAACGAAGATTTGCGAACCGAATTGCGGCAACACGTCCGTCAGGAAATTGGCGCGCTGGCTCAGCCCGACGATGTTCGCTTTACCACTTCGCTGCCGAAAACTCGCAGCGGCAAAATTATGAGACGTTTGTTGCGAGACATTGCGGCTGGTAAAGAAGCAAGCGGAGATACCTCCACGTTGGAAGATTTCTCCGTGCTAGCCCGTTTGCGAGACGATGAGGATTAATGGTGCGCTAGCCGCGGTTCATTAGCCGCTTTGGCGCTAGCCGCGGTTCTCGCATTGAACGAACATAACCGCACCCAACGAAACGGAATCAGCCGGAACGCGCTAGCGTCCGGTTCCGCGGAACCGGACCCTAAGCACGGAATTTTGGATTTTTCCATAGGATACCAACAATCAACCATGGAGCCGTCGGCAACAATCGCGGAACGAAGGTTATTGATCGAGCGCACGCTCGTCGTGCTCGCCGGCGCGCTTTGGCTGGGAGGTTTGACCTTCTACGCGGCCATCGTGATCCCGCTCGCTCACGAAGTTCTCGGCAGCCACACCACGGTCGGCTTTATCACGCGGCGAGTGACCGTCTGGATTAATCTCCTCGCGGCACTCGCATTACTGGTGTTTATGATCAACTTGCGTTCCACGCGTGGATTTCAGGCACGCGGGCTGCGGAAGTTGGTCTGGATAACATGGGGCGTGATGGCGGTCGTGCAAACGGGGTTATTTGTTTTGCATCCACGACTCGATCGCTTGCTCGACGTCCCGGCAATGGAAATCTTGCAGCCGACTGAGTTCTATTCGCTGCACCAATTCTATCTCATTGGCACGACTCTGCAGTTGCCGGCCGGGCTGCTGTTCCTTGTCGGAATGTTGATGATCTGGCGCAGCCAAGATCAGTTTCAGCGAGCGGCTGTGAATCGGTTACAATAGCGGACGCGAGTTGGCCGCTGCCTTCGAAGCCGCTCGCTGCTTTCGCGCTGACTGAGTAATCGCTATGAAACCGTTTCGCCCCGCTGCTGCCGCAGTCCCGCTGCCACGACGTGATTTCCTCACCCATGCCGGCGGCGGGTTCGGTGCTTTGGCACTAGCGAGTATGCTCGCGCGAGACGGTGTGCAAGCGGCAGAGTCGGGCGGCAAGCCGGTGGTTGATCGTCCCTGGTATGAGCCGAGTCGGGCGCGGGTCAAACGCGTGATCTGGCTGTTCATGCATGGTGGGCCCAGCCACGTTGATTTGTTTGATCCGAAACCCGAACTGGCAAGGCTATCGGGCCAACCGGTGCCGGCCAGCTTCGGAGCGTTCAAGACACGCCGTAACGTGGCCAAAAATCCGTTGTTGGGTCCGCTCAAGCCGTTTCGTCCACGCGGCCAATCGGGACTGGAGATCAGCGACTTCCTGCCGGAAATCGCGCGGCATGCCGACGACCTCTGCGTGTTGCGAGGGATGCATGGTGATAGCGTCAATCATCCCCAATCGGTCTATCAGTTAAACACCGGTAGTATTTTGATGGGCCGCCCCAGCGTCGGTAGTTGGGTTGCCTATGGCTTGGGCAGTGAAAATCAAGACTTGCCCGCCTTCGTCGTGTTGCCCGACCCGGCCGGTGGACTCAAGGGGGGGCCGCCAGCTTGGGGTAGCGGCTTTTTGCCAGCCAATTTCCAAGGGGTCACCATGCGCCCCGGAGATAACCCAATCCTCCATCTGCGGCCGGCTGGCAATTTCAGTTCGCAGCAGCAACAGCAAGCGTTAGCCTTGGCGCAAACCCTGAATCATCAACATTTGGCGGAACGGCACTTCGATGATGAACTGCACGCTCGCATCGAAGCCTATGAGTTGGCGTTTCGAATGCAAGCATCCGCCCCTGAATTGGTTGATCTCAATCAGGAAAGCCAAGCGACCCACCGGCTGTACGGACTCGACCAACCGGAGACGCGTGATTATGGCCAACGTTGTTTGTTGGCGCGGCGAATGATCGAACGTGGCGTACGATTTGTGCAAGTTTACTCAGGCGACACCAACGGATGGGATGCACACAATCACTTGCTGAAAAATCACACCACTCACTGTCAGAAAACGGATCGTCCCGTCGCCGGTTTATTACAAGACCTGAAACAGCGAGGCTTGTTAGAAGACACTTTGGTGATTTGGGGTGGTGAATTTGGCCGCATGCCGATGAGTGAATCGGGACATGGACGCGATCATAATCCCTGGGGTTATTCCATGTGGTTGGCGGGCGGAGGAGTGCGTGCCGGGATGTTCCACGGAGCAACCGATCCGATTGGTTTACGAGCCGCAGAGGGCAAAGTGCATGTTCGCAACTTGCACGCGACCCTGTTGCATTTGCTCGGTATCAATCACGAACGCCTTTCCTTTTATCACAATGGACTCGACGAACGCTTGATCGGTCCGACCGATGATGTCACGATCGTCAAGGAGATCCTGGCATGAGATGTTTAGCCTCAAATTTACTGATGCTGTTGTTGGCCTGCGGCTGGCAGGGTTATCTCTCCGCCCCCGTGCTGGCCGACGAGATTCCGCTCGACAATTATGATCGCGAACATTGGGCGTTCGTACCACTTGCCAAAGTCACTCCAGCCAAAGTCGCCAACTCCGCATGGTCAGCCGGGCCGATTGATACCTTTATTTTGCGAAGGCTGGAAAAGAAAGGCCTCGAACCCGCCCCGACCGCCAGTCGCGCGGTGTTGTTGCGGCGAGTTAAATTCGATCTGCTTGGGCTGCCACCGACGCCCGGTGAGTTGCAAGACTTTTTAAGTGACCAACACCCCGCCGCCTATGCAAATTTGGTTGATCGCCTGCTCTGCTCGCCCGCTTATGGAGAACGCTGGGGCCAGCATTGGTTGGACTTAGCTCGCTTTGCGGAAACCGACGGGTTCGAGCACGACAAGGTTCGCGACGGCGCTTGGCAGTATCGGCAGTGGGTGATTGACGCGTTGAACCGCGGGATTGGCTATGACACGTTTATCCGCGCACAACTGGCTGGCGACCTGAGCGACAATCCAGCAGCCGATCCAGCGGACTCGATAGCCACCATGTTTCTGCTGGCTGGCCCCGATATGCCAGACATCAATGAACAGGATCTGCGGCGGCATGACAAGATGAATGAAATGACCGGCACGTTGGGAGCCGTTTTGCTGGGGATGCAAATGCAATGTGCCCAGTGTCATGATCACAAATATGATCCGATCAGCCAAGCTGATTTCTTCCGTCTGCGGGCGATCTTCGAAGCGGCCGTGCCCAACTTAAAGTCCAATCGGCATGTGTTGCAACTGGCCGCGCAACCTCAAGCGATCAGTCCCTACTTATATCATCGCGGCGAGCTGGACAGTCGGGGTACCGCGGTGCAGCCCAAGCCGCCGCGTGTGGCTTGTGATGTTGACTTGCATCAACAATTCGGCCAGCGAGACCCTCGCTCGGAGTTTGTCGACTGGCTATTTCAGCCACAAAATCCGCTCGTCGCTCGCGTGATCGCGAATCGCATCTGGCAGCATCATTTTGGCAAGAGCCTGTGCGATAACCCTAATGATCTTGGCGTCATCACTGCGGAACCGAGCCATCCCGAACTGCTAGACTGGTTGGCCGGGCAAATGATAGAGCATGATTGGAGCATCAAGCATTTGCATCGTCAGATATTGTTGTCGGCCACTTATCGGCAGGCGAGTTTTGCCGAAGCTGGAAATGAGCTGTCAAGCAGTCATTTTGCTCGCGTCTTGAGAAGCGATCCCGACAATCGCTTGTACAGCCGCTTTCCGCGAAAGCGTTTGCAAGGCGAGTTAATTCGCGACGCGTTGCTTTCCATCAGCGGCCAGCTCGATCGTCGTTACGGCGGGCCCAGCGTGCTGCCGCCGCTGCCCCCTGAGCTGACCTCCACGTTGTTAAAGGGTCAGTGGAAGACTAGCGAATCGGCAGCCGACCACCACCGCCGCAGTATCTACATTTTCGCTCGCCGCAATCTTCGCTATCCGATTTTCGAAGTCTTTGATCGACCGGATGCGGGAGCGACTTGTGCGGTGCGGGGGCAATCGACCACAGCCATTCAATCGCTGCAAATGTTGAACAGTCAATTGACGTTGACGGCGGCCGAGCATTTATCCAGCACGCTCATCGCCGAGTTGGGGGACAACATCAAACCAGAGCCCAGTCAGTTGGTAGGCATCGTTGAGCACCTAATACAACGGGTATACGGCAGGTCGGCGACTGAGCGAGAGCTTACGCAGTTGGTCGACATGTTATCCGGCCAAGCAGATCTAGTAGGCAAGCTCAAAGTGGTCTGTGTGGCTATGCTCAACACCAGCGAGTTCATCTACATCGATTAACCAGCATCACCAAACGTGGAATAGGCATCCTGCCTGTAAAAATCTGTTCTGAAACAAGACGGAATCAGCCGCATCGCGCCAGCGAGCGGTTCCCAAGAACCATCAGCCGCAACGCGCCAGCGAGCGGTTCCCAAGAACCATCAGCCGCAACGCGCCAGCGTGCGGTTCCCAA
>CAZHTX010000496.1:0-4542 GCA_964535475.1 uncultured Pirellulaceae bacterium
CTTACGATAAGCGGCCACGATTTTGTCGTCGTCCAGCGTGACAGTGTCAAACAGCCCATCGCGACGGGCGTGCCACAGCGACTCGAAAGCCAAGTAGGGATTAATCGCGTCGGCGCCATAGCCGATCAACAAACAGTGATGGTGGACTTCGCGGGCTTCGCCACTTTCGATCACCAAACCGACCTTGGTCCGTTTCGTTTGTTTTACCAAGTGTTGGTGGGCGGCACCGACGGCCAACAGCGAACTGACAGGCACCCGTTGGTCCGAGACGGCCCGGTCGCTCAAGACGATTAATTGCAACCCAGCATCAACCGCCGCTTCCGCTTCGCTGGCGATTCGCTCCAGCGCCCGCCGTAAGCCGGCTTTGCCCTCGCCGCGGTCGAAGGTAATGTCGATCTCTTGCGACTTCCAACCTTTATGATTGATGTGCTTCAGCGAAGCGAGTTCCTCATTGGTCAGAATCGGATGTTCGATCAGCAGCCGTTGGCAATGCTGGGGGGTGGCTTCTAATAGGTTCTGTTCGGGACCAATATAACACTCCAGCGACATGATCACTTCTTCACGGATCGAGTCGATCGATGGATTGGTGACTTGAGCGAAGAGTTGCTTGAAATAGTCGTACAGCATCCGCGGCTTGTCGGACAGACAAGCGAGCGCTGAATCATTGCCCATCGAACCGACGGGGTCACGCAGTTGTTGCACCAGCGGAATCAATAAAAAGGCTAAAGTCTCCGTCGTATAACCGAAGGCCTTCATCCGCTCCAGCAATGTTTCCGGAGTGTAATTGTGGGGCTCGATTTCGGGATGCAAGTCGGCCAAGCGAATGCGATTCTCTTTCAGCCAATTTCCATAAGGACTCCGTTTGGCGAATTCGGACTTTAACTCTTCGTCGGGAATCAACCGACCTTGCTCAAAGTCGACAAGAAACATCCGACCCGGTTGCAAACGTCCTTTTTCAATCACAATCTCCGGATCGACCGGCAACACGCCCACCTCGCTGGCCATGATCACGCGGTCGTCATTGGTTAAATAATAACGGCTGGGACGCAGCCCATTGCGATCCAGCGTGGCTCCGATGTAATGCCCATCGGTGAAGACGATCGAAGCGGGCCCATCCCAAGGTTCCATCAAACAGGAAAAGTACTCATAGAAAGCACGTTTGTCCTCGGGCATCGTTTCATGCTTCTGCCACGCTTCGGGTACCATCATCATCACGGCTTCTTGCAGCGTGCGTCCCCCTAACAGCAGGAACTCCAGCACATTATCAAACGTGCCCGAATCGCTGCAGTGTGGTTCAATAATGGGAAACAGCTTCTGCAGATCGTCGCCAAATAGTTGGCTTTCGACCGACCCTTCGCGAGCCCGCATCCAATTGCGGTTGCCTCGCAGCGTGTTAATTTCACCGTTGTGGCTCATGAACCTCAGCGGTTGCGCGCGATCCCAGGATGGGAATGTGTTGGTGGAGAAACGGCTGTGGACCATCGCCAGATGCGTCTCGAAATCAGGATCGGTGAGATCGGGAAAATATGGCAACACCTGAGCCGGAGTGAGCATCCCCTTGTAGACGATGACTTTGGTGCTGAGCGAACAGATGTAAAACATCAGCGCTTGGCGGAGGTTCGCGGCGTTCCGCAACTCGTGACTGGCTCGTTTGCGAATCTCATACAATTTTCGCTCGAAGGCCTCGCCGTTCAAACCGTCCGCGGCGGCAACAAACAATTGCTCGATGAATGGTTCACTGTTTTGCGCCGTGGGGCCGATGTCGGCTCCGGCGGTATCTTGGGGAACGTCGCGCCAGCCGATCAGGTGTTGACCCGCTTCGACGACTAAACGTTCCACCGTTTCCTTGCAAAAGGCCCGCTCTCGGGGATCGCGGGGGAGGAAGACGAGCCCCGCGGTAAACTGGTCGGGAGGGGGAAGTTCGACTCCCAAATCGCGCTGCGCTACCTTCTTCAGAAATTTATGAGGCAGTCCAGTGAGAATCCCCGAACCATCGCCCGTGTTCGATTCGCATCCACACGCCCCACGATGGTCCATCGCTTGCAGAATTTGATCCGCATCGAGCACCATTTGATGACTCGGTTTACCTTTGATATGGGCGATGAAGCCGACACCACAAGCATCCTTTTCCAGCTCGGGATCGTATAAGCCCTGCTTGGGTGGCAAGTTGAAGAGTTGTGTCATGGTTCATCGTTTCCTGGTCAGAGGCATCGTGCGAGCGCCCTGTTTTTGTCAGCCGCAACGCGGAGCCGTAAAGTCGGCTCAAGCTGGTGCGCGGCGACGCAGGGACGCATTCAATTGTGAGGGGAAATACTGGTCAGCCTGGGGTGCAGCAAAAGCCGCGGGCGCCAGCTAAGGGATCGCTTCCGGCACTTTGGCGGAGGCGTCAGCACGCACGCTGTTTTTTTCCGCCTCGTCGAGCGGGCGGCCGAGCAACAGTGCGGCAAATTGACGGGCCGCCGGACCAAGCCGACCACCTCGTCGCCAACAGATTCCCAGTGGACGTGTTAAGTTCAAATCCACGCAGGGCAAAACATATAAAGAACCGGCAGCAATCTCGCGACGAACCGCGGCTTCCGGCATGATGCTAATTCCCTGGTTGGCCTGCACGGCCCGAATTAGCGAATCAATATTATCAAACGACATCGCCACCCGCGGTTGCACCCCACGCATCGCCAAGTGACGGTCAATCTCCCGCCGTATCGCCAAACCTTGTTCGAAAGCGATCAAAGGCATGTCGTTTAAATCACTCAAGCGGACTTCTCGCCGACTGGCCAAACTGTGACCGGGCGAGCAGATCATCCGCATCGGTTCCCGTTGCCAAATCACCACCCGCATCTTGGCCGATGCTTCCGGATAGCTCAGCAAACCCAAGTCAACTTCGCCGCTGGAGACCATCTTGGCGACGCGTACGGGCTTCGAGTACTCGACGTTTACCTCCACGTCGGGCTGCGTCCGCTGAAATTCAGCCGTCGCGTCGGGCAGGTAGCTGAGGCCAACCGAGTAGATGGCCGCGACGGAAACACGTCCCCCGGAAAGATTCTCGGTCGTCCGCACTTCCTCTTCCAAAGCACGGTAATCGTGCAGCAACTTCTGAGCCCCATCGCGATAGAGCTGTCCCGCCCGGGTCAGTCCCAATGGGCGGACCGAGCGATCCACCAATTGCGACCCTAAATGCTCCTCTAAATGCAACACCGCTTGGCTCGCCGCGCTTTGCGTGAGTCCCAACGAGGCGGCGGCACGCGAGAAACTCCCGTGGCTGGCGACCGCACAAAAAATTTGGAGCGTGCGAAGCTGCAAAATGACTCGCCTATTGCAAGTGAAAGGAAGTGGGTATTAGTTTTTCTTATAGTTCCCGCTGGTTCAAGCAGTAAAGTTGATGCAAATGTAAGTTCATTGATCAACTGAGTCAACCGGATAAATCGCCGCAGCAGCCCAATGCATTCAACTAGCGGTCGGCCGCCTAGGTATGGGACCAACGTTTGGGGAGTGTGACGGCGTACAGCATCACGATGGCGCCGGAGCTGAGCAGGGTCCAGGGTAGCCATTCGGCGGGTGCCCAGACGCGAGTGGAGCCAGTGGGGGTGGCGCTGGGATCCATGAAGGCTGCCGAGGAGGACTCGGCCGCGCGGTAGAACGTGGCACTGTCGATCACGAGGCACTCGGCCCCCACAATCAGCAACATAATCCCGACAGCCAGAAAAAATGATCGCCACACGGTTTTGCCCTCCCGAAGCCTAGAAAAAAACTGGTTCCCGCCTTTCGCACTTTGCGGCGAATTCATTGCTTGCCTGAGTTACATCGGGTCGCCGGGGCGTGGGACTGCAGCTAGCTGGGCGACGACCGGAATGGAGCGATTGTGGGGATTTGGTTCAACACTTTCTGCCCGCACAAATTGAACTTTGCCGCGTTGTTGGCTACGATTCAGGGCACTGCAGATTCCATTAACGTGTCGTTAATGGTCAAGTATGTTCCCTGCCTCGCATGGCTTCCAGCTCTGCGGCTTGCTTAAAACGCATAGTTAAACATCCCTCACAGGAGAGACGATTGATGTCGAACAAGACAAATCGACGTTCATTTATCCAGACTGGTGCCGCCGTCGGTGCTGGCTTCTGGGCCGCTGGCGGTGTGACGCCTCGCGAGAGTTTGTCGGCTAACGAAGAAATCCGTTTTGGATGTATTGGCGTTGGTGGCAAAGGTGCGAGTGACTCGACTGATGCGGGTCGCGCCGGCAAGATTGTCGCGATTTGCGACATTGACGACAATGAATTGGGCAAGAAGGCACAACGCGAGCCGGACGCCAAGCAGTACCATGACTTCCGCAAAATGTTGGAAGAGATGGGCGATTCGATCGACGCGGTGACGGTCAGCACGCCGGATCACACGCACGCCGTGGCGACCGCGATGGCTTTGCAGATGGGCAAGCATTGCTACACGCAAAAGCCGCTCACGCGCACGATTTGGGAAGCTCGCCGCCTGGGTGACATCGCTCGCGAAAAGGGTGTGGTCACGCAGATGGGTAACCAGGGGACCGCCGAATCG
>CAZHTX010000497.1:0-4530 GCA_964535475.1 uncultured Pirellulaceae bacterium
CGATGTGGCTTGAGCGTTGTTGTCGGGCTGTTTGCCAGATGAGGATTTGCGGCGGAAAAATCTTCGCGGCGAGAGGCTATGGCCACCGGAGCCGAGCACCACTAAACCGGCAACTGTCAACAGGGATCCGACCAGCAATGGTTTGGTGAGTGGTTCGGAGAACATTAAGACGCCCATCAAAGCGGCCAGGGTGGCTTGAGTGGCGTTCAGCAAGTTGACCGCCACCACGGGAATGGCTCGCAAGGAAAAAGAAAGCATAAAAAAGGCCGCCATGTTGAGTCCGCCGGCGATGAACATCATCAGCCATTGGCTGTTAGATGTTGCCGCAATTTTCTCCAGTCCCATTTGCTGGACAGCGATCGGGCCTAGCAACGAGGCGCCGACGGTTCCCGAAATGCACATTGCCAGTGGCACACTCATGCCTTCACGCAGAGAGCGGCGGAGGGCGACTCCGAAAAACGCGTAAGCAACCCCCGAAATGATGATCGTCAACAGTCCAAAAGCCATCCGTTGCCAAGTGATCTCACCTTCGATGGTGATGGCCTGGCCACCGAGCGAGAGCACGCTGGCGGCAATGATTAACACGATGATCGCCACGATGGTGCGCCGCGAAACAGGTTCGCCCAGCATTACGCGTCCCAAGACTGCGCCGGCAATAATCATGGCGCTGAGGTTTAGTGGTACGGCCAAAGCCAAACCGATGATGCCTAAGGAAACTTGAAACAACAGGTTGCCAAATAATTGCCCCACGGTCACCCCGGCCAGCAGCAGCGGCAGCGTCCGCCAGGATGTGGCCACGGGTCGGCCTCGCCAGCGAAGAAGCATCAGCAGGGGCAAGCAAGCTAGGATCGTGGGAATTGCCTTGACGGCGGAAACCAAAATAGCGTCGGTTTCCGTCGCGGCGCGGAGGGCCGCGTTGGCACCCGCGTATCCCAGTGCGGCGGTCAAACCACAAGCTGCCCCGGCGGCTGGCCCCAGTGGTACGGCGTGCTGAGCTGCAATTGGTTGAGGCGCAGTTGGTTGGGATGCAGTTGGTTGGTTGATAAGATTCGATGTGGTTGGTTTCACTTGGGCTCCACCCAACGCCGCTCGGAGATTGCCGAGAGTGCTTCTGCGGTGGAAGAAATTTCTCCGTCCAGTTGTGCGGCGCGCGCTCGTTCCAGCAAGCGTTTAAACTCGGGTCCTGGTTTTAAGCCGAGCGAGATGAGGTCGCCGCCGGTCAACAGGGGTGGCGGATTCAGCTGTGTGGGAGGGAGTTGTAGAGTTGCAGCTAGTCGCTGCCACGCTGTTTCTTTTGGTTCAGTGGTGGCAATTGTGGCCCGCGCCAATTCGACGGCACAACTGCTGTGGCGACTGACGAGTAAGGGTTGCAATTCGGACCAGGCTAATTGGTCAGCCCGCAGCAAGTGTGGTAGGTATTTGATCGCGGTGTGGGCGGCGGCGAGTTCCTCATTGGATAATCGCCAGTTGCTGGCGAGTTCATTTAGCGCGGTTGCTGCGGCGTCGCCCGCATGATTTGCTAGAGCGGCCAGGCGTGGTGGGAAATCACCCACGGTCAGTTCTCGCAGCAGTGCTTGCAAGGAGTTCATTCGTTTTGGATCGGAAATCGCGGTGGTCAAGCTGGGCATGATCGCGGCGGCGAGTTGGCTTTCGAGCAGCAGTTCGATGCCCCGGTCGGCATGTTGGCTGGTTAGCAGACGTCGCATTTCGGCTCCGATCCGTTCACCGCTACAAACGGTGACATCGGCGGCGTGTTCGCGAACGGCTTGGAGGGTCAATGGTTCGATGGCAAAATTGTAGGTGGTGGCAAAGCGGACTGCTCGCAGCAGACGCAGTTTGTCCTCGGCAAACCGTGCGACGGGATCACCGATTGCCCTTAGTTGTCGCTGGGCCAAGTCTTCATGGCCGCCGACAAAATCAATGACTTGTTCGGCGAGGGGGTCAAAAAACATGCCGTTAATGGTGAAGTCGCGTCGGTGCGCGTCGAGTTCTGGAGTGCTAAAGTGGACGACATCAGGGCGACGGCCATCGGTGTAGGCACCGTCGCTGCGAAACGTGGCCACCTCTACCGGGTCGAATTCACCGCGTCGCTCGGGTAAAACAGAGACCACTCCAAAGGAGACACCGATCGCGAGGGTGCGTCGGGAGCCAAATAGCTGTTGGATTTGGTCGGGTCGGGCGTTGGTAGCCACGTCGTAATCCTTGGGGCGGCGGTCGAGTAGCGCGTCGCGAACGCATCCCCCAGCCAAGTAGCCGATGAAACCCGCTTCGCTCAACTGGGCGATCGTCTGCAATGCCAATTTCGCTTGCGGGTCGGCAGCAATAATCGCGGCGGCTGCCGTGTCGCTGTGATGCATTGATAGTGTGTTTGTTTTGGGCTGCGAGTTGAGACGACGGGAAGGAATATCAGTGACCGATGAGGAAATGAGGAATCGTGTGACATTGAACGAAGAGCACAGGCCGGCGATCTCATTCCCTGCTGGCGCCCCGAATCCGCGTGGGCGTCGCGGGGTCGTAGCTATTATCTTGCGCGATAACACCTTTCTCGTCATCCGCCGATCGCAACAAGTGGCTGCTCCGGGGCTGATCTGCTTCGCCGGCGGGGGCATTGAAGCTGGGGAGAGCCCTGCGGAAGCGTTAATCCGGGAAATGGATGAAGAGTTGAGCCTGGACGTGCGACCAGTGGAGCAGGTCTGGGACAGCGTGACTAGTTGGGGAACGTCGCTCTGTTGGTGGACAGCGGAGATTGCCGCGGATGCGGTTCCTGTTCCCAATCCGGCCGAAGTCGCTGAGGTGTTTTGGTTGTCGCCGGAGCAGTTGAGTGAGCAGGCTGGTTTGCTCCCCAGCATGCCACAATTCTTGGCTGCTTGGCGAGCTGGCCTGTTTGAATTGCCGATCAGCCCTTAGCATTGAGAACGCGGCTGGACGGGGCGGCCAGATTGCGGTTGTTTGCCTAGCCCGTAATTATCTTTTTCTCACAGCACCTTTTAGCGGTTCCTCAAAACACCTTGGATAGATCGGTACCCCAATGAGCGGAAATCGGGATGTAGTAATCACTGGCTACGGTTTGGCCAGCCCACTTGGTTGTGACTTGGCAAATTTTTGGCAACGGTTGATTGCGGGTGAGAGTGGGATATCGCTGATTGAACGTTTCGATGCGACTTACTTGCCAGTTCATTTTGCTGGCGAGGTAAAGAATTGGGAAGCGACTAGCGGTGAGATGTTTGACAGCAAGGATCGCAAGCGGCTGGATCGTTTTTGCCAATTTGCGTTGTGGTCCAGCGAGCAGGCGGTTCGTCATGCCGGATTGGATTTTGCCAACATTGACCGCACTCGCTGCGGGGTGGCGATGGGCAGTGCGATTGGCGGTTTGCAAGAGTTGGAAGATCAACACTCTCGTCTGCTCGAAGGGGGGCCGCGCCGGGTCTCGCCATATACGATTCCTAAGTTGCTGGCCAACAGCGCCAGCGGTCTGGTATCGATCCAGTACGGCCTTCAGGGGCCCACCACTTGCGTCGCCACCGCTTGTGCTTCGGCGAACCAATCGATCGTCGACGCGTTGCGGATGATTCGCAGCGGCCAAGCCGATTTGATGATCGCCGGCGGTGCCGAAGCGGCGATCGTTCCGATTGCGATCAGTGGTTTTGCGCGGATGCAGGCCCTATCGACTCGCAATGATGATCCCACGGCCGCTTCGCGCCCGTGGGACGCGGAGCGGGATGGATTTGTGATGGCCGAAGGGTCAGCCGCCTTCATTTTAGAATCAGCCGAGCATGCGAAGTCTCACGGGCGGGCCGCCTTGGCTTGCTTGATGGGAGGCGGCATCAGCAGCGACGGGTATCACATTACATCGCCACGAGAAGATGGAGGCGGTGCCGCAGTCGCAATGGAAATGGCCATCCAAGACGCTGGGCTCAGCGTTGGCGACATTCAATATATCAATGCGCACGGCACCAGCACCCCGCTGGGCGATCGCGCGGAGGTGGCAGCCATTCATCGAGTTTTTGGCGGGCATGCGAAATCGATCGCTGTCAGCAGCACGAAGAGTCAAGTGGGGCACTTGTTGGGAGCTAGCGGTGCGGTGGAGTTGGCTGCATGCCTGCAGGCGATGCTTTATCAAACTGCCCCGCCGACGATTAATCATCATCAGCCTGATACCAACTGCGATCTCGATTTCGTGCCCAACGAAGCGCGTCCGATGACGATCAACCATGTTCTCAGCAATAGCTTTGGGTTTGGTGGGCACAACGCCTCGCTGGTGGTCGGGCGGTGTTAAGCTAGGAAAAGCTGTTGGCGGCGAGGCATCTGTCAAATCCGACTTGGTAGCCAATGAAGGCATGGCAAATCGTTCATGAGATATTTTTGCAATTCTTCCGGCAGGGGGTTGGCTGTGTGAGGGCATTCGCTATGATGCGTGCGTACAGTTCCAGTTGTTTCCACTTTCTGGAGGGTTTGATATGCCTCGCCCGGCTCGTTCCACCGTCTACGATCCCACCCAGCACGGCGTCTATCACTGCTTCAACCGTACCA
>CAZHTX010000498.1:0-4529 GCA_964535475.1 uncultured Pirellulaceae bacterium
GGAGGGATTGGGGGGAGCCGGATCGGAGGTCGCGGCCCAGCGGCTGAGCAACACGGTCCCACCGCTGACGATGGACATTTCGGGATCGCCCAGCAACAACTCCAACTCGGCCAATCGCTTGCCGCTCCGCTCGGAGGCGACAAACCGGTGCATTTCCAGGTGACTCATCGCCGAGGCAATGCGGAACGGTTGATCATTAATATCACGGCGTCGATCGACGGTCGCCGCCCGCCGCATCGCTAATTGCTCGCGATCAAAAGCGGGGCGATAGCTGCGCAGTTCCAAACCAAACGTCAGCAGCTTGCGACGCGGTTGAAAACCTGCCAGCTGGGCCCAACGACTGACCTTCTCGTCGGCATCCAACACCCCGCCCCCCATCCCGCTGCGGCCCACACCCGCGTAGCCGGTCCAGTATTCCGGCGCGTTGCCGATCAACAGTCGGCTGATGCCCGACGCTTGAGCTTCCTCGGTCGCCCGCTCCAGTAATTGCTGCGAGATTTCCTTTTGCTGCGGATGTTCGGGTAAGGCGATATTGGCAACCACCGCGCGACGCAGATCACCGGCGATCGGTAACCAATGCAAAAAACCAACTGTGCGACGATCGTCGGCGGCCACCAACAGATGATTGCGTTGAAAATACGGCCGACTGAGCACCACAATTTCCACTGCCTCCATCGTCAACGGCGGATGGATGCCAGCCGATTCCCGATGCTTATTCCACAAACGCAGCAAATCGGGGGTGTCGGAATTGCGATAGGTACGGATGGAAATCACTTAGAGCCGCCCTGGACGAATCGCTGGAGATTGACTGTGATGATCAATAGAGGTTGTCACTGAAGTCGCCTCCGCTGATGATGCCACAACGCAGACCTTTTGCCTACTCGGCCCGTAGGGTTATTTTGCCACTGTCTCCACGGTTACTCACGCATGTCAACGCAACCACTCGGATTACCGGCAGACCGACGCGCCCATTTTGGTGGGTTGTTGTTCTTGTTGTCGCTACTGGCGTTCTTCTTGGCCAGCATCTTGCTGTATCTGATGTACGCCTATGCGCGACGCGACGAAATCCAGTCGGCGAACCCGCTGCCGCTGAGTTTTTTACTGAGCACGATCTGCCTGGTCGTGATCAGTGGGCTGCTGCACTTTGCCACCAAAGCAGTCGCCCGCGAGCGTCGCCGACAGATGCTAACCTACCTGCTCGTATCGGTTATTGGCGCGATCGGGTTTATGGTAATTCAGATGTGGTCGCTGTGGGAGATTATTCAGGTCCCCGACTTTACCATCAATCCTCATATGGGGGTGTTGGGGATGGTGATCGTGTTGGCAATCTTGCACGCGCTGCACGTCGCCGGCGGTGTGATCGCACTGGCTCTGGTGACGGCTCGCGCGGCGCTCGGCCGCTACGACCATGAACGACACTGGGCCATTCGCTTTAACGCCCTCTATTGGCACTTTCTCGACGCGATCTGGGTTTTGATGTTGGTCGCCTTTTGGATTACCAGTGGCGGCTTTGCTGCTGTTTAAGGGTGGAAAATGCGGTACTCTGCCGCGAAGCTCGCGGCTAGTGATCAGCCGCTAGAAGTCAAGCGAGTACGACTGTGTTCGTGCGGAAATGGTGAGAAATTGGCAGGATACGTTTTTAGTTTGCAGGCAGGATGCCTATTCCACTGCTCAGACTGCGAACGCTCAGCCAATCTTGCCGCTGGGCCGCTTGACCATCACTCGACTTCTTCGGCACGGTCACTTTCCAGATATCTTGCTGCGGCGGCGCTAACATCAACTCCGTTTCAACCAACTTGCCACGGCGAGAAATCAAGCAGGGAATTGGCTTTCCCATGGTAAACTGCTTGATTCGGTCATTCCAAAGTGCTTCGGTCGCGCGAAACCGATCGACCGCCAGTAATTCATCATCGACGTTCCAGCCAGCCAAATCGGCCGGGCTCCCCCGAACGACCCGAGTGATCACTAAGCTGCCTTGTTCGCTTCGAACCGAGGCCCCCACGTAAGGAGCTTTCGCCCCCTTCGCCGTTGCCGCTGGGGCTAAAACCTCCTCCTCATCGTCCTCTGCTTGCTCATTGTCCTCTGCTTGCTCATCGGCCGGTTGCTGCTCATCGTCCTCTGCTTGCTCGGCAGTGGCTGCTGCGGTTTCCACGTCCGCAGGTGCGGCTTCTTCCTCTGTCCCGAACTGCAATCCCCAAACTTCCCGCACGCTGGAGAAATCGAGCGGCTTGGCGGTATCCACTGCGTTTTCCAGGAAAGCGGTTAGCGGCTGTCCGGCAACTTGGTCGACTTGTTGGCGAAATTCGGCCAGCGTGTAACCATCATTGGCGTGCTTTTGATAGAGCGCCCGCATGACATCGTCGAGCGACTTTTCGCCGTCACTGAGTTGCCGAATTTTGGCATCCAACAACCAAGCGACCAGCGCGCCCTTGGTGTAATAACTGATCCGCGAGTTGCCGCTATTTTCGTCGGGGCGATAATGTTTGATCCAAGTATCAAAGCTGCTCTCGCGAAGGCTTTGCACCGTTGTGCCGGGAGCCGTCATGACGCGGGAGAGGGTTCCACTGAGTCGCTTGAAGTAGTCTTCTTTCGTCAACAGCCCGGCGCGTCGTTGTAGCAGATCGTCATAATAACTGGTGACACCTTCGGCGATCCACAATTCGTTGAAGTAATTTTCCTGCTCGTAATCGTATCGCATCAAAGCTCGTGGTCGCAGGCGGCGGACATTCCAAGCGTGGAAGAGCTCGTGGGAGACCAAGCCGAGCCAACTGCGATAGCGGGCCGGATCGCCGAACGCCCAGCGGCTGGTCATCAGCAACGTGGAGTTATCATGCTCCAAACCACCCCCCGACTCGCCAACGACGTTCAGGAAGGTGTAATGTTCATAAGGCAGCGAGCCCCAGAAATGGCGTTGCGTCTCGACGATTCGTTGGACGTCTTTGGCTGCGGCGTCGTTATCCCACAGCCCATCATCGTTGATCGTCACTAATCGATGCGGCACCCCGGCGACCGTGAAATGGGCGACTTTGGGATTTCCCAGCACGATGGGGCTATCGACCAACTCATCGAAAGAGCTGGCAACGAAGGTGTGTTCGCTGTTGTCGGCCGTCGGCAACGCGGTGACCGCCTGCCGCCAATGTCCCGGCAACAGAAACTCGACGCGGTGTTCGCGGTCGAGCATATCGACTGGGGTCAAAAAGGTGGCCGCTCCATTGAGGCAGGCAAATTCATGTTCAACCCAGTTGGTCCGCACGCTCATCTCACGGCAGTACAGGCGGTACTCGACTCGCATCAACGCCTCACCGGCGGCAGCCGTCACGCGCCAGCGGTTTTTCGCCGTTTTGACCAGCTCCAGCGGCTGGGAGGTGAGCGGGCTGGTGGCTGCGATGGTTTCGACGTGACGCGCATACTCCCGCACCAAATAGCTGCCCGGTGTCCAGACCGGCATCATCAACTCGACTTCGTTCTGACCACCCGTGGGCACCAAGACCTCGACTTGGATCAGGTGACGATCGGCGTCATGAAAGCTGACCTGATACTGCACTGGCGGGAGCGGCGAGGCGTCTTTTTCAGGGGGGGCGGGCTCGTTCGCCCCCGCGGGTAGCGTTGCCAGCAAGGCTAGGATTAACGGGAGATGGCGCATAATCAACAACACGGCGCGGGGAAACAGGAATGAGTTAACACCTCCCTAATGTAGTTTGTCATCAAGTCGCGTTCCGCAAGAAATCGCCGACCGCTCGTGAAAATAAAAAAACGGCCCGACGAGAATTTACTTCGTCGGGCCGTTGCGCTCGGGTCGTGCTGCAAACTTACTTGATCAGGATTAGCGATTATCCGGATCAAAGCCAGTTTGAGCGATCTCTTCCTCTTCTTGGATGATGATCCGTGGGGTGACCATCATCATCAAGCTGTTGGCCTCGCGACCGATACCGACATTGCGGAACAAGCGGTTGACATAGGGGATTTTGCTGAGCATCGGCACGCCGATCTCGTTGCGATTCTCCCGCAGCCGCTTAATACCACCGAGGAGGATCGTGCCTCCATCAGGAACGCTGACCGTCGTGCTGACACTGGTGACAGCAAACGAAGGTTGCTGGACCGTGGTACCAACGATGATCTCGTCGGTACCATCTTGATCCACCACCGCATCGGTCGCGGGATCGCGAGTCTCGGAGCTGCTGGTCGTGCGGCGACTGCCCTCATAAGTAAAGGTATCGACATCCACAATCTGAGTGAACGTTGGCACCAGGGTGAGCCGCACAAAGCGTTTATCTTCACTGACAACCGCTTGCACGTTCAACTGGGTTCCCTCGGCGAGCACCACAATGACCGGTTGTTGGGCGACCGCAAAGTCACCGACTACCGGAATGATACCCGTCACGAATGGTCGCTGCGTAGTATCATTAATGCTGGCGATCTGACCGTCGAACAGCGTCACCTTGGGAGCTTGCATGATATTACTTCTGGCATCCCCTTGAGCTGCTTCGAGGAAGAAGAAGGCCTCGATATCGCTGAGGATGGCACACCCG
>CAZHTX010000499.1:0-2094 GCA_964535475.1 uncultured Pirellulaceae bacterium
CCAACCATCGAGTTCCATCACGGCAGCTTGACCGTAGATCCCCGAACCGCTGGGAGCTACCAAGGCGGTCAAAATCCCGTTCGCTCTCGCCACCGGTATCAACTCGCTGTCAGGGTTAAACGCCACCCAAGCCCGCACGTTGGGATTCACCGAGCCAGTTTCACGACTATCCATCGTGACATCGACCGCGCCAATTTCGCGAAGTCCGAGATCGGTCATCGATTCAATCATGCCGGGATAGATATGCTTGCCCGTGGCATCAATTTCCAGACCCTGTTCGGGCAAATCCAAATCGGTCCCGATGTCTGTGATTCTTCCATGCTCAAACAACAGGCTGGCACCTTCGATTGGCGCACCTGATACTGGATGAATCGTGGCGCCGCGAATCAATATCGGCCGAGTCTGCGGGGCACCCGGAATCTGGTCATGCGCCTGAACATCAACGGCAGACAAGATTGCCAAACTGCCGCACAACACGGAAAGAGCGAACTGTTTCATCTTGATAAAATTCTTATAACGAGGAGCAAACAGATGGCGGCTCTCGATCGGAGCCTGCGGCAAATCGGTAGCAGTTATCATTGTCGCACCTCATTGCTGAAGTTTAACGTCCGCTCGTTTGACAACGCTTCACCTTCCTCATGATGCTCTGATTCGGTGTGATCATGACCGTGATCATGGTGCAAGCAGAAGATATCATGCTGGTGCCAACGATCCGCCTCGGCAATCCGTTCCCGGCGAGCACCCGAGGGTTTTCCATCGGCCCCCAAAGCCTTCTGCACGAGGCGAGCATGCAGTTCCGCGTCGCGAGCACGCAGTTCCGCGTCACGCTCCAGGCTGAAATACTGGATTCCGTCGATCCAAGTCTGCTCACAACGTGTCATGGTCGACAAAGGCTGCCGACTCCAAATCGCCAAGTCAGCATCCTTACCCACTTCCAGCGAACCGACTCGATCCTCGATCCGCAACTGCTTGGCTGGGTTCAAGGTGACAAACTTCAAGGCTTCCTCCGGCGAAACACCGCCATACTTGACCGCTTTGGCCGCTTCGGTGTTGAGGTGGCGAGCGAGTTCCGCATCGTCACTATTGAATGAGACCACGATCCCCGCGTCATGCATGATCGCGCCGTTGTAAGGAATCGCGTCGTA
This sequence comes from uncultured Pirellulaceae bacterium, assembly GCA_964535475.1. Taxonomy (GTDB): domain Bacteria; phylum Planctomycetota; class Planctomycetia; order Pirellulales; family Pirellulaceae; genus Laterigemmans. The sequence continues at coordinate 1,146 of CAZHTX010000499.1, forward strand.
GACTTCAAACTTATAAGCCCACCAATCGGAGAAACTGGAAGCCATCGCACCGTGCTCGGCCATCCGATCAGCGACCTTATAACCTTCGAGAATGTGCTGTAACGATCCGATCGTGATGCCGAATTCGTCGAGCACATCAAGTAGCGCCAGAATCTCATCTTGACGATAGCTGTGACAGTGAATCCAACGCTCGCCGGCTAGGATTTCAGCGAGCGCTGCTAATTGGAGATCAACCCGCGGCGGCAAGCTGCTGCGATCGCCACTGGCGTAACGACGATGAGCCTCGGCATACTCGGCGGCAGCCAACAGCTGGTCGCGAATAATCTGCTCCACTCCCATTCGCGTATCTGGATAACGCCCAGCACGACGTTTCACATTTTCCCCCAAGGCAAACTTAATCCCAAAAGGAGCGTCCGAGAACTTCATGACGTCCATCGTCGCGCCCCACCGTAATTTGATCACTTGGTTCTGGCCACCAATCGGATTTGCCGAACCGTGCAAAATGTTCGATGTGGTCAACCCGCCCGCCAATTGCCGATAGATGGAGATATCCGTGTTGTTGATAAAGTCTCCAACGCGGACCTCAGCGGTAATCGTTTGCCCCGACTCGTTGACTCCCCCATCGGTCGCCATGTGCGAGTGACAGTCGATCAAACCGGGCGTTAAATGCTTGCCCGTGACGTCAACCACGGTGCATCCCTCCGGCACTTCCAAATCGGTTCCCACGGCGACAATTTTGCCGTCACGAACCAACACGTCGCCACCTTCGATGATACCCGCGTCGCCGCAAGTCCAAACGGTGGCCCCACGGAACATGACTACTTCAGAAGACTCCGGAGCGGCAGCCAACCCGTATGCACCCAGCGGGTACGTCACTTCGACCGCTTCGCTCTCCACTGCCGAACTGTCATCTTCGTCCGCGTCATCTTCATCCGCGTCATCTTCATCC
>CAZHTX010000499.1:2194-4523 GCA_964535475.1 uncultured Pirellulaceae bacterium
CACTGCCGAACTGTCATCTTCGTCCGCGTCATCTTCATCCGCGTCATCTTCATCCCCGTCGTCTTCATCCGCGTCGTCATCGTCCGCGTCGTCATCGTCCGCGTCGTCATCATCCGCGTCGTCATCATCCGCGTCGTCATCATCCGCGTCGTCATCATCCGCGTCATCTTCGCTTGGCGCAGCGGCAATATTGATGGCAATGATTTCGCCACTTGGCAAACGAAGCGTGGCATCAACGACCTCCGCAACCTCGTCGGTCGTGCTGATCATAAAGTTCAGCCAGCTAATTCCTGCTGGATAGTCAGCATGCAGTTCACCGAGATCGACCGCAGCGATTAAGCGATCGCGCTCAACCACGAGATTCTTCAACTCCACGCTGGCTGCCGCTTTCTGTGACTCATCGGCTTCTTCACCTTCCTCATCCTCCTCGTCCTCCTCCGCGACGTCCGTTTCTGTTGCCGATGTCAAGGAAAGTTTGCCGACCAAACTCTTTCCTTTGCGACTCAGCTGCAAACTTAATGACTCGGGTTGATCAACGGCGACCAAATCGGCCGTCATCGACCAATCACCCACCAACGGATCGAGTTGCTTATTTTCGGGTGCGGTGACTTCGTAACGTTCACCGGCGACCCAGGTTTCCATGGTCTTAGTTTTAGCATCGAACAGATCGCCATTAGTGATCACCAGATTCGCCAAGCGGCCCGGCTGAATCGTGCCAGCCATTGCCTCCAGCCCCAACAACTTGGCGGGCGTGGTCGTGATGGCGGCCAATGCGTGGGCAGGTTCCAAGCCGGCTTCGACAGCTTTGCGAACTTGCTGCAGGAACTTGCCCGGGTCACTCAGCCCGTCGGTGGTCAAACAGAAGACGACACCCTGCTCCGCCAAACGTGCCGGGTTGCTGGGCGCCAACTCCCAATCTAACAACTGCACTAACGAAACTTCGCGAGCATCGGAAGCTGCGGTAATTTTCGGTGCATCGGGGAAATCAACTGGGATCAAAAGGGGGCGTTGCGTGGCCACGACTTCGTCCAATTGACGGTATTCGCGCCCCGAACCGCGCAAGACTATTTTCAAACCAAATTCCTGCGCGATGCCTTCTGCTCGCAAAGCCATCCGTTCGTTCGGCGTGTCGATGACAAATTGGCAATCATGGATCGCTGCCGCCAACGTTTCCAAGGCGACATCGGTCTTGGGCTGCGGCAACGAGGGGTTACCACGATAGGCAGCCCAAGCTTGGGTATACCAATTGGCATCCAGCAGCGACTGTCGCAGCAGCGCCATCGCCCCCATGGGTGAATTCGGATAACTATCACGCCCGCCACGACGCCGGGGAACGGTCAAGGCAAGGTGCTGCCAATCGGTTTCGCCGATCAAAACTTGACCGCTGTCCCCATCACGACAAAGCACCGTGCAACTGGTGCCGCGGACGATACCTCCTTCAGGAACCAGCACTCGGATCGTAATTCCTTGCGACCGCAGTTTCCCCCCCTCGAAGGCGCTGGAGGCAGCCTGCTGCGATGCCGTGTCGGCCTCGGCCGCCCTCCCAACATCAGAAACAACCATCAAACCGATGATCGCGCACAAGCTAAAACGCCAAACCAATCGGTGGAAGCAGGAATGAGATCGCATAAGAAAAGATCATCAACGCCAGGACAAAACAGCGGTTGGGGCTCGAACCTCACTTGCCGGCATAGTGTTACCCGAGCCGTTTCGGCCGCGAAACGAACAGCATCGTCGCACCGGATTCCGAATCGAACCTAATCCCTTCATCGTACTCCAATGGACAGCGTCTGCTGCCAATCAGTTTAGCGATCGAGCGCTAGGGTCGATAGTTCGCGCCAGCCACCGCAATCGATACAAAGCCCCCGAATCACGCCCCCATCGGCCACTGGACGGTTGATCGGCAATCAAGTGGTAACAGATCAACCTATTCTGGAATCGAACCTTTGAGCCGCCGGACGAAACAAAGTGGGCGAAAAATGAATCCACCGAGCGATCCCCACGATCGCCGAGAAACAGGCAGCCCCTGCCCTTAGCCCGATTCAGTTGCTGGAATTTGAGCCATTGGCAAGGCCGAAGCCGGGGGAACTAGATGACCCCTCAACGCTCGCATCCGCGCGGCGGCCACGCGAGCTAGCATTGGCTGCGAAACAAACGCGACAGGGTTGGCAATCCTGCAGGGTGAGACGAATCGCCCGCCCACGATTCTTGAAAAAAACGTTTTTCTCTGCTCGGCCTCGGTCTTGAGGACGCTGTTGATCCCCGACCGTTCAGAACTGAACCTGATATTTCTGTGTCATCTGCCGACGCATTTCCGCCGTCATCGCAT
>CAZHTX010000500.1:0-3011 GCA_964535475.1 uncultured Pirellulaceae bacterium
GCGGATTCACAACGTTGATCTGTTGTTACACGAGTGTAACTTTCGCGACTCGGCCCGCGAGTGGGCGATCAAGACGGGGCATTCCTGGACAAGTCTAGCAGCCGAGATCGCGCGGACAGCCGAGGTCGGGCAATTACTGCTAGCCCACATCAATCCGCTGGAGACGACTGACGATCCGGTCGATGTGGCTGTCGCTCGGCGGTTGTTTGCCAACACCACGTTGGCCGCGGACAACTTGGCGATCGAGTTTTAACAGCGACTTGTTAAACGATTCAGCCGCAGTGCTACTGAGTGAGCACGATATCTTCGACCCATTCCGTCCAACTTTGCAATTGCTCGGGCGACAGTAAGGGGGCCGGAAAGTTTGGCAACCGCGAGGTTTCGCCCGTGCTGCCGTTGCGGAGCCGGAGTGTCAACAAGCCATCGATGTTGACTTCGAAGATAACTTCCAAAGGTGTTTCCGGCGGCAAGTCGGGAAGAGGTTGTGAGCCGAGCGATCGCCAAGGATGATCGATGCCTCCCGCCGACTCGACAATGGTAAGCGAACGGGTGTCGGCAGTGGAACTATTGCGATTCAGCCGGCGACCGGTCCGAGCTGGCAAGGCGGTGCCTTGAGGAATGACCGGAAACGTGCTTGATTGTGATTTCCCAGGTAGGTAAGCCAGCAAACCCAAGTCATAAGTCGCGGCGGCCTGCGGTGGCCTGGCGGCTCCTTCACGTCCCGGCAGTTCGGCGGCAGCAACTAGCGCCGCGCCTTGGGCCAGCGCACGACGATCGACGGGAATAATTTCGATGGGAGAGTTACCGTCGGGGCGGCTCAGCAGGTCGACCAGCGACTTCCGCACATGCGACAAACGCGTTAGGGAACCGATGGTTAGAATCCGTTCGATTTGATCGGTGGTGATATTAGCTTTGGCAATCGCTTGGCTGACCGCTTCCAACAACCTGGTAATCAAACCGTTGCCCGCGGCAATTAACATGGCGCGCGAGACGGGGACGGTGCGAGTTTTTCCGGCAGCCCGAAATTGAATAGCGACCTGTTCGCGGAGCAGCAGTTCTTTGCTGGCTTTTTCGCACGCTTGTTGCAGACGACTGGCGTCTCGCAACCTTTGCCGGGGATCGACGCCATGCAATTGCACACATTGCTCGGCCACTAGGTCGATTAAACGTCGTTGCCAGGTTAACGCACCGGCTAACCAAGTTCCGGCGGTTGAAATCGTTTCCAACCGTCCCCCGATGTGCCGCAGGACCATCGCTTCGCAGCCCAGTCCAGTCAAACTGGCCACCACCCAATGTTGCAGATCCCCGGCGGCTGGTAGCGGCCCGGCGGCCAATTCCGGGTGGAGTTGGCTTTGCCCGGCTGCCAAACCGCGATCGACAAGCCGGATTGAGTGAAAGCCAGCGATTTGAGCAGCATGCAGGATGGAACGGCGATGTAATTGATCGTAACAAGCGGGGACCGTGAGCGCGACGACGGCGGGGCGTCCTTTACGCGGCCACGCAGTTACGCGAACTTGCCGCAGCATCATCGCCAACAAGACTTCCGGCGGGCATTGTCGGTCCATCACTCGCCGGACGAGTCGCGACTGGCCAAGATAAAGATGGGCGCTATGCACCAAGGCTTGGGGATGATCGAGTCGATGTTGCATCGCCTCTTCGCCATACACCAGACGGCCGGCATGACTCGACAAAGCAGCTCGCAAAGTTGGCCCCTGCGGGCCACCTGCTGAGGCGAGTTCCAACACGCCGGTGGGGTCCGAAATCGCGGCCGCAATGTGAGTCATTCCCAAGTCGATGCCGAGAGCCAAATGGGAATTTGAAGTCGTTGAGGGAGCATCATTGGCCGTCGGCATCTCGCCCGGTGAGAACACCGGACCGATGCCCGCCAGCCAAGCGGGCGTTCCGCCGGCGGCCATCCAAGCGTTGATGTCTTCCAGTGTTTCCGCTAACGAGCTGTAGCGATCCTGCGGCCGCTTGGCCATCATTCGTTGGAAGATGTGATCCAATCGCAAGTCAACGTCGCGGCGGACGCTGAACAAATCGGGGATCGGCCCTTCGCGGTGTTGTCTTAGTTGTTCCAGCATTTCGCCCGCGTAAGGCGACCTACCGGCGAGCAGAAAAAACAGCGTCGCACCGAGCGAATAAATGTCCGCTCGACTGTCAACCGCGTCCGGGTTCTCCAGTTGTTCCGGAGCGATGTACTGGAACGTACCAACCAAATAGCCGCGTCGTGAAGGCTGTTCCAACTCGTCGTGACGGATCGTAGCCAATCCCAAGTCGAGCACTTTCACGGTGCCGTCAAGCGCCAGCATTAGATTGCCCGGTTTGACATCCCGGTGCACGATCCCGGCAGCGTGGGCGAACGATAAACCGGTCGCCGCACCGCGAATCCACTTGACCGCTTCGAGCACCGGCAAGGGGCCGCGTCGCCCGACAAGCTGAGAAAAAGTTTCTCCTTCAACGTACTCCATTGCCAAATAATGTGCCCCGTCGATCTCTCCCGCATCGAAAGCCGTGACAATATTGGGATGCAGCAAGCGAGCGGCCGCGCGGACTTCGGAATAAAATCGCCGCACCGCTTCTTGGGCCCGCATCCGCTCCGGGGACAATGTCTTCAATGCCACCACGCGAGCCATCCGTACGTGCTCGGCCTTGTAGACTCGCCCCATCCCGCCGGCACCAAGCAACGATTCGATGGCGTACTCGCCAAGCTGCCTGGGGATATCCTGGGCGTTCAGATCGAGCTCGAAATCCTGGCTTCCCCCCGACCCGCCATCTTGACTCGAAACACCTAATTCCTGGGTGGCGGTCATCTCGAGCGGATCTTGACTGGCGGTGAGCTGCCCCTCCAAATTAATCTGCGGTCCCGAATCCACATCTGCAACGGTTAGCGGCAGTTCGCATTGGGGGTGCTCGTGCGGAGGCTCCCCACTGGTAGCGGGTTGTTGGTTTGGCGTACCATTGGCAACATCGTCATTAGCAACATCGTCATTAGCAGCATTGTCATTAGC
>CAZHTX010000500.1:3111-4482 GCA_964535475.1 uncultured Pirellulaceae bacterium
AGCATTGTCATTGGCAGCATTGTCATTGGCAGCATTGTCATTGGCAGCATTGTCATTGGCAGCATTGTCAGCCAAGTCGGCCGCCCATTCTTGGGGCTTATCCTCGCTACCATCGTTACCCACCGGTTGACTCGATTCATTGGCTTTACCGTCTCCGCGAAACATGCGGGGATGCTCATCCGCACGTTCTTCGTCACGATCGCCTTGCGGTCCGCCGCCGTTGGAAACCACTGAGGGGATTCCCGTACCAAGAGAGACAAGTCAAGATTCAGACTTCGGCCTGAGTCCAATTACTGCGACTAACAACCTGGGATTATACGCAAACCCAGCCAGAACGACTATTGCCAAAGGGTGAAATCCGCAATCTGGCGATAGTGGCCGACAACGTGCTTGCTAGTGAACACCCTACAGAATAGCTGCCCAACAGGGCGAAGGAAATAATTTCTGATGATACGAATCGCCACTCGCCGAAGTCCCTTGGCCCGCTGGCAAGCCGATTGGGTTGCTGCCGCCCTGCGTGATGCCGGTCACGAGGTCAAATTAGTTCTTCTCACCAGCGAAGGCGACGTAAATCAACAGACGATTGATGGCTCACAAACTGTTGGCTTATTCACCAAAAGAATCCAACAGGCGGTTCTCTCGGGGGAAGCGGATGTTGCCGTGCACAGCCTCAAAGACTTGCCCACTCAACTCGACACGGGGCTCGAATTGGTTGCTGTGCCGACGCGAGCTCCGGTCGCTGATTGCTTGATCACGGCGGATGGAATTTCCTTTGAGCAATTGCCCGCTGGCGCCCGTCTCGGCACCGGCAGCCGACGAAGGGCGGCACAAATGCTTTCCCAACGCGCCGATTTACAGATCGAAGCGATCCGTGGCAACGTGCAGACGCGACTCGAAAAGCTGGCGGGGGAGGGGTTCGATGGGGTGATTTTGGCGGAGGCCGGTTTGTTGCGTCTGGGGCTGGAGAATCATACGGCCCAGCGACTTTCCCTTGACTGGATGCTGCCCGCCCCAGGCCAAGGCGCGTTGGGGTTGGAGATACGTCCCGACGATCAATTGAGCAAGGACGCGTTGCAGACGTTGAATTCGCACAGCACGTTTGCTTGCGTGACTGCGGAACGTGCTGTCCTCCGCGAACTGAAGGCCGGCTGTTTAGCGCCAGTGGCCGCGCTCGCTCGCGTTGAAAACGCCACACTCACGCTACGTGCTGCTGTTCTTTCACTCGATGGCCAAACACGTTTGGAGACGACCGCGGCGATCGATTGCCCGCAGCCCGAGATGCTCGCCGCTGAAGCATTAGGGGTAAAAGTTGCTGAGAGCTTGTTGGACCAAGGGGCCGGGCCCTTGATTGCCGCAGCCCGTTGAGGACTC
>CAZHTX010000501.1:0-4475 GCA_964535475.1 uncultured Pirellulaceae bacterium
CGGATCGCCCAAAGGCTAGACACCAGCGCACGCTGGTGTACCGGCTTCAGCCGGCTAAGCGCAATCCGGATCGCCTAAAATCTATACACCAGCGCAGACAACCTGATTCAAGCTTAATTTCGATGGAACCTGTCCTTGCTCGGGGTATTTGCTGCGGATTAAGTACCATTTGGATCGCACGCCCTTAATTCAAAACTTCTTGAAAAACTTGACACACCAATTTTCCTCTGGCAGGACCAGCCCCTCCATTGGATTATCCCTGTCGCGTAACAGTTAAGTTCATTTGCGGTTCTGCTGAGCTAGGCGGGGCTGATTCGAAATGCACTATTGTGCTCGTAACGGAGCGAGTGACGGCCTGAGACCGTTGACCGCTGGAGAATTTCTAAATCGATGCGGATCGGGATTGGCGCAGCTGTAAACAGACTCGAATCAAGTTTTGTTCGAGTTGCAGATTCATCGTGAATGCGAGGTTGGCAGTCTGCCAAAGACGTGCGATGCGTCCCGCCTTTACTCAGGATAGCGCGTCGGCGACAGTCATCAGTTTCGCCATCCGGCCCGCACCTGAATCGGTACACGCTCAAGCTTTGCGTGCGACATGAGCCAAGCATTTCTGTTTCGCACCGGCGACTGACGCGAAGTAGCCGCTGTAGCAATCAGTCACCAGCGTGCCCGTGAAATCGTTCCCTAAGATCGTGAAGCTCACGCCATAAAGTTCCTCGATGACCTGCGGAACCTTGCGATAGGTAATGCCGATCCCGTTGCGAAGCCAAGCCGCAATCGATCGAAGCTCGGGCCCGATCCGGCTGCCGAGAATCTCACCCTCGCCAACCTTTTGAACATGCCGACCGCAATCATCGCACTTCGTCGCTTCATGTTGATAACACATGACACGATAGACGTTGTCGATGATATCCTCTTGCAGGTTCTCATTGACAAGCCGACTGTTCCGTTCACGCTCAGCATCCAATTGGCGATATAAATGCTCAATTGTCTGCCCGCTGTGGTTCGCAATCTGCACCAACGACATAATCGCCGCGCCATCCAGATGCGGGCATCGACTGACGTTTCCACAAGAATATTCAAGGGTTGGGTAAAGGCAAAACTTCATCGGCATCCATTCCAGAGATACCGATCACCTACCCTAATCCGCCCCAACCCGCGACCTCAGTCGTGCCAGAAATGAACTAAACTGTTAATCACCTTTTATGCGCGCGGAAGCCCGGCAGTTTGACAACATGCGTCCCCGCAGCTAAATCGTGAAGCGTCCGTCGATCGGCGCGACGGCAGAGAATGGTGATGCCGATGGCGTAATAGACGAGAATGAAAAACCCAACGCGCCGCTTGCGGTGACCGCTGTATCGACGGCAAGGACGGGGATGAGGGCGACTAAAGCGGCTCCGATCAGATATTGTGGCCACTTCACTAAGCAGCGGATGAACGTCTGCCGCCAAGTCAAACGTTTTCCTTCCAAAGGACGCACACGAAGCTTCAACAGCCACTTGCCGAACGTGCAGCCATAATAGCGCATGGGTATCAGCAAATAGGCGCAAGGCGAGAGAAGTAAGACCAATCGAACGAGCGGAGTGTTTACTGTTCCCACAAGGCCCCAGAGAAGCTCCAGAGCAATCATGAGAACGCTCGAAACGACGCTATCCAGCAAAGCGGCTCCGACTCGTGGTGCAGCCGGTGCCAAGCGGAGGGGTTGCGGCGCAGACTCGGTCAAGGCCGATACGAGTGAGGAAAAATCTTGGTAACGCTCGGCCGGATCCTTGGCCAGCATGCGGTCCAATAATGCTTGCTGTTCACGGGTGAGCAGATTCTTCGGCAGCGGCGATTCGGTGCACTGCTTGACCAATAAATCATAGAACTCCGTAGAAGCGAAAGGAGGCTTGCCCGCCAACAAGCAATACAAGCTCAAGCCCAATGAGTAGATATCACTGCGTGTGTCCAGCTGGATTCCCTGTGCTTGCTCCGGCGACATGTACTGCGGTGTTCCCATCACGGAGCCGGTTCGCGTCAATGACTGGCCGCCGCCTTTCGTGTCTGTCTCGTCGGGTCGTAGCAAATTGATGATGCGGCTGGAAGTTTCGTGCGGGCTGGAACTTGGTTCTAGCTGCTCAGCTTCATCACTACGACCTTTGGAAATACCAAAGTCCATCACTTTCACAGTTCCCGTCGAGGTCACCATCAAGTTCGATGGTTTGACATCGCGGTGCACAATCCCCCGCTGGGATGCGTGCCCCAGCCCGCGGGCCGCTTGTGTTATCAAGTCCCAAGCAGTCGCAACAGGCAGTGGACCATGCTCCGCGGTTAATTCACTAAAATTTTGGCCCGCAACATATTCCATTGCCATATAGGGTTGGTCATCCCAGATGCCCACTCCGTAGACATTGGCGATATTGGGATGGTTTAGCATCGCGACCAACTTCGCCTCGCGTTCGAAACGAGGCAGGGCTTCGCCGTTACCGACGGAAGCAAGCGAGATAACTTTGACAGCGGCTTCGCGTCCCAATACGGTGTCCCAAGCATGGTAGACGGCGCCCATGCCTCCCCGCCCTAGTTCCCCACCGAGTCGGTATTGATCAATGGTGTTCCCGTTGCGATGATCACTCTGGAATTCGACAACGGCGTTGTGACCTGGTCGCGTGAGTGTTTCAGCGTTTTGGGCGGTTGATTCGATACTCACATAACGAACTAACCGGATGCCCGTGAGCCAATCGTGGAAGGGACGACCGCCCAGGAACAATGCGGTGGAGTAAACAGCTAGGATGGCCGCTAGCGAGGCAGGAAAAAAACTCGAAGACATCGTCTGCCGAATATCTCCACGGACTCCGACCAGCGAGGCCGATCACGATTTGGAGAACGACGCTCAATAGCAACGTCAGCGCTGCCCAAGTTGCGAGTCGTACCAATGAACGCGCAAATAGACGCCGCCGTGATGTAGGCTGGCCATCTTCCCTGACCAAGAACAGACCTCGTAGTTTCCTACCGGGAGTGGCGTTAAACAAAGGCTCGCTGGCCAACAGCACAAAGCTCGTCCAGCCCACAAGGAAGATGAGAAGGAAGATGAGGGCGATGGTGCTGACGAGCTTACCTCCCAGCCCGGCGATCAGAAACTCAGAGATCAGCATGCCGGCAAACGGGACTCCTCCGTAGAGGGCGCAGTCATACAACAAGGTGCCAATCCGATCACCCCAACTGACCGGTCGGAGAGACTGTCGGGAAAGCACGTCCAGTTGCCGATTGAGAGCCGATATTTTATCCGGCGGCGTACCCTGTTGGCTCATTTTGGTTAACAAGCGAGCCAGACCCGGATTAACAAGTGGCATTCGCTTGCGTACCTCCTTGCGCGTGATCACTTTGGGCAACGGCTGCTGTGACGCTGCTCCCAATATTGCCCGCAAGAACGCATCCGCCAAATCTTGATAGTCTCTGTGTCGTATCGATTTTTGAGCGCAGGTTGTTCTCCCCGCTTCGGTAACGGTAGACTCGCCGGGAAAACCGTTCTGGCAAGGTAATATGACGATGGAATTTTCCGAATCCACCCCACCAAAGCTGTTCGGTTGGATTGTTCCGATCACAATTCCCGCATTGTGCAATTTTTCCAGCCCACACAGCAGCGACTTAAAATGCTTGGCTAACGCATCACCTTCGTGTTGCAAGTCTTGCTGCCGATAAGCTTCGGTTAAACTCTCAATGGAGCTGAACTCGCGTTTCGCGATGGCTACGAAGGTCGCCCGTGGGGAATTGACAGCTTCGAGAATAGTCACCGCAATGTGCGGATCTGGAACGCTTGCCAGCTTGCGTGCCGAATCCATGAACCATGTTCGCAGGCCCTCGTTCTCTGCGTGGGCTTCATCGAGCACAAAGAGGATCGCGTCTCGGTCCAGGTGCGGGTGAGAAGCACCCACAATCGAACCGAATTTCCAGCTGCCGATCTGGCGTGGCTGAAAATAGCTGCCCAGCCCCTCGCCAGCAGATCGTTTGGAAAAAATCGAAGTCGTCGTTGCGCTGCCGACGGCAGGCCCGGGCAAGCGTGTGGGCAAGGAGTGCGCATCCGTTTCTGACTCGCCTCCCAACAGCGTGGCCGCTTCCTGTTCGTCACCGGCCGACATTTCGCCGTCAGGGGAAGCAAAGACTGTACAGGGACAGGTCCCGCTGATTTGGTTTTGTACGGGGACAGGTCCCGCTGATTTCGCTTGAGCGGGGGCCGCGAGGTGAATTTGGGGCCGGTGGCGGTTCTTGACGTGGGAAAATTAGACAGAGGCGAGCAATTTTGGGCTGCTTTTGCGGATTTTTTACGGTTCGGCGCGCACTCTCAGCGCCCCCCGACGTCAATTTTTTTTTCGCCGGATGCTCGGTGAGGTCTGCCGCTTGCCGCGATCAACCCGCTGGCTATTTGGGGGCTACCGCTTCCGCACCAGCTCGATCTTTCCGCGACGGTGTGTTGCGGGCAAAGAATTTCATGCTGGCAA